>JAAXID010000084.1 GCA_012270545.1 Anaerolineae bacterium | reverse complement strand
GTGCTGGGCATCACCAAGGCCTATACCACGCGGGTCGGGGCGGGACCGTTCCCGACCGAACTATTCGACGACGTCGGTGCCGGCATCGCCGAGCGCGGCGCGGAATTCGGCGCCACCACCGGCCGTCCGCGCCGCTGTGGCTGGCTGGATGTCGTCATGCTGCGTTACGCCGTCGGCGTCAACGGCTTAAGCGAGTTGATGTTGACCAAGATGGACATACTCTCCGGACTGGACGAGCTGAAGCTGGCGACAGCCTATGAGATAAACGGCCAACGCTACGAGTATCCGCCGGTAACCAATGAGCAGTTGGAGCGCGCCAAGCCGGTTTACGAGACAATGCCGGGCTGGCGCGAAGACATCAGCAATTGCCGAAGCTTCAGTGATTTGCCCGCCGCGGCGTTGCATTACATCGAGCGCGTCTCCGAACTCTGCGAGCTGCCGATTGATATCGTGAGCGTAGGACCGGAACGCGATCAGCTGGTACTTAAGAAGGCGGCGGACAAGGTGGCGGCCGCCGGTTGATTATCTTGCGTCCGACCACTATGGATAGTAGAATGCGACTAGCGATGGCGGCTCGAGGAGAAACTGCATGAAAGCATTGGGGGCGGTGGCATTGGTATTGGTGATCCTGCTGGCAGGCGGCGCCATCACGTCCAACTTGCTCTCGTCGGATCTGGCCATCCAGCAGACGACCGACCCCAGCGGCGATTTTCTGACCGCCACGCCCGATCAAGCGGTCGCCTTCATTCTGGTCACTGGATTCATTCTCTTCAACGTCATCGGCGCCGGATTGACACTGATGATTGTATTCTGGCTGCTCAATCGTCAGGTGACCGCCGTCCGTCAAGAGTCCAACAACTGATTTTCCCCAGCAGCCGAGTATGCGCCGCCCAGCCACGGGGCTTCGATGACGGAAGGCGAAAAGAGTCCCCGGCAGACGCGAAAGAAATTGATCGTCGCTGTTGCGGTTTTGGTGGCAGCGGGATTTGCTGCCCTGTTGTCCTTGGTGATCAGCGCGACCTCATCATCGAGGGCTGGGCCCATCGATAGCGCTTCCTACGTTGATGAGCTGGAAGCGGCAATGGCTGGAGCGGACGCGGCGATCGGCGAGAGACTGGTTTCGGAGACCGACTGCGCCACTTGCCATATGACGGGAGACGGCACTACGGCGCCGCTCTTTGACGGGCTGGGATCCGTCGCTGGGGAGCGGCGGCCGCCGCTCAGCGCCCAGCAGTATCTCTATGAGGCGATCCTCTTGCCGGCGGCGCATCTGGTCGATGGTTACGCCAACGCAATGCCAAATGATTATGGAGAACGCTTTTCCCCCGCCGATCTGGGCCACATGATCGCCTATTTGCTTACGCTCACCGCAGGGAATGAAGCCAGCTAAGCCAGCCTCGCCACACAACGCTTCCTCTCTCCCCTTGTGGGCTGAGGACAGGGCATAGTTTGATCCGATTGTATATGATAGCGGCGGGGCAACAATCACAAGCATCTTGTTTAGCGAAAATTGCAGGGGCGGCCCCTGGCTCGCCCGCCTGCGCTAACTTGGATCACCTGAGATGAACCTGGACACTTTCACAATCTCTGCGCTTGCGGATGAACTCAAGAACATGATCGTCAGCGGGCGCGTTCAAGATGTGATCGATGTCGATGCGCTGGGGATCGGCCTGGAGATTTACGCCAATCGCAAGCGCCACTATCTCTACCTCAGCGCCGATGCCATGCATCCACGCCTGCACCTGGTCGATGCCAAGCTGCGCCGTGGACTCGCCAAGCCGACTCAACTGGGTCTGCTGCTGCGGCGCTTTGCCGAGGGGAGTGCCGTCACGCAGGTTACCCAGCCGCCCTGGGAACGGCTCCTCGAAATAGAGATCGAGGGCCGCGACGGACAATTCCGCCTCATTGCGGAGTTGATGCCGCGGCGCGCCAATGTTCTGCTGGTGCAAGACGGCATAATTCTGGATTGCTTGAATCGTGTGGGACCGGATGTCAATCGCTATCGACTCAGCCTGCCCAATCATGAATATGTGGCGCCTCCCCCGATACGAGGTCAACTGGATCCGTCAATACTGAGGGAAGTTGACATGCAAAATCTGCTTGATAGCGCGAAGAAGGAATCGACGCAGACGAGGCAAATTCTGCCCGGACGCATCCTCGGCATGAGTCCGCTATTGGCGCGGGAAATCGTCTTCCGCGCGACGGGAGACCCGGGTACGTGTGCGGCCGACACCGATGGCGGCCAACTGTACGCTGCGTTTCGCGCTGTCGTTATGCCACTTTTACAGCGCCGCTGGCAGCCGGGCATCGGCAGCGTCCAGGGGGCACCCGAAGCCTTCAGCGTGTTCCCCTTGACCCACCTGGAGTGGCAAGAATCGGAGACGGTCAGCGCGGCGCTTCAGAGCTACTTCGGCGCGATAATAGGCGCTGAGGCTTACAAGGAAGCCAAGAAGCCGGTTCAAGCGGTCATTGACGAAACGCGCGCGAAACTGCGGGCGAAAATCGACTCTCTGCGCGGAGGTTTGCGCGCTGACGCCGAGTTGCAGCGCCTCAAGCAGTCTGGCGAGTTGATCCTCGCGTATCAATATACACTGTCGGCGGGGCAGAACGAGCTGCATGCGCAATACGATCCGGAAGGAGCGGAGCTGCTGGTTACTCTGGATCCCGACCGTAGTCCGCTGGAGAACGCGCAAGAGTATTTTCGCCGCTACGAAAAAGCCAAGTCGGCGGCGGAGGCCGTGCCCGCGCTCATCCGTGAAGCTCAGTTGGAATTGGACTTCGTCGATCAATTGGATAACGACCTGATGGCGGCGGCCAACTGGCCCGAGATCGATGATGTGATGCAAATGTTGCAGGCCCGTGGTCATGGACTAGGCACGAAGCTCAAACGAATTGGTGGTGGGGGGCGCCAAAGCCCGCTGCGCGTCGTCAGCCGCGCTGGCTACGTGATTTGGGTGGGGCGCAACAGCCGGCAGAATGAACAGGTCACATTCAAAACGGCGAACGCGCAGGATATCTGGCTGCATGCTCGCGATGTGCCGGGCGCGCATGTGGTCATCCGCAATGATGGCCGGCGGATCAGCGCGGAGTTGATCGCGGAGGCGGCCGCCGTCGCTGCCTGGTACAGCAAACGGCGAAACGATACGACTGTTCAGGTCGATTACACGCGCGTCAAGTACGTTAAGGCGATCAAAGGCGCGGGACCGGGTATGGTGACCTATCGTAAGGAAACTGCTGTCAACGTGCAGCCGCGCGACGAAGCCATTTTCAAATAACATAAAAAAGCCTCTCTTCGTCTTAACTTAGTAATTCAAAGAAAGTAATGAAAATGCGCAAACGCGCTATTCTAATCTCTCCCCCCAGCCCTCCTCAAAGCAATGTGAGGTAACACGACAGGTTTGAAACGACTGCATATGAATGGCGCTGCCGCATAGACAGAGACACTGTCCGTCTAAACGGGGCAACATCAGCGAGTGCGATTAGCGGATGAGACCGCCGCCGGAAGCGCCGGCGACCAAGGCAGCGACCGCTTCGCGATCCACCAGCGGCAAATCACCGGGAATGGTGTATTTCTGCGCCGACATAGCCACGCCCCATTTGAGCGCCAGTTCAATATCAGCAAAGGTCAGCCAGGCGTACAGAAAGCCGGCTGTGAAGGCGTCGCCGCCGCCGATCCGCCCGACTTCGCCCGCCAAAATCGCCGGCTGCCGCAGCAGTTTTCCGGCGGGTGCGCGGGCTTGCGCGCCATCTTTGCCCAAGGTCATGATGATCAGCGCCTGCGGGTATTTCTCCGCGAGTGCTTTGATCGCCTCCTGCTCAGTCGCTTCGCCGTAGATCACCTGATAGTCGCCCAAGGGACAGAAGATCACATCTGCCATGGACATAGCGTAATCGCAGCCGGCCGCCGCTTCGGCGCCGCTCCAGAGTTTGCTGCGATAGTTGCTGTCAAAGCTGATGCGCCAGCCGGCCTTCTTGGCTCGTCGCAAAGCCTCGTGCGCTGTTTCCCGCGCCGTGTCACTGAGAGCAAGCGTGATGCCGGTGACATGCAGCAGCCGCGAAAGGCCCGCTTCAAACAAGCCGCTGGGCAAATCATGGGGCCTCATCCTGCTCATCGCCGAGCCTTTGCGATCGTAGATGATTTCACTGGCGCGCGGCGCTTGCGCTTTCTCGTGGAAATAAATACCGAGCCGTTCTTCCGCGTCGGCCCAGACCACATGGCTCACATCAACGCCGTATTGTCCGACGCGGTTGCTGATGTAACGCCCCATCGGCGTCGCCGGCAGACGGGACAGCCAGGCGGCTTTCATGCCCAAGCGCGCCAATCCCACTGCTGTGTTCGACTCGGTGCCACCGACCCATATATCGAAGGTCCGCGTCTGTTCGATACGCAGAAAACCCGGCGGCGTCAAGCGCATCATCGATTCGCCAAAGGTCAAGACATCGTATCGCGTCATGCTGTTCTCCTGACATTCGGAGCCGCGTGGAGCAACCTTTTCAGCTAGCGTGCGCCTGATGATACCGCTATACTCGCGATATGGCACATATCGGAATCGATGCCCGCCTGACCCACTATCGGGTGGGCGGCATCAGCAGATACATCACGGCGATCATCAGCGCCTTCGAAGAGCTTGAACCCGCGCACGAACTAAAACTATTGCAGAGCCGCAAGTCCAGTGAGCGGTTATCGGTGCGCTTTCGAAGCGCCAGCCTGTGGACGCCGCCGCATCATCCGCTGGAGCGCGCCGCCCTTTCACTGGAGTTGTGGCGCCACCGCTTTGACCTGTTGCACAGCCCGGACTTCATCGCGCCCTACCGTGCCGCCCGCCGCCACATCATCACCGTTCACGACCTCAGTTTCATTCATTATCCGGAATACATCACCGCCGAAAGCCGTCATTATTACAACGGGCAGATCAAGGCATCGGTCGCCCGCGCTGACCACATTCTGGTCGATAGCGAGGCCACGAAGCGGGACCTGATCGATATGCTCTCCGTGCCCGCTGATCTCATCACGGTGCACATGCTGGGCGTCGATGACAAGTTTCAACCTTTGCCGCGCGAAATGACAGCGCCCGTCATTTGCGCGCTCGGGCTGCCTGCCGAATACATCCTCTTTGTTGGCACGCTCGAACCGCGCAAGAATCTCGTCGGCTTGGCAAAAGCCTATCGCGACCTGAAACTTGAGCTGCCCGATGCGCCAAAGCTCGTCATCGTCGGGCGACCCGGCTGGCATTATGAGCAATTGATGGCTGACTTGCGCAAAGTGGGCATCCATCAGCATATTGTGATTAATCAAGATGTATCTGATGAACAGCTGCCCGCCTTGTACAACCACGCGCTCGTTTTGGTGACGCCGTCATTCTATGAGGGCTTTGGCTTAACCGCGTTGGAGGCGATGGCTTGCGGCACCCTGCCCATCGTCAGTCGCGTCGCCTCGCTGCCTGAGATCGTTGGCGATGTCGGCTTGCTCATCGACCCTTATGATACGGTGACGATTGCCGAGGCGCTGAAGACCGCGTTGACGGAGGACCGCTGGCGCGAGGCGCAGTCAGCGGCCGCACTGCGACGGGCGGCGACCTTCCGCTGGATCGACACGGGCCGCTGCGTGCTCGATTGCTACAACGCCGTCCTCAACTAGAAGCGCGATGAACATCTTGCTGCTCACAGCCGACCTGCCTTACCCAAGTGAATCGGGCGCCGCCATTCGCAGTATCGGCCTGATCCGTGGTTTGACCGCAGCTGGCCATCGCCTCACCCTTCTGAGTTTCGCCGAAAAGTCTCCCGCCTCCGATGGGAATCCCCTTTTTCAACTCTGCGAAAGCGTCCATGTTGTCCCCTTGCCGCATCACGGAAAACTCAAGCGCATCGCGAAACTGATCCTGAGCGACCAGGCTGATATGGCCTTTCGGCTGGCGAGCGCCGAGTTTGCGCGGATTCTAGGTAGGCTTCTGCAAGAGAACGCATTTGATCTCATTCAGTTTTCCGGGATTGAGCTTGGCTGTTACCTGTCTTTAATCCGGGCAGATAAGAAAAATGCCAAAGTCGTGTATGACGCGCAAAACGCGGAAGCACAGTTGCAGCGCGTCGTCGCACAAGTGGATCGGGAGGATATTCGACGGCTGCCCGCCGCCATTTATTCGTCGATACAGTCCGCTCGATTGCAACGCTTTGAGCGCGCGATCTGCCGTGATGTCGATGCCATCATCGCCGTCAGCGATGAAGACCGCGATTTCCTCGAAAAGCACGGTGGCGCGCCCGCTTTTGTCATGCCCAACGGAGTCGCCGTTGTGAACTACGAGCCGCCCGCAGGTACGGCGCGCGAGCCATACCAACTGGTATTCAGCGGCAAGATGGATTACCGGCCCAATGTTGACGCAGTTGAATGGTTTCATAATGCCGTATTTCCCCTGGTGCGCGAACAGTTGCCCCAAACGCGCCTGCTCATCGTCGGACGCAATCCGCATCGGCGGCTTAAATCGCTAGCTGCTGACGAGAGCGTGCAGGTCACTGGCTGGGTGGAGTCGGTTCAGCCCTATATTCATAAGGCGGCGATTTACGTCGTGCCCCTGCGGATGGGAAGTGGCACGCGCCTGAAGATCCTGCAGGCGATGGCGGCCGGCTGCGCCGTCGTCTCAACTTCGATTGGCGCGGCCGGTTTGAATGACGACGCGCGGGAGGCGCTAACCATCGCCGATGATGCACAGGAATTCGCTCAGGCGATCATCTTACTGTTGGAAGATGAGCGTCGGCGGCGCGAACTGGGACGGCTGGCATTGGCGCAGGTGAGCGTTCATTACGATTGGTCCGCGCTGATTCCGCGGCTTCTGCGCGCCTATGCGGAGCTTGGCCTTGGATAGAGAGGGGCTCGCGCGCCGCAATCAGCGAATGGTCCAGGCACTGCATCAGCCGTCGCTGGAGCATCAATTTCGCAACAGTTTCCTCGAGATAGTCGCCAGAGCGCCCGTACCGTCCCAAAGAGCCGAAAGCAATCGGATTCTCATCATTCGTCCCGATCACTTGGGGGACATGCTCCTGACGATGCCGGCGATCAAAGTGATAAAAGAGCAGCGCCCCGAGCTTAGCATTCATGTCCTTTGTGGTGATTGGTGCGCCGACTTGCTCGTCAATTTCGCGGAAGTCGACCAAGTGTTGACGCTGCCCTTTCCGGGATTCCGGCGCGGTGCGGCGGCGGGCGACAATCCTTATCTGCTGGCTCTGCAATCGGCGCGGAAGCTGCGCCAGGTCGGCTATGACAGCGCCATCATTATGCGCCCGGATCACTGGTGGGGCGCGCTGCTGGCTTTTCTCGCCGGCATCCGCCAGCGCATCGGTTATGACCTGCCGGGCGTAGCGCCCTATCTGACCGTAGCGCGAAAGCTTGAGCATCAGCATGTCGTCGAGCAGAACCTGCGCTTAGCGGAAGCGTTCGCAGATATACCCCGAGGCGACGCCGTCGGGCTCGACTTCCCGCTTCAAACTGAAGACCGCAACACCATCGACGCTCGTCTGTCGGATTGGGGCATCGCCGCCAGGGCGCCAATCATCTGTATACATCCCGGTTCGGGCGCGGCAAGCAAGATCTGGCGCGCCGATAAGTGGGCGACCGTCGCCGATACGGTCGCGCAAGAGAATGAGGCCGCGATCGTCTTCACCGGCACAGCGGGAGAAAAGGCAATCATTGAGGACATTGCCGCCAAGATGAAAGCGGTGGCCTACATCATCGCCGGGTCGACGAGCGTTGGAGAGCTGGCCGCGCTTTATCGCCGCTCCCTTGTGGTACTGGGACCCGACAGCGGCGCGCTGCACATCGCCGCGGCCGTCCAGACGCCGACGGTTGCGCTCTTCGGGCCAGCCGATCCCATAGAATTCGCGCCTTGGGGCGACACTCGGCGGCAGGCCGTGGTGACTTCCGATATCGCCTGCCGTCCCTGCCGCATCCTGGATTGGCGCGACGACAATCCGGATTACCACCCCTGTGTGAGGGATATCGCCGTGGGGCAGGTTCTCGCCGAAGCGCGCCGGGTCTTGCGCGATAAGTAGCGCCAGATAAATCGCAAGAATATCAGCGCCACTACACTCGCCCAGCCCGTCCACACCCTGTCCATACCATTCATTAAAATCGCGCGGCCATCTGGCGCGTTCGCCTCCAATCTCTTATAATCCGCAGCTTATGCGCAACACAGAAATGTCGCCTTCAAATGACAGCAGCTAAAGCCCAAATGCGTCATCCCTTCATCCGCCTGCTCAACTACGCGTCGGTTTACCGGCGGCGCGTCGCGCTGGCGACACTCTACTCCGTCCTCGGCAAAATCTTCGACATCATGCCGCCTGTGCTGATCGGCATGGCGGTCGATATCGTCGTACAGCGGCAGGCCTCCTTGCTCGGTCGGCTGGGAGTGCGCGACCTGTCTGCCCAGCTCATCATCCTCGGCCTAGTCACGCTGATCGTTTGGACGCTGGAATCGGTATTCGGCTACATTCAGCGCATCTACTGGCGCAACCTGGCGCAATCGCTGCAGCATGACCTGCGCGTCGATGCC
>JAAXID010000059.1 GCA_012270545.1 Anaerolineae bacterium | reverse complement strand
TTGATTTCCATCGATACGTCTTACAGCTCGACGCTGCCGGAAGCGCTCTCGCGGGCGCCGGAAACGGCACCGGTGTTTCTGGAGGATGACGAGCCGCTGCAACTACGCGTCTTCATCGATCGCAGCGTGGTAGAGGTCTACGCCAACGGAAAGCAGTGCGTCGCGGTACGCGTCTATCCGGCGCGGGGAGACAGCCTCGGCGTCTCGCTGCGGGCGCAGGGACGGGAGGCGACGCTCAATCGACTCGATGCCTGGCAGATGCGGAGCGTCTGGGATTAAGGCGGAGGAAAGAGGATTGGTGAATTGCGCGGATATAATCCTCGGCCGCCCCAAGTTTGTAGGGGCGACCAACCTGGTCGCCCTTATTCTCACGTTGGACACGGGCGACGTGATAAGGTGCCCCTACATCTATCATTTCTTGCGATAGGATTATTGGTTGCCATATCCTCGATGTTTACCGCTCCCGTGTCCTGGGTCGGTTGAGGTCAGCCTAGACGCGCCATTCGCCCAAATATGACTGCAAAGTGAGAAATTACGGATAATGCTATACTCGACGCAAGCGGCTCCGTGAAGAGATTGCAGGTCATGCAGGAAAAACTCGGGCTGGAAAGCATACCCTTATTCGCGCAACTGAGTCCATCACAGCGTGACCTCATCGGTCCTGCTCTGGAGAGACGCGCATATCTCGCCGGTGAAGACATCTTCGTTCAGGGCAGCACCGCTGATGGCATGATTATCATTGTGTCTGGTGAGGCTCTGCTCTTCCGCACGGACGCTGACGGCAGCCAAACGCCATTGGCGACCATCATGGCAGGCCAAAGCATCAATCAAGAAGCCCTTTTCGCGGAGGCCATACAAGCCGCCACCATGCGCGCGGCGCAGCCCGTCACAGTCCTTAAACTCACAAGAGCCGCGTTCACCCGTCTACTCGAGGAGCACCCGGATCTGGGCGGCGCTTTCGCTGTGAGTGGCGGCCGCGAACAGGCGCCAATCAGCCCGCAATTTGCCGAGCAGCGCGAAGACGAAGAGATTCTGCTCCAAACCCACCGCCATTGGTGGTCCTTCCTGCGCAGAGCCTGGCTGCCTCTGCTGTTGATGCTTTTAATGTGGATCGGCGCGTTTCTGCTAGAGATTCAAATTCTGTCGCTCGCTCTGTTGGGGCTGTCGCTTGTTCTGCCGGGCATGTCGCTGATTTACTTCTATTTGGAATGGCGAAATGACTCCGTGATCGTCACCGACCAGCGGATCATCCGCATCAGCCGAACCATCCTGGCGCTGTATCGCCAAATCACGCAGGTTGGCTTGGAAAGCGTGCACGAGATCAATTTCGAGTTCCCCTCCTATGATCCCTTCGCGCGTCTGTTTCGCTATGGCAAGGTCATCGTCAAAACCGCCGGCGCCCAGGGCAATCTGGAACTGGACTTCATGCCCAATCCGGAACAGTTTCAGAAGCTTATCATCGAAGACCGGGAGTATTTTGAGAACCGCCAGGCGCAGCGCCATCACAAAATCGTGCGCGCGGAACTACAGCGTTGGATGGCCCGCGAGACCGACGACCCGTCTATCGCTGCCAGCTCAGTTCATAGCGACGAACCGCCAAAGCCGGTTCGCGGCACCAACGGCTATCTCAGCTCGCGTATCGAGATGAGCAATGGCGACATCGTCTATCGCAAACACATGAGCGTCTGGGCACAGCATACCTTCATCCCGATCCTGATCATCCTCGTTTCGCTAGCGTCGCTTGCGCTCAGCGCTATGCTCATCAGCCCGGACCTGCGAATCGTCACGATGCCCATTGCTTTCGTTGCGCTGCTTGTGGGCTGCCTCGCCTACTACTGGATGGATTGGGACTGGCGCAACGACCTTTACATCATCTCGGATGACACCATAACGCTGGTGCACAAGCGCCCCTTCTTTCTGCAGAGCCTGCGCGACCAGATCCTGGTCGAGCGCATCGATAATGTGGAATCGGTAACGCGTGGCATCTTTGCGGCATTGATGAAATATGGCGATGTGCGCATGTCGCTGGTGGGCGCCGACGAACCCAAGATGTTTCAGCGCGTATCGAACCCGCAGGAAATCCAGCAGGAAATCTCCCGCCGTCAACACAATAAAGCCGAGCGCCGCGCGAAATACGATGCCATGCAGCAGCGTCAGATACTGGGCGAGTATCTGGATACAGTTAATAGCGGGAGCGCGCCGCTAAACTCGGCAGCCGCAGTCGGCCTTATACCGAGCGCGGTTTCGATAGATGGAGAGCAGCTTGTCCCTGAGGATGGGGCGATTCGTCCAGCCAACAACCCGGACAGAAATCGCCCAGCGCGACTCCCGCGCAAGATATTGCCGGCATCGACTGGAGTATCCGCCGCTCGACCCGCGATCAAGAATCCGGAAAGCAGCCGCCGTCCACAACGTTTTCGTTCGGACAGCCCAGACCAGAATTAAGCTGAGCTCGCTTGTTCTGTTTCACACGACCTATAGGTCGAGGCGCATATGCCAGAGTTCGCGTCTGACTTTGAACCCATGATGCTTGAACAAGTCGTTCGCAACGTCATCGTCCTTCGGATGTTCGAAGTGGATCGTTGAACGATCGTGGCGGCTGACTACATAATCGAGCAATGCCTCGGCATAGGGCCGATGATCGACTTGTGGCGAGGTGAACAGCCAGCCGCGTACGTTGCTGAAGCTCATGGCGCTTTCCAGCCAGCATGAGGCCAGTATCTCTCGCCCCGCTTCGTCGCGGATGACCAGCCTTTCCACGCCGCTCAACGAGATCAGCCTGAGCAGCCGCTTCCAGAGCGGCGTATAGAATTCTGCGCGGTGCGCCGGCTTTAGCCAGCCGATGCCCCCCTTGGTGTTAGGACGCGCCGCTTGCGCCAGGGCGAGCTCCGCCGCCCACTCGTCGCCGCGCAAATGCGCCACGGAAAAACCACGTGCCTCAACAGCCGAAGAACGGACGAAACCGCTGCGGCGCCATATTCGCCAAGCGCGTTCATAGATGAAGCCATGCCGCTCGTAGAGTCGCTGCGCCGGCACATTGTCATAGTTCACCTGCAGGATCACACGCGCGCCCGCGCGCCGGCGGATCATGCTGAGACTGGCCGCGACCAGGCTGTGAGCGATGCCGCGCCGCTGATAAGCCGGATGGACGGCGACATTCGCCAGGATCCAAGTTTCGCCCATCGATTTCGGGTACCCGGCCGGATACACTGAGACATTGCCGACCAGCTTGCCATCCATGACATAGACGAAGCCCAGGCTGATACCCAATGCCAGATCGTTCAGGCGCGAAATCAGCTTGAGCCCGTATCCCATGTGGCTCAGATAGCGCATTTCACGGATGGCCGATCGTCCGCTGCTGTCCATCGAGTCGGCAAAGACCAACTCGATCAGATCTGCCAGCGGCCGCAGATCGGTGCGCAGATTAACCGGACGCAAGCCATCGACATCGGCCGCCGGCGCGTCTAACGGTCTGATGCTGATTCGGGTCAAGGCGAAGAATTCCTGCGGTCGCTTAGCTTCATCCGCATAGTTTCAATTAAGCCTAATCCTTAGGCTATCCCCTGTCAAGCGAACCAAGCTCCACAAGACGACTAAGCGCCAGCTAGGTTACGCTGAAGCGCGCAGCGGGACGCCACCAACGACAATTGCAGAACGCCGCATTGTGCTTTACGCTATGATAGCGCGAAGAAACAGCCCGCTACATCTGTCAGCCTGGGCGCGGCGCATCGACGCGAAGGAGAGTCAATGTCCTATAGACCTATCGGCGGCAGGCGCCAACGCAGTGCCGCTTGGCAATGGGCGCTGATCGGCTTCATTCCGGGTCTGTTTTGCGGCGTCAGCGTCATGATTGGGGTCATGCTAGAGGGGACGCTCCCGGCTTATTTTCTGCCGACGGCGGAACCGGAAGTCGTGACCACCGTTGTCCATGTTGTCATGACCGCCACTGAGGACGCCAGCCTGCCCACGCCTACGCCGCTGGCTCAGTTCATCGTGGTCACAGCAACATCTGATCCGGCCTCCGCAGGCGGCAGAGGAGCGGTGGCGCAACAGAGGCCCCTGCAGGAGGCGACCAGCGAGGTCGTTTCCGTGCAGGTGCAGGCGACGCCGACGCACACTGATATCCTCACGGTGATTGCGCCGCCAACGATTGCGCCAACCAGCGAGATACCGGAACTGCTGAAAATAGTTCGCAGTCTGACGGTTACGATCCCAGGTGGCAGCTTCGTTATGGGCACCACGCCGGGCGAAGTGACCGAAGCCGTGCGCCAATGCATAACGCGAGATGCCGGCGCCTGTGAAGCGAGCTACGCGCAAGATTCTTTCCCGGCGCATCAGGTCACCGTTGATGCCTTCCTGATGGAAACCACTGAAGTTACATTTGAACAGTATGTAGCTTTTCTGAACGTCCGTGGACCTGACGCGCACGTAAATCGCTGCGCCGGTTTCCCCTGCATCCAGACGCAAAACGAAAGCCGCGACGCCCCGATCATTTTTGATGGCACGACATACACCATTGGCGCCGGCTTGTCACAGCATCCGGTCTACGGCGTAACCTGGTACGGCGCACGCGAGTACTGCGAGTCGGTGGGACGCCGTTTGCCGACGGAAGCCGAATGGGAGCGCGCCGCCCGCGCCGACGATGGACGCGTCTATCCTTGGGGCAATACCTGGGACAACGCCTTAGCCAAGACGCGCCTTCCCCGGGACGCGCCGCCCGGCTCGCTGCAAGTGGGCAGCCTGCCTCTGGGAGCGAGCATCTACGGCGTTTATGACATGGCGGGCAATGTTGCCGAATGGATCAGCGATTATTACAGCGAACGCCACTATGAAGAGCAAGCAAGACGGGGCAATGCCATGAACCCAACCGGTCCTATCATTGGGCAGCAGAAAGTACTGCGCGGGGGCTCCTGGGATGGCTTGCCTTTCTTCAGCCGTACCGTTCATCGTCAATCGGCGCGCCCCGACGAGTTCCTCCGCTGGATCGGATTCCGCTGCGTAGAAGACCCGTTGAACGAAGATGTGATCGGTTCGGCCGACTTGAATCCTGCGAATCTGGGTGTTGATGTGCCACCCGCGCCGCCGGAGAACACGGCGATACCTAATGCGCAGCCGACCTTGCCGCCGCCTCCGGAAGCCAATCGGGCGGATAATTCCAGCACTTCGAGTTCGGCCGGCTAGCGGATCACAAGGAGCGCGAATATGGACGGCGAATATGTCCTGGTGGTCGGCTCAGCCGTACTGGAAATCAGCGGGAAAACCGTCGGCGCGCTACAGCCAGGCAGGCGTCAATACGGCCATATTCACGCGTCCGTAAGCGGCGTGGCGCGCAATATCGCGGAAAATCTTGCGCGGCTCGATATCGAAACCGTGCTGCTCACCGCCATTGCCGACGATGATATCGGCCAGCACCTCATCACGCATTCTACGCTGTCCGGCATCGATTGTCGCCACATTTTGCGCGTCAACGGGGCGCGCACAGCCACCTCCATACTGCTTTACGAGTCCCAAGACGACTGTACCCGCGTGGATGACTTGAGCATTGCCGAGGCGATCGATTCGGACTACTTGATGGAGCACGAATGGCTCTTCGAAAAAGCCGCCCTCGTCGTCATCGATGCGACGCTTTCCGACGAAGCGCTTGATACGCTATTTGAGTTAGCGGCGCGCCATCAGGTCCGCGTCTGCGCCGACCCCACTTCCCCGCTGATGGCCAGCCGAATGACTCGATTCATCGCCAACCTGTATCTGATCGTACCCAACGCCAGCGAAACAGCAGCGCTCTGCTCACTGGATGAACCGGCCACCGAGCGCGATTCCGCCATCGGCACCGCGCAGCAGCTCGTCAACATAGGCGCGAATATCGCTGTGGTGACGCTGGGCGAGCGCGGTCTCGCTTATGCCGACAGCAGCGGCGGGGGTTACATTCGAGCGATTCACACCGAGGTGGTGGATACATCAGGCGCGGGCGACGCCTTTTCCGGCGCGGTGATATTCGGCATCCTCAACGATGTGCCGATAGATGAGGCGATGCGGCTCGGCGTGACTGCCGCTTCGCTCACGCTCGAAAGCGAAGACACGGTGCTTCAGTCGCTCAGCCAGGAACTGCTATACGACGAACTCTCCGCCTAGCTGGCGCTAAAGCGTAATCGGTGGATAGCGATCGAGTACCCAGCGCAGCAGCAGAAAATGCCCCGCCAGCCCGGCGTATGCTTCATAGCGATTTAGTGCATTCGTAACCAGATCAGGGCTCTTCTGACCTTTGCCACCGTGGAAGTAGAACTGGACGGCGGCTTGCAGCGCGACATCGTTCTGGCTGACGAAGGGATAAGCGCCCAGCGCCCGCCCGATCACATTATTCGCCGTCCAATGACCAACGCCGTTTATGCCCATCAACCAGTCATAGGCCGCCCGCGGCGCCAGCTGAGCCACCGCTTCCAAATCAATCTCGCCGGCGACAACTGCTTTCGCGATTCCGATAATCATATCTATTCGGCGGTTGGTTATCTTAAGCGGTTTGAGATCGGCTTGCGCGGCGCCGGCTAATTGCTGCGGTGAGGGAAAACGATAGACGGTCGCCCGCCCAACGGAAGCGCCCCTATCGAACATTTGCATCAGCGTGCGTTGGTAGCGCATGGCGTTCTTCCAGGTGATATGCTGTTCGATGATCAACGTGATCAGCGCCTCGAAGACGGTCTCGGCGCAGAATATCGGCAGACCGCGCAAAGGTCTCACCACCCGCCACAACATTCGATCGCGGAGCGCAAAATCGTAAAATGCTGTCAAGTCTCGACCCAATCCAAGGCAATGGATGGAAAGGCGCTTGATGCGGTCTTCATTTGCGGAAGACAGGCACTTGCCACGAACGACGATGGCGTTGCTCTCTTGACGATATGCGAGCAGTTGTCCGTCGGTGAAGCGCCACAGGGTTTCGCCTTCAACCACGAGGCGCCCCGGATGAGTGATGCGCGTGACGAATTCCAGCAGCAAGTTGAAGCTGTAAGCGTAGGATGGCAGCGGAAGACGAAACTCCCTCATTCGGCTGTGCCGGAGTCGGGCGGGACCTCCGGTGCCGCTGTAGCGTCTTGTCCGCGCCCCAGCTCCGCCAGCAGATCGACCTGGCTCTGATAGCGGCGCCGCGCCAACTCCTGCAGATCGGCGACACGATCCGACTCATCGAGGATTTCGATGCCGAGCAAGGTCTCCACTGTATCCTCCAACGTAATCAAGCCGGCCGTCCCGCCATACTCATCAATGACGAGAAAGATATGGTCCTGCTTGGCGATGAACTCGTCGAGCACTTGCGCCACTGAATTGGTCTCCGGCACAACATCCAGCGGCCGCGCGATTTCGCGCATCATCACACCCTGCTCATCCGCCGCCGCGCGCCGGTAAATCTCATGGCGCAGCACGTAACCTTTGACATCATCGGCCGATTCGCCATAAACGGGAATCCGCGAGAAAGGCAGAAAGGTATACATCCGCATAACGTCGGCGACCGTCCGCTCTTCCTGAAACATCAGCACGACCGTGCGCGGCGTCATAATCGTCTCAACCTGAACTTCGGCGAGCTGAAGCAAATTGGCGACAATGCGATTCTCGCGTTCTTGTATGCCGCCCTCTTCAGCGCTGATCCGCGCCATCACCTGCAATTCGGAACGCGTCACCGTCGGCGCCTCTTCGCTCGGCCGCATCGCGCGCGTGAAGAAGTCAAAGGCGAAGACGGCCGGTTTGAAGACCAGCAGCAGAATGCGCAGAGAGTAAGCGGTGAAGGGCGTGAGCGGTTTAGCATAGACTGCGCCGAGCGTCTTGGGGATTATCTCGGAGAATACCAGTATCAGCAGCGTCAAGATTACGAAGATAATGCCCTGAAACTGGCTGCCGAATATCGCGGTCGCCTCGGCGCCAGCCCCGGCCGCCCCTACGGTATGTGCAATCGTGTTCAGCGTCAGAATAGCGGAGATCGGGTGTTCCACATTCTGCCGCAGCCCCTGCATGATGACGCCGGCCTGCCGGCCCTCCTGAACGAGCAATTCGATATGAGAGACCGGCGTAGAAAGCATCGCCGCCTCCCAGATGGAACAGAGGAAAGAGATGCCCAGCGCCATGATGATGTAGGTAAGGAGCGCGCCCCATTCACCGGCGCCGCCTGCGGCCGGGGTCACTGCCAGTATAGGAATGCCGGTTAAGATGGTGTCCATGCAAATTTGCTGACGGGCGGCTGACGCGACATCAGGTTACAGCGCGATTCCAGTTTCTGTAAGCATATCAATCATGCCGAATGTGTACAAGTTACGGGACGAGCGCCGGCCCGCGACGCAGGCGGCAAAGGCGACGCCGGCACGATACGAATCTATCGGCGACCTACGCGAGTTCGAGCAGGACAGACCGCGGCAGGACATGACGCAAGCGCCCTTCCAATTCACTGAGCAGCATGGCGGTCGCGCCCCAGACCTTGTGTCCCTGTACATCGTAATAAGGCACGCGCACATCAATGCCGCGAATACACCGCCGCTCCACGAACTTGAATCGCGGCTTCAACAGATCAATCAGCGCGAAACTGAAAACCTCCGCCACTTCGTCGGGATTTGGCGCAAAGGCCGGCCGACCAGCATGATGCGCGATTACCGGACATACCTCATGGTGAGAAGCTGGAATGTAGAATTGCGAGAACTGTCCCAAGATGGATAGTCGCTCGGCGCAAATGCCAATTTCTTCACAGGTTTCGCGCAGAGCTGTCGCAGACAAATCTGCATCCTGGAGCTCTTGACGGCCACCCGGAAAACTGACCTGCCCGCTGTGCCCGCGCAGTCCGGCGGTGCGCAAGGTCAGCACCGTGTTCAGGCTGCCATCAGCGGAGGGGTATAGCAGTATCATGACCGCTGCCGGGTGTGGTGGATAATTGCGCTTTTGCCAGCCTCGCGGCGCCGGCGCCATCCGCTGCAGCGCCGTCGCTGAATCAAAGTCTTTCAGCGCCAGTGCCCGCCGGACCTGATCCAAGGTTACCAATGGAAACATAGCAGCAGGTACTTGTCTCGTCGTTTCGACATTCGAGCGCATTCAACCGGTGCAGTGGTCATTTGCATGGCAGGCAGTGCTGGCCAAAACCTGTGATCTTGGCGAGGTTGCTCGACCGTGATTCACGTTGCGAACTTCCACTAGGGGGTAACAAATGGCGCGAAACAGCGGTAAACGCCATCCACGCCAGCATCTGTGAGCAATCGCTTTTGACTAAGCCGCTCTACCAGGTCAGCATGCAATTGCGCGAGGTCGGGCTCTTCCATACCAAGCGCGCCGCTTGCGCAGCGAGACGCCAGCTTCCGCGCCACTGCGCCGC
Organism: Anaerolineae bacterium; assembly: GCA_012270545.1. Classification (GTDB taxonomy): domain Bacteria; phylum Chloroflexota; class Anaerolineae; order Aggregatilineales; family Phototrophicaceae; genus UBA6055. The sequence goes on along the minus strand of JAAXID010000059.1, from coordinate 9,752 downwards.
GCCGTCCGAACGCGCCCGCGAGAATCGATATGGACCTGCCCGGCCTTCTGCAGCCGCTCGAACTCTTCCGGAGTAATCGCCGGCGCCGGTTCACCACCCAGCCGTTCCAGCCTGTCCCCCATATCATCCGCTGAAGATTCGCTGGGCGTATCGTTCAGATTTTCATCCAGATTGTCGTTTGGATTTCTGCTCTCTTCGCTCATTTCAACCCTCTGTGTTGACGCAAGACGGCAACCCACACGGTTTGGTCACGCTGCTCTCTGCGCTTGCCACTACAATAACATAGTTTAGACGATAGACGCAGGCTTTGCCAAGTTCTTTTCCAAACGTGTCCGCCCGCCGCTTGTCGAACACATACACCATAGCGCGCGTCCGACCTCTCTCATTCGCAGCCTACACTAATTTCTACGCGCGATTCCATAAATCGTCGTTACCACGCCAAGCACCAGCGCGATCTGACGCAGAGCAGCGCGCAGCTCATTTCAATTAATTGTGACATCTCTACCTGAATGCCTGGTGGTCAGCCCGGATAAATCCTACATATTGGGCTAATAATTCACTGAGGTAACCGCTTCATTCGCTATACGTCCTACACAATGTAGCAAAACATCCATCGCAATTGAACAGGGCTGTGTGATGCCTTGCGGGCAAAGCTGTGATACAAAGATCAGGTTGCCAATACAGAAGGACACTATTGATGAGTCGCTACCTGTCTAGAAGTGTGCAAGACCTACGCCCATCGGGGATCCGCCGCTACTTTGACATCGCCGCCAGCATGGACGATGTGGTAACGCTTGGCATCGGCGAGCCAGATTTTGTGACGCCCGCGCATATCGTCGAGGCTGGGCTGCGAAGTCTGCAAGACGGTCAGACTGGTTATACCGCAAATGCCGGGATTTACGAATTGCGAGCGGCGATTGCGGCGCAAGTCGGGAAACGCTACGGTCTGCGATATTCGCCCGAAAACGAAGTGCTGGTGACGGTCGGCGTCAGCGAGGCTTTGTTTCTGGCGCTAAAGGTTTTGCTTGATCCCGGCGATGAAGCACTGGTAGTGGAGCCCTGCTTCGTCGCCAATCCCGCCTTGGTGGAGACGGCGGGCGGCGTCCCCGTCATGGTGCCCACATCGGTAAGCAACGACTTTCAGGTGACTGGAGCCGAGTTGGAAACGCGCATCACGCCACGCACGAAAGCGATTCTGCTCAGTTATCCCAGCAATCCCACCGGCGCCACGCTGACTCGGGAACACATGCTGCAGGTTGCCGAGGTCGCCGAAAAACACGATCTCGTCGTCATTTCCGATGAGATTTATGAGCGCCTCGTCTATGGCACAGAACACATCAACTTCGCGACCCTGCCAAACATGGCTAAGCGAACCATCGTCTTGAGCGGCATGAGCAAATCTTATGCGATGACCGGTTGGCGCATCGGCTACGTCACGGCGCCGGCGCCCTTTACTGAAGCGATGTACAAGATCCACCAATACCTGATCATGTCCGCCCCGACCACGGGGCAAGTCGCGTCGCTGCAGGCGATTCGCTACGGCGAAGACGATGTCGAATCAATGCGGCAGGAATATGACAGACGGCGCAAACTGATCGTCGACGGATTCAATCGGTTGGGCTTAACCTGTTTTGAGCCGCGCGGCGCCTTCTACGCCTTTCCCAGCATCGAGATTGCCGGCATGGACGATGAGGACTTCTGTGAAGCTTTGCTGCAAGAAGAAAGACTCGCGCTCATCCCGGGGAGCGCATTCGGTGAGAGCGGACAAGGATTCGTCCGCGCCAGCTACGCGACCAGCGAGACAAACATCCTTGAAGCGCTCAATCGGCTAGAACGATTTCTCGTGAAGCGGGGACTCCTGCAGGACCTGCAGACCTCGGTATTCGCAGCGTAATCGCCGCGCAAGAAAACAAGACTGTTAACGCCAGGTCCCGGTTGACTTGCCGGGGTTTCTGTTTCAAAGCAGGAGGGGCCGCCTAGCTTTGAGCTTCGGCCACCGCTCGGCAAGCCAGCGATCTCTCCCCAAAGCCGACGCGCGAACCGGCATATTTGAATTCTCAATCCTTTTCAAATGCCCCCTTTTGTGTCAGATTAGTGCGCATTCCCGCGCCGTCAACAGGAAGCAAGTAATGGGCGAATGGCAAACGGTGATCGGCTTGGAAGTTCATGTCGAAATGGAAACCGAGAGCAAGATGTTCAGCAGCTGCCCAGTTGTAGACAGCGTTGGAGCCGAGCCCAATTCCGCTGTCGACGCGCTGTCTCTGGGCATGCCCGGTACCCTGCCTGTCATCAACATAAAAGCGATGGAATACGGCATCATGGTTGGCTTGGCGCTCAATTGCGAGATTCCGCCAATCAATCAATTCGCGCGCAAGAATTATTTCTACCCGGACTTGCCCAAGGGCTATCAGATCAGCCAGTACGACCGGCCGCTGGCGGTCAATGGTTACATCAATATCGAGCTGGAAGACGGTTCGAGCAAGCGGATCCGCGTGCGCCGCGCCCATATGGAAGAGGACACGGGCAAGCTCTCGCACATCATGGGCGGGAGCCTGGTCGATTATAACCGCGCCGGCGTTCCGCTGCTCGAGATCGTCTCCGAACCGGATATCAACAGTGCGGCAGAAGCGGAAGCCTACGCGCGCAAGCTGCGTTCAATCTTGCGTTACCTTGGCGTCAACAGCGGCGATATGTCCAAGGGCCTGCTCCGGTTTGAAGCCAACGTCAGCGTGCTGCATGAGAGCGATACAGAATTGCGAGAACGCACCGAGATCAAGAATCTCAACAGCATCCGCAATATGGTCAAAGCCATCGATTACGAAGTGAAACGGCAAATTAAGCTCTACAGCAGTGGTGCTACGGTCAAACCGGCGACGCTCGGCTGGGACGAGGCGGCGCAAAAGATCACGGTGCAGCGCTACAAAGAACGAGCCGACGAGTACCGCTACTTCCCCGAACCGGACCTGCCCATTGTAGAGGTCAGCCGCGAGCTGGTAGCCGACATCGCCGCCAAGCTGCCCGCCCTGCCCGATGAATTGCAGCAGCGCTTCGTCAATGAATTGGGCTTGAGCAATTATGACTCGGGCGTACTCACGGCGGAGCGCGCCGTCGCCGAATATTTCCAGAAGATCGTAGAGTCCGGCGTCGATCCCAAACTGACCGCGAACTGGTTGACTACGGATCTCTTTCGGATGATGAACAAGAACGAAGTCGAACGAGAAATGATCGACGGCATACCCGTGTCAGCGGAAAACTTCGCCAGCTTGTTGACCTTGGTCCAGCAAGGTACCATCAACCAGAGCACGGCGCGCAAGAAAGTACTGCCGGAGATGTGGTCATCTGGAACAGAGGCTCGTGCCATCGTCGATGAGAAGGGCCTGGCGCAAATCTCCGACCCGACGCTCATCGAGGCTTCAGTCGACAAGGTGCTGGCCGAGAATGACGATATGCTTCAGCGGTATCTGGGCGGCAACGAGAAAGTGCTGAACGCGCTTTTCGGCAAGATCATGGGCGCAATGCGTGGCAAGGGCGATCCTAGTATCGTTCGCCGCGCGCTATTGGATAAACTTGCGGAGATGAAATTAGACTAAAAGATTATCGGGAGTGACTCGCTATGACATGGCATCAAACAATTGTCGTCGGCAACCTGGGTGGCGACCCTGAACTTCGTTATATGCAGAGTGGGAACGCCGTCTGCAATTTTAGCGTCGCCGTATCGGAACGCTGGCGCGATCGACAAACGGGTGAGCAGCAAGAGCGGACAACCTGGTATCGCGTCGCGGTTTGGGGCGCTCAAGCGGAGAGCTGCAATACCTACCTGCAAAAGGGACGACAAGTCATGGTGATTGGCAACGTCCAGGCGCGCGGCTACGTCAACAATAATGGAGAAGCGGCCGCCTCGCTGGACCTGAGAGCGAGAGATGTGCGCTTTCTCAGCGGCCGCGGCGATGGCGATCAAGGTGGCGGCTGGAGTGGCGGCGGTCAACGCGGAGGCGGACAACAGCGTCAACGGCGCGACGACCGCGCCTCGAACTACCCGGACGCGCCCGCCTCGGTCGATGATATTCCATTCTAGGCGCATTCAAATTTTTACGACTCCGTTCTTCCTTGATAGTGCCTGACTTCAACGTTGACCTTAGCGGTCGAACGGCGCTGATCACTGGCGGTGGCGCGGGCGGCGGACGCGTCATTGCTTTGGCGCTCGCGGCGAATGGCGCATCTGTAGCGGTCAGCGATCTCAACATCGAGCGCGCTGACAAGGTTGCTGACGCAATCCGCGCAGATGGTGGTTCCGCTATCGCACTTCATGCCGATGTTTCTAATCGTTTTCAAGTGGCCAACATGATCGAGCGGACGCGCGACGCCTTCGGCCGGATTGACAGCCTTGTCAACGCCGCCGGCATCTTTCATGCCGAGCCGCTACTGGATGTCGACGAATGGAATTGGCGCCGACAAATGGAGGTTAACATCAGCGGAACATTCTTCTGTACACAGTTGGTCGCTCGCGTGATGGCGGATGAAGGCGGAGGCAGCATCGTCAACCTGGTGTCAGTCGCTGCCTGCAATTCTTCTTTGCCTGCCGGAATCGGCTATATCACCGGGAGCGCGGGCGTCATCGGCATGACCAGGCAGGCGGCGCGCGAGCTGGCGCTCCACGGAATCCGCGTCAACTGTATCGCTACAAATACGCAGGAAAAACTGACTGCGGACGTCGCCGGCGCGGCCCTCTTCCTCTCTTCCGATGCCGCCTCCTCGAAAACCGGGCAGGTGCTGGTGGCTGATGGGGGAGGCTCGTTGCGCGCCTGGTCGTCAGCTACTTCGAAATGAGACGCTCAGTCTGCGGCGCTATTTGCCGGTCGAGCCAAATCCGCCAGCGCCGCGCTCCGTGCTGGTCAGGTCTGCGAGCGAATCCACGTATTCGATCGGCCTGCTGTAAACCGGCAGGACAAGCAGCTGCGCGACTTTCTGCCCGACGTGAATGTCCAGCATTTCTTCCGCCAAGTTGACCAGGAGAATCTTCAATTCGCCGCGGTAAGCGCTGTCGATGACACCGGCCAGCGTATGCAAGCCGGCCGATGCGACGCTCGAACGGTCCTTTACCAAACCGACATAGCCGTCGGGAATCTCCAGATGTAAGCCGGTTTCAACCAGGATACGCTTTCCTGGCGCCACTCGGCAGCTCTCAATGGAATACAAGTCATAGCCAGCATCACCGGGCCGCGGCGGCCTGAACTCGATGCCCAAACTTCGCAGCTTTTCGTTGCGATAGACGCGCATTGTGATAGCTCAAATCGCCTGCAAACGCCGGAAATACTCGTCGGCCAGCTCGCGCCAGGGCTGCAAATCCCAATAGCCGCGCGCGGCGCCAGAAGGAGAAGGCAGTACATAGAATGCCGTCTCTCCCAGCGTCTCGGCCTGCCATCCATACGATACGACATCAGGGCTTGACCAACCGTTCCAGCCACGCCAGGCCGCCTTGCTGGTAAAGGCCACAATCTGCGGTCGGTAACGACGTATGCTGCTTAACAGACGCTCCCGCAGAAAATCTCTCCGCCGCAAACTGCTATCTGAACCGGACGAGCATTTGACCAGATCGGTTAAGCCAATTTTCAAATCGAGCAACTCCCGAAAGTCTTGCGGATTCAAGCGGCGCGGGGTCATGCCAGTAACATGCAAGGTTGGCCAGAAGGCGTTCGTTGGATTGGCGTAGTAGGCGCCAACGCGGGCTGAAGCATCGCTCGCCGCCGTCCCACAGAATAGCAAAATGAGCCCGTGATCGAGCACATCAGGCAATACATCATTCATGCAGGACGAGCCCGCCATCGACCACGATCAAATTCTTCTGGTGCGTCTCACGGTAGAAGTCATCGAGTTTGCGTGGCAGATTGAATTGCCGATCGCCAGCCAACGCGCGGAGATAGGCGACAGTTTGGTCGAGGCTTTCACGCCCTTCCAGGCTGCCATGCGAAGGGATGGAGCGTTCCAGGAAATCCAGTTGCTGCCACGACTCTAATGCCGCCAGCCACCCTTCAAGAAGATGGGCATTGTTGACGACGGGCAGCGGCGTTTCGATCGCGTCGCCGCCCAGCAACACCCCCCACTCCGGAATCCAGCCGACGATGCTGTCCGCTGTATGCCCGGGGATGTGATGCAGATCCAGTGTAAGGCCGCCCAAATCAAGAGATAGGCGGGATGTAAATACAATGTTTGGCGGTACCAGGCGCACAGTTTCCCACTTTCCCCGTTCCGCCATCCGCATCCGCTGCAGCGTACGCGGCACGTCATCGCCAAAGCGGCGGAGGCAATCCTCGTGGCCAATGACGCCTAAGCGACCGACTGTGAGGCCAGCGATACCCCAGACGTGATCCCAATCCCCGTGGCTGTAGACCACGTAATAAGGCTTCCCAGCAAGCGTTTCAACGAGCGGCGCCGTATCGCCTGGCCGGGTCAAGCTGTCCCAAACGACCGCGCGCTTCTCGCCCCTTACCAGCACCGTTCGTACCTGAACCGAGGCCGACGATATCTCGCATATCCACAAGTTGGGGCGGATTTCTTGCAGCTGCGGCATCACGCTCGCCCGGAGGAGCAACAAGCCATTTGATCATTCGCCCGATGCAAGCGGAATGCCTTTAGGAATTCATCTGATGTCTACTTCGAGATCGGGCAGGAGACGGAAGCTATCCAGCACAGCCAGCCAAGGATACTCGGCGGCGTCGACAGCCAATAGATCTTCATCCAGATCCGGCATCCTGATATTGGCGACGTGAAGTCGATCGTCTGTTCCTTGCAGCATGATTATCGAACCACTGGCCACTGCCCCGTCCAGCGTCTTGAGCCGGTATGAAACGCGGTAGCCGGGGGCGCCAGCAATGTCGACCGCCTGTATGCTGCGTGCTTTCACACCCGCGCGCCAATTCTCGGTCCAGTCTTTCGCATCGTCTTCGCTGCCCAGCGCACCATCCAAGGCGCTGACTACCAGGACAGCTGAATCGCCTTCAATGGTCGCCGGCAAGCCCTCGGCCGCGTCAGTAACTTCCCAATTCGTTGGATAGCGCACCATATGTTTGTCCACATTGTCGAAATAGGCGTCCCAGTTATAAGGCGCGTCAGCATATTCGCTAATGCGTTCGACACTATCCGCGACACCGTGGAGCAGAAACTTGAGCTCCCGCGCCGCGTTTTCAGCCGTGACGACGCGCGCGCTGTAGATGTCACCACCTTCAATCCAGGATTCTTGACGCGCAATGAGATTAGAACGACCGCGCCGCACATTGAAATCAATCTGCAGGACTTCATCGCCAACTATTTTGCGGCCCGTCTCGTCCCAGCCGGTATAGCCGCTCCAGGTCTGCCCCAGCCATGTCTTATCGAGGAAGTCGCTCAGCGAATCCACATCCGACAGGCGCGCGTGGTTCTTGCTGATGCGAAGTTCCACAACGCTTCGTACATCACTATTGTTCAAGCCAGCGCGCAATTCGTCGGCGGTGTTGCTATCCGAAGATGGATTCCAGCCGGTCGGCGCGCCAATTGTAAACAGACCAGAGCGATGCAGATAACGGCTGTCAAAGTCGATCAAAGTCGTATCGGGCGGTGGCGGCATCGTCGGTTCGGGAAACGGCGTTGGCTGCGGCGTCTCCAGGTAGCTTTCGCCAAGGCCCACCTGGCTCGAAATCATCGGGAGGATCAGGCTGCCCACCATGGCGACTGTCATGACAATCCCAATGATGTAGGTAAATGTCTTCGTCGTCTTGTTCATCTATGACGTGCTCCGCGCGCCCGGTCAAAACACCGCCATCATACAGCAAAAGGGCGAGGCTGTTAAGCAAGACTTTTTCCCCCTATAATCCGCGGCTGGGAGTGGATAGAGCCTAAGAATTCTCCTCTCGCCGGCACAAATGGCACCGCCAGAATCACATGGATATCAACACTGAATTGCGACAATATGTGAACAGAGGACTCGGAGAATGACTGACACAGGCTGCCTGTGCCGCGCGCTCACACTCGAAGACGCCGAACGCTGCGCGGAAATCAGCACCGCCATTTCAAACTGCGCCGGCGCCGGCGAGCGTATCCAGCCGCGTGACGTTCGCACCGAATGGACCGAACCAAACTTCGACCTGCGCGAATCGTCTCTTGGAATCGTCAACGACCGCGACTTGTTGATTGGCTACGCCGTCTTTTTCGCGACAGAGCAGCCACCGGTGCGCCCCTGGTTCAACTGGGGTGTTGATCCCGAGCATGGCGACCGCGAGCTTCGCGTAAAACTGCTTTCCTGGGCCCAAGACAAGGGCGAATCAGTGATTGCGAAGTGCCCGCCGGGGGCGCGCCTCACGTTGTGGGGCGGCACATATAAAGGCTATAGCGTTGACGAAGACGCGCTGAAGGCCGTCGGTTTCGCGCCACGGCGCGCCTGGCATGAGATGCGGATTGACATGATCGAAAGCCCGGCGCCGGTCGATTTGCCGTCTGGATTCGTCGCTCGCCCCTATCGTCACGAAGAAGACCTGCCCATTCTGGTCGATGTCGTGCGCGACGCCTTTTCCGATCACTATGGCCATATCGAGCAGAGCTTCGAAAGGGATTTGGATCTCTTCCGACATTGGTTTGATGGCAGCCCCTATTTCGATCCCGAGCGCGTGATGCTGGCAATGGACGAAGCGACGGACATTGTGGCCGGCAGCCTGCTCCCGCTGACGGAGCACCACCGCAGACCGGGCGTCGGCTACATCGATATGGTCGGCGTGCGCCGAGCGTATCGGCGGCGCGGTTTGGCCTCGGCGTTGCTGAAGCGAAGTTTCAGCGACTACTGGGATCGCGGGATTAGGTCCGTCTGTCTGGAAGTCGACGGCGAGAGCCTGACTAATGCGCTGGCGCTGTACGAGCGAGTGGGCATGCGCGTGCACCATAGCTTCGTAACCTATGAAAAGCTGCTCCGTGACGGCGTCGAATTGGCGAAGGTGGCGCTGGAGTGAGGGCAAGCCTCAACTCGAAATCAAGCGTGACCTTATCTTCAAACCCCGACAAAACTTCGGGCGCAGGCAAAGGAGGCCTGATATCCCGCCAATTCAATCTGGTTTTGCCAATGTCAACGGCGCTCGCCTCTACTACGAGCTCGCCGGCAGCGGCATGCCCTTCGTCATGATTCACGCCGGCATCGCCGACTGCCGCATGTGGGAGGAGGAATTCGAAACTTTCTCGCAGAGCCATCAGGCGCTGCGCTTCGATATGCGCGGATATGGCAAGAGCTTGCCCGTGGAAGGCGAGTTCAATATTCAGGCCGACTTGGAAGCGCTTCTGGCCAAACTCGATATCTCCGCGCCTATCATTCTGATGGGATGTTCAATGGGTGGCGGCTTATCTATCGATTTCGCCTTGTCGTATCCTGACCGGGTAGCCAAATTGATACTTGTGGGCAGCGATCCCGCCGGCTTGGAGCTGGAAGCCGAGTGGCCCGACGAGCTCTTCGCCCAATCCGAAGCGGCCTTTGAAGCCGGCGACGTGGAACGCGTCGCTGAGCTGGACATGCAGATATGGTTCGACGGCCTTGGGCGGTCGCGCCATGATGTAGGTCCCCAAGCTCGGCGCAAAGCCTACGCGATGGCCAAGTTGGTTGCCGAACATGAGCTTAAGGGTATCGGTACGCACGTTCGCAAAACCGGGGCGCGCCCCGCCGCCGAAGCCCTGCATGAGCTGACTATGCCAGCGCTAATCGTCATTGGTGAGAATGACTTGCCCTACCTGAAGCTGGCCGC
>JAAXID010000239.1:25704-25847 GCA_012270545.1 Anaerolineae bacterium | reverse complement strand
ACGCCTACCGACACGCCCGTGCCAACGGACACACCTACCGACACACCGGTGCCAACTGACACACCTACCGACACGCCGGTGCCAACTGACACGCCTACCGATACGCCCGTGCCAACGGACACGCCTACCGACACGCCCGTGCC
>JAAXID010000239.1:0-25480 GCA_012270545.1 Anaerolineae bacterium | reverse complement strand
ACCGACACGCCCGTGCCGACTGACACACCTACCCACACGCCGGTGCCAACCGACACACCAACTGACACGCCGACCAATACGCCGACAATGACCGCAACCGACACGGACATCCCGACTGATACGCCGACGGCCACGCCAACCGATACGGCAACGCCTGATGTCACCGAAACCGTGGAGGCCGAGTCGAGCCTGACCGCGATCGCACAGAGCGCGCTGAATGCCGAAGCCACATCGGAAGCCGAGACTGAGACGGCAACGGCCGAGGCGACGGCGACCAACACGCCCACTGAGGCAGCGACCGAACTCGCTGCCACTGCCACTGATGCGCCGACAGCGACCTCCGTAACCGAGCCGACCGCGCAGCCGAGCCTGACACCCGTGACCATCACCGAGATTGACGCGCCGAGCGCCGACGAGCCGGAAACGCGCGATACCGCCATTGCCATCGCGGCTGTGGTCGCCGGTTTAGCTCTGCTGCTATTGCTTTTCCTTATCTCGCGCCGCCGCCGATAAGCCGCAACCAGCGCGACTGCGGGAACGTATAAGCTAATATAGTGATGTCGCGACTTTGAGCCTCGGGGGCGGACAAATGAGACAGTTTCTGATCCGAGTATTGATCAATGCGGTGGCCATCGCCGTCACCGCCTTGTTGATCCCGAATATTCACATCGCGGACAACGACATCAGCACGCTGCTAATAATCGGTTTGATCTTCGGCCTGGTGAATTCGCTGCTGAAACCGCTTCTGTTGCTGCTGACCTGCCCGGCCGTGCTCCTGTCGCTTGGGCTGTTCATCTTCGTCATTAACGGACTTATGCTCATGATCACCGATTCACTGGCGGGCGACCGGCTGACGATCGACGGCGGCATTTTCACCGCCATCCTCGGGGGCATGGTCATGGCGGCTGTATCCATCGTGCTGGAAGCTGCGCTGAAGCTTGACGACTCCCCTGAGCGCGCCGACGCCGACGTCATCGTCTACAGCGATATCCGCAAGAAATAGTCCGCGTCGGCCTCAGGCCGCCATCAGCGAGCAGCGCCCTGTTGGAGTGACGGAAGACTGGTATATTCGTATTCACAGGTCCGTGACGAATCCGAGAAGCCCCCGTGCCTGAAAGCCGAAAGACCGTGTGCTGGATCAGCAGCGCGCGCTACAGCAAGCCGCTGGATGCCGTCGCTTCCCGCAAATGGCAATTGATGGCGGGCTTGGCCGAGTATGATTTTCGCATCATCGGCTTCGCGACATCGCCGCGCCCGCGTTACTTCAGGGAACATGCGCATTTCTACCTGCTGCCGCAGCCGCCGACTTCGCTGCTGCGCTACCTGGTGATTTTCAGCTTCGCGCCGCTGCTCCTGTTCTACCTTGTCCTGCGCCACCGCGGCGCGATCATCGTGGCGCAGAGCCCCTTTGAAGGCGCAATCGGCGCCGTGGTGAAATCTTTCGTCCGCGTACTGGGCTGGCCTCCAAAGCTGATCATCGAGAATCACAACAACTTCGAGGAAGATGTTTTCCTCCAGCGATCGATACCGCTGAAGGGGCTGTACCGCGCCTTGATGCTGGCTCTGGCGCGTTTCGCTTTTCGCCGCGCCGATGCCCTGCGCGTGATCTCCAGCTCGACCGCGGAGCGCGCCCGCCATTACGCGCCGGCGCTGCCGCAGCTGCGCTTCATGACCTTCAGCGATACCGATGTCTTTCAGCGAAGCCGGCGGCGCATACCCGTTGAAGCGGCGGAGGATATCGTCTACGCCGGCCTGCTGATACCGCGCAAGGGCCTGCGTCATCTGCTGAACGCCTTCGCCGCGCTGGATCATCCGCGCGCGCAGCTGCGTTTGGTCGGCGGCGCCGAGAATGCCGCTTACGCCGAATTACTGCGGCAGCAGGCCTCCGACCTGGGCCTCGACAACCGCGTCCATTTTGCCGGCGCGCTTTCACAGCGTGAACTGGCGACGCATTTTGCCAGCGCTCGCGTCATGGTATTGCCATCGCTATCGGAAGGCCTGGGGCGCGTGGTGGTAGAAGCGATGCTGCTAGGTATGCCAGTCATCGGCAGCCGCGTCGGTGGCATCCCGGATATGATCATCGACGGCGAAAACGGCTACCTGGTCGAAGCGGGAAACGAAGCCGAATTGACGGCCGCGCTCCGGCGGGTGTATGAGGATGACGTCACCGCTATGGGCGAGAAAGCGCGCGCCTTCGCCGAAGATTTCTTCTCGCCGCGGAAGTACGTCGCCGGCTATCGCCAGCTCTTTGAGCTCGCGCTGGGCGGCGCAGCTGACGGCGAAATGGACGAGGAAGCGAAGCGGCAATGAGCGCGCCAGGCCGGAGAATCATCCGCTGCGCCTCCTGTGATGGCTTCGGCTGGTTCGAGGATGACTTTAGCGGCGAAACGGAAGACTGCGATTGGTGCGCCGGCGCCGGCTACGTCTACCGCGATGGGGATAGGCGCGATTCACCGATTCCAGTGGCGGATTACGCCTCGCTGGCGGATGAGCTGGAGCGGCTGGAACTGGAGCGGCTGCGCGAGATGGGTTACCAAGGCAGCGCCAAAAAACCTTGGCGGCAGGCAATCCGCAAAGACACCCATCTCGGCCGCAACCCCTATCTGGATGAAGATGAATCATGAGTGACGCGCCAAAGAAAGCGCGGCTCAAGCCTCAGTTTGCTCGTTTTCGGGCCTACGCAGTTCATTGAGCAGCCGGGCGATCTCCACCAGCAAATCATCCAGTCGGCTTTCGGTGCGCTGGCTCACCTCGCCCAGACGCTGGATGAGCTTGGCGGTCTCGCCGGGCGGAAAGCTGCGATAAGCCCACCAGTAAACCAGCGCCACAACAGCCAGCACCAAAACTTGAAATACTTGCTCGAAATCCATGCGCTAGAGCTCCTTCGCCCAGAACTGCGGATGCAAGTCGACCACATCCATGCGCGCGGTATTGTTGGTCGAAGTCTTCCAGCGCAGCTTGAAGCTGTGACTGCCGGCGCTGAGCCCGGTGATCAACATGACAAAAGACAGCGGTCTGTTCCGCCCGGATTCGCCACTTGAGGAAGTTTTGATGCCGATGATGCCATCATCAGCGACATAATCCTCCCCATCGACCGCCACATTAAAGCTGGTTACCGAATTGTTGAGGTAATTCTTCACCGTGCCAGTGAAGCCCAAGAGCACATCGCCGCCATGGGTCGTCAGTGTTAGCGCCAGTTTTGCCGCGTCAACGTCAACAAATTCGGTAGCCGTTGTCGCCAGGACAGCGGCGCCGCTGACGATGCGGTTGGCTGAGCTGTCCAGGCGGTCTTTCAGGTGATTCTGATTGTCCCGCACATAGGTGTTCAGATCGAGCGATGTCAGCGGTTCGCTCGACCAGGTCTTGGGAGAAGTCCAAGCCATGGCAATTCCTCTCGCTTAGATGGACATGTTCCAAAGTCTAGAACATATATTCCATTTGGAGGCGACCAAATTGTCGCGCGCACGCGCTCTTCCGGCGGATAGAAGTCATCTCAGCGCCCAGCAAAATAAGCGAGAATTGGGACAGATTGAACGAGATTCGAGCATGCCTGTCTGACTTTGGGAGTGGTGAATTGCGGAGATATAATCCTTGGCCGCCCCAAGTTTGTAGGGGCGAGCCCTAACTCGAAGCAACAGCGAATAACCGACGCGATGCGGATAGAACTTCTGCTCTTCCTTGCTTTGATGGTGATGATCATTATGATGGTCGCCTGCAGCGTGCCGCGCCGCCCTCGAAGCGCTGCCAGTGGCTCAGCCCGGGCAATCCTCCTATTTCGCTAGCGACGCCAGGTATTCATCCAAACGATCGAGCGTCTGACTGAGACCGGCTTCAACACCCATCTCGATGATTCGATCGCGCGCTTCCTGATTGTTGTAACGGGAGATATTTGTCAAGATGGTCTCGCCGCCGGCTTCCTCAAACTCTAAAACGACGCGACCCTCCGGCATGCCTTCAGCCGGGTTGCCCTCTTCATCGGTAAAGAGTTCCACAGCCGTGAAGCGCCGCGGCGCATCAATCTCACCATAGATCATCTTGCCGCAATATCGCTGGCCCTCTGGATCCTGCATACAGTAGAACCAGGATCCGCCTGGTCGGAAATCCACTTCGCAGACCGGCGTCGTGAATCCCTTAGGTCCCCACCAATTTCGCAGGTGCTCCGCTCGCGTCCACATCGCCCAGAGGGTGTTTCGATCGCCGGCAAAGCGCCGCACTACTTTGATCTCTGTCGCCGATGGCCTGCTGAATTCTGTCTTGGATGTCATCGTGTTTCGCTCCTTATCGTAAATGCGCGCTTCCGAAAATCGCGGAATTAGCGCGCGCCTTCCTGGATCTGCCCGTTTTGGACCTGGTAGACGCTCGCCCGCTCCAGAAAAGCTGAACTGAAGATCTCGAGTTCGGTGGTCGTCAGCAGCGTCTGCGCTTGGCCGTCGAGCCGCTCCAGCAGATAAGCGCGCCGGCTGCTATCCAATTCGGCGACAACTTCGTCGAGCAAAAATAGCGGATACTCGCCCAGCTGATCGCGCATCCACTCCAGCTCGGCGAACTTCAAAGCCATGACGGCGGTACGCGCCTGACCGCGGCTGCCATACAGACCACAATCGCGTTCGTTGATGAAGAGGCGAAGTTCATCGCGATGCGGTCCAGCGATGGTGACGCCCCGCCCTATCGCTTCGCGTCGCTGTGCCAACAATCGCTCTAGGAATTGCGGCTTTATTTCCGCCGGTGTCAGCTGCCTGTGGAGATCAAGCCCGATGACGTCAAACGAGAGCTGCCGCCCTTCCGCGTCAGAAGCGGGCAGGATGCTGGGCAGATACTTCAGGCTCAGGCTTTCGCCTCCGCCGGTTAAGGCGAGATGGGTGGCTTGCGCCTTGATCTCCAGCTCGCGCAGGAAGCGCTGCCGCCCAGCGATGATGACCGCCCCGCTAGCCGCTAGCTGCTCGTCCCAAAATTCCAGCTCGACCGGGTCGGCGCGCTTTTCGGCGATGCGTTTGAGCAAAGCATTGCGTTGGGGCAGGATTTTCTCGTATTCGTTCTGCGCCAGAAAATAACCGACATCCACCTGCCGCAGCGTCCCGTCCATGAAGCGGCGGCGATCGCTGGGCGAGCCTTCCACCAGCGACAGGTCGCGCGGCAAGAAGAGCACAACGTTCAGCAGGCCGACCACATCCATCACGCGTTTGTCGACATTGTTGAGCTTGATCGCCTTCTTGAAGCGCGCCGCGCCCGTGGTCATATCCAGCATGAGTGTGATATCGAGCTTGTGATAGGTGCCGTCCGCCCCTCCGATTTCGGCCGATAAACGCGCGAAGGGGATCGGATCATTCTCTGTGCGCCAGTGAATCAGTTGGCGGTCGCTGGTTGTATAGGGCGAAGTCGATGTCGCCAGGTAGAAGATCGCCTCCAGCGCGCTGGTTTTGCCTTGGGCGTTAGCGCCAACAAGCAAGGCCGGGCGGTCGGCAGGCGGACTGAATTCAAGTCGCGCGTAATTGCGAAAGTTCGTCAGCGAAAGATGATCGATCTTCATGGACAGTCGGACGCTTCACTGCGCTACGTCCGCTATTGTAATGCTGACCGGGCAACAGCGACAGGTCGCCCGCCAGCGAAAGCGGCAGCCAGCTAAGCGCCCGCCCATTGCGGCAAGAAAGCATCGTCCGTGATCTTGCGGCTATCTCCGCTGTTGAAATCGTGCACCCAGATTTCGGGAAGCGCCGGTCCCTCAGCGCTCGATTCGTCTCGCACCAAAGGGAAGCGCTGCATCACCAGCCGGTTTCCCTTGAGATTCCAGCGGAAATAAGATGTCGTAAAGCGCGGCTCATAGGCGACTGGCCGCAGCTCGTCCTCGCTTGCGGATACCCGCTTCAAATAGAGCTGATGACCCGGCGTCCAGCGGCCGTCCGTGTAGCGCCGCGCAAATGCGACCGTCTCGCCATCCGGGCTCCACTGAGCGGCGACGTCATCGGTCGGTCCCTCGGGATCGGTGAAAGCGGCGAATGTCTTCGCCCCCAGATCGGCGATGCGCAGATGCGTGAAAAACTGATCGCCGCGGCGACTGAGTTCGGGAAAGATCAGCTGTCGGCCATTTGGCGCGAGTGTACCCATTGTGCCGTGCGCCGACGGAATGAAGCGCAGTTGAATATCGTCAGCGCCTCGCGGGATGAAGTCGTAGATCAAGATGCCCGGTTGCGTCACATCGGCGCTATAAAAGGCGACCGTATTGCTATCGGCCGACCAGATTGGACTATGCCCAACCACTTGCTTGTCCGCTATCAGCGCAACCGTGTCATACCCGGAGCTAATCATATTGACGAGCCAGATGCGTGGCAGACCATAACGTCCACCAATCGACTCGGCGCGCTGATAGACCAGCCATTTGCCATCGGGACTGAAGACGGGACTTGTGCAATTCGCTTTGAGCGCGACGCAATCGACCAGGTCGGTTAAGCCGCCGTTGGCGAGATCAAGCAGGCGCAGGGTAACGGCGCCAACTCCGCTCCGCTCGGCGAATGCCAGCCAGCGTCCATCAGCGCTGAAGTCAAAGTCGAAGACGCCATGCTCGCTGAAAGTCAGCTGCTGCCGCGCGGCGGGATCGTCAATGTCCGCCATCCACACATTTTGCGTCCCGCCGGTAGCCGGATAGAGGTAGGCCACTCGCGTGGGTTGACGCGCCGGATCCATCACCCAAGCGGCGCTCCCCACCCCGAGCAAACAGGCGCAGACGATGATGACCACAGCGAGATCCAACTTGTCCGGTTTCATTCTCATCAGCCGCTCAGGGATACAAATAGGGTTGACTCGGTTCATCGACACGTTCTATCGCCTCGGCGAAGACAACGGGCAAGATTTCGCTGCCGAAGGTCGACGCTTTCAATTGACCGCCCACGCGCAGCCATTCGCCGGCGGCATATTTCTCCGCCCCCGCCGCGATAATCGGCATGCCGATGGGGAAGGCATCGGCGACGCAGCAGCTCATCGTGAAGCGCGCGAGCATGAAACCATCTTCCGGGTGAATCGGTTCGCGATAGACAAAGCCGATCACATCCACCGGCGTTCCGTTGAACTGAGCGGGACTGGCCGCGCGATCGAACTCACGCAGCCAATCCAGGATATTGCGGTCGAGCGGGCTGCGACTTACACTTGCGACCCCGACCGGGTTCAAGCTGACGCCGCCGTTCACCGCCTCGATGCCCAGCGATCGCGCTGGAATCAAGATGGCCAGCAGCAGTGGAAACGCGACCACCAGCAGGATATCCCAAGTGATATGGTAGTGATGATGGTCATGATCGCGCCCCTGTGGATGCAGGCTGCCGTAAAGGTTGGTCAGCGCTAGCACGAAGAAGAGCAAAGCGCCGACGACCACCAGCCAGGCGAAGCGCTGATTGATGTAGTTGTCGAGATTGCCGGTCAGGATGAGCAGCGTCAGATAGATGCCCATGCCGAAGAGAATGAGCGACTTCGCCCAAGCCGTTCTGTCCACTTGCTCTCGATGCTTGTGCTGCGCCGTCATCATGACGCGGCTCTCGCTGACATGCTCTGCATCAGACATAACCCAAAACGAGATTGATCAACGACCCCGCCAGCAGGTTCATCACGAAAGGCAGCAGGATCAAATACAGCACGATCCGGCGGCGGAACACGCCGGTGAACATCAGCGTGCTCTTGATATCGACCATCGGCCCGAAACTGAGGAAGCTGACGATGGCGCCGGTGGTGAACGTGTTGACGAAGGCCAGCGCCAGGAAACTGTCTACGGTCGAGCAGACGCTCAGCACGTAGGCGAGAATCTGCATGAACAGGACCGAGAGAATCGGTCCGGTGCCCAGCGCCAGCAGGCTTTCCTGGGGCACGAGCGTCTGCATCAGCGCCGCCAGAATCGAGCCGAAGATGAGGAAGCGCCCCATCTCAAAAAATTCGTCGCCGGCGACCCCCAGCGCCCCCATCAGCTTGACGCGCGTCGACGGCTCATCATGAGCGCAATGCGCGTGATCGTCGTGACCGCCGCCCAGCGAAATCGGCTTCAGCACGGCGGCCCGTTTGGCGAAGCTCCCGATCACCGTACCGACGATGACGGCGACCAAGATTGTGACGATAATTCGTCCGATGAAGACGGGACCAAAACCGAAGGCGATGTAGGTGCTGGCGAAGACGATGGGATTCATGAAGGGCGCCGCCAGCAGAAAAGCCACGCCAAGCGAAACGGGGCTGCCTTTGCTGAACAGCCGGCGCGCGACCGGCACAACGCCGCACTCGCAAACGGGGAAGACGAGACCAAGGAAGGCGCCGCCGACCGCCGCGCCCAGACGATTCCGCGGCAGATAGCGCATGATGTCCTCCGACTTGATGAAGGTCTCGATCAAGCCAGACGTGATTGACCCCAAGAGCAGAAAGGGAACCGCCTCGACGAAGATGCCCAGGAAACGCGTGGCAAAGACGCTCAAGACCAGCATGTACTCGCGGTCGGCGCTGTAAGCCTGATAGCCAATAGCAGCCAGCAGGAGCGCGCCAAGTAGCGACAAGCCGCTGAGCTTGACCCGATTCGCCGTGTCCATGGAACGAACGCTACTCAGGATCATCCCCCGCCCTGTTCATGATTGCGCCGATGATTAGGCCAAGCAGCGCGCCGATCGGCATGCCGAAAGCCACGTTGCCAAGGCCGATCCCAAAAGCGACGCCCAGCGCCAAGCCCACGATGATGCCGACGATGAAGAGCGGACCCAGCTGCGCCGGTTTCACTGCGCGCGCCTACGAACTGCTCGCCCCATTGTCAGATGCGCTGCGAGGGAGAACGTGGTAGATCGTGTCGATATGATCGAAGCCGGCTTTTGGCTTTCTCGTGGGCATTGAACGGACCTGAACATGCTCTTTAACCAATTCATAGGTGGCGGCGCTGATGATGATCTCGCCCGGTTCGGCGTTCTCTTGCAGGAACTTGCCGACATCGGGCGCCTCGCCGAGCGCGGCAAATTCGATTCGGTTGGCGCCGCCCACCATGCCCAGCACCGAATGCCCGCTGTGAATGCCGATGCAGAAGTGCAATTCCTGGTCTTTGTCCACCACTTCGTGCAGCGCCCCCACCGCTTCCAATATCGCTTGCGCCGCCCGCACCGCGCGCAAAGCATGGTCGTCCTGCTGGTTCAACTGCGAATTCCAGAGCGCCTTGATCGCATCGCCGAGGTATTGATCAACAATGCCGTCGTGCTCGTTGATGGCATCGCTCGCCGCGCCCAGATAGCGGTTGATTACGCGCATCAAATCTTCTGGCTGCAAGTACTCACTGAAGGCGGTGAAGCCATCTACATCGGCGAACATTGCCGAGATCGTACGTTCGGCTGGGCTGGTGTCCAGCTCACTGATCGAGCCAATATTCTCGAGCAGAGCCTCCGGCACGAAAGTTCCCAGAAGGCGGCGCTGCTCTTCCTGTTCTTTGCGCTCGGTCAAATCATCAATGACCAGGGCGACGCCATGGTTGACCTGATCGTCGCTGCGCAAGGGGCTGGCGACCACCTGCCAATAGCGCTGCCGGCCCTGATGCTCGAAGCGCTCCGCCCAGATATGCTGCATCTGTTCGCGCCGCACGCGCTCGACCGAATCGTAGAAGCTCTCGGTGACATGAGGCAGCACCGCGTTCAAGCGCAGGCCGCGGGCATTCGCATTGGTCGTCCCGGTGATTGCTTCCGCCGCTTCGTTGCAGACGAGCACGCAGTTCTCGCCATTGACGGTGATGACGCCGGAGCCGATCGAGGCGAATATATTCGACAGGCGCACCTGCATCTCTTCGATCAATGCCATCTGCGCGCGAATGTCCTCGAAGAGGCGCGCGTTTTCGATGGCGACCGCCGCCTGCTGGCCAAAGCTCGTCAGCAAACCCAATTCGTTTTCTTTGAACAGGCCCGCCATAATGCGATTGTCGCAATAAGCGACGCCGATCACCTCACCGCGCGCGATCAATGGCACAGCCAAAACGCTAAGGAGACTGAAGCCGGCGATGCTCTCGCTGTGGCTGAACTGCTCATCGGCGCCGGCATCGACGGTCAACAGAGGCTCGCCGCTTTCGGCCACCATATTGATGACGGACCAACTGACGATGCGGCCACCGGCGGCGGTTTCTTCGGCGCTCAAACCGCGCGCGACCGCGAACTCCATTTCACCGGTCTGGCGGTTTCGCAACACGATATATCCGCGTTCCGCCTGCGTCAGTTGGATGACGGTCGCCATGACTTCGTTGAGCACTTCCTCAGTTTCCTGTGCTGAATTGACCAGAGCGGTGGTCTCAGCCAGGCGCCGCAGCTGCTGCAGCTGCATATGCGTATCAACCAGGGCGACGGAGAGCTTGTCGATGCTGGAGCGCACCGTCCACAGACGATCGATGGCCTTGGCGGGCAGGCTGATGCCGCGGCGGCGCAGCAACTCCTGCTGCTGCTCCAGCAGCGTTTTGACTTCATCGGCGCGCGTTTTCAGCCCCCTAAGCTGGGATTGAATCGCGCCGAAGCCGCTTGCGCCAACCATCTCGCTCATGCGCTTCGACTCGCCTCATAGGCGCGCATGCCAACCGAGAGCCCTTTTCCATAGATGGGATCGCGGCGGCGGAAGTCATACCTGTGATGACCATCGTTGTTCGCAAGGATGTGATCCAGCGTCTGCTGCACAATCGTGATCGATCCCGGCGCGGCATTTTCCTGAATGCGTTTGGCTGTGTTGATGCTGTTTCCCAAGGCGGTGAATTCACGCCGCTGGAAGCTGCCCACGTTGCCCAGCGTCGCCTCGCCGGTGAACATGCCAATGATATAATAATGCGGACTCGGCTCGATGTTCATTTCTCCATAGAGTTCGAGGAAGCGTTCTCGCATCAGCAGGCCGCACTCCAGCCCCATTTGCGCGTGATTGTGCTCGGGATTGAGCTGTGTGTTGAAGAGCGCCATCACCTCGTTGCCCATGTATTTGTCGATGATCCCGCCGCATTCATGGATGCAAGCGGTAGCAATCGCCTGGTATTGGTTCAGGATCTTTAGCTTTTCGCTGGCGGCGACAGCGGGCAGCGTGACCCAGGGGCGCACATCGGCGAAGACGCAAGTGACCTCGCGCCGCAAGCCACCCATTTCGATGTTCGCAATCTCGTTTATTTGATCGACCATGCCCCCGGGCAGGATCCGCTTCATGGCCTTGATCGTGGTTTCGTGCTCGTACAAATGCGTAACGTCATCCATCACCATAGTAACGCCCTGCGTCCTATCGTTGCTGTCCTTCAGCGGCGACAGTGAGAGCGCCAGCGCGACCTGGCCGCGGCCGGGCAGTTCCGCGCTCAGCTCAAGCGAATGATCCATGTCATTCTGTTTGACATGTTCCAAATGGTCTTCGAGCTCAAGCGCCGCGTTCTTCATCACCTGCGCGACATCGTAGCCGACCGCCACCTCAGCTGGCAAATCGAGAATCTCGGCGGCGGCACGGTTGAAGGTGTGCACCAGGTCATTCGAATCAATCGCGATGATGCCGCTGCCCACAGACGAAAAGATGTTGTCCATCAGCTCCTTGACCTGGGTGATCTCCGCCAGGATTTGCTCGGCGCGCATATACATGCGGGCATTGGCGATCGCCACGGCGGCGGTATTGGCGAAAGCCATCATCAGGTTCAGTTCGCGCTCGCTGAAGATGCCGGCGACCAGACGATTATCGACATAGACGACGCCGATGATCCGCTCCTTGTAGCGCAGCGGCACGCATAACACAGACCGCAGCGTGAAATTGATGATGCTCTGATTCTCCGACAGCCTTTCGTCTTGGAAGGCGTTATCGGCCAGCAAAGGCTTACCGCTCGACATGACTTCGTTAACGACGGTCATGCTGATCTGCGGCCGGTCGCTTGTCGTCATATCGCGACCCATGAGACCGCCTTCGCTGCTGATGCGGAATTCCAGCTCGTCAGTGTCGTCGTTCTTGAGCACGATGTAACCGCGTTCGGCCTTCGTCAGCACTATGACGAGTTCCATCGTTTCTTGCAGAACGGTATCAATATCCAGCGAGTTGGTGATGCGCGTAGACATCTCCGAGAGCACCCGCAGTTGCCGCAGCTCGGTCTGCTCCTCGAGCGCGCTGTCCTCCAGACGCTTGAAATCCTGCTTGAGCATTTCGAGGTTGTTGATGATGGTCGCAGGCATGGCAAGCCGGCGGCGGCGCAGCAACTCCCGCTGCGACTCCAGCGTCTTGTTCACCTCGTCCAACTGGTCTTCCAGCTGTCGCAGCTCGGCTATCAGATTGGTCGCAGTGTCTTGCGCTTCAGACATGTCTACACTCGACCTCGCGTATTATGCGCGCGTCCAGTTGCAGTCTCCCTTCCCGTCCGCGAGCGATTTCAGCTGACGAGAGAGAGCATTTTCTGCCATATCCCATTACAAAGAGTATACAGTAAAACCATGTTGAAAACAGGACAGCGCTTCGCCGCCAAAGTGGCGAAAACTGGGGATGCAAAGCCTGCGCAAGATTGGCAATTGATACTTTGATCGCTCTGTCACCTGGCCGGCTCAGTCCAGCAAGAAGCCTTATTGCGCTTCTTCACTCATGGCTCGCCGAGCCGCCCGCCGGCCGATCTCGACGGCGTAATTGGTGCCGCGATCCCAAGGATACACCTGCGACATGCTAGCCCAATACAGCCCCGGCAGCGGCGTCTTGACATCGGGTATCCTACGGCTGTGATTGAGCGCCGGCACCGGTTGAGCGTAGGGCGCGCGCCAGACCCACCACTTGCGAATCCAATCGCGCTGGAAGGCGGGATTCACCTTTTTCAGCGCCGGAGTGAAGCGCTCGACCAACGCCTCCGGGCTCATCTGAAAGTACTCATGCGCGGGCGGCACATAATCACCGCAATAAATGATATGGTCGCCGCCGTAATGCTCGCGCGAGATATAGTTGGTATGCTCCACTAGCGCCAGGAAAGGAAAGGCCGACTTCGACTTGTCCGCCGTTGTCGCCGGCAGATTGAGCCAATAGGTATCGTCTGGCATGAGCGGCTGCTTCAAGGCGAAGACGACGCATAGCCCGCCTATACTCTTCAGCGCCGCCACCTGTTGGCCGTAATCCGTTTCCGCCAAGCCATCAGCCATTTGCAGCAGCAGGCGCGGCGATGTTGTGCTCAGAACGCGGTCGAACGTGAATTGCTCGCCGTCGATGATCAGCGCCAGACTAGCGTCAGCCTGACGGATGCCCTCGACGCGCGCCTTCAGTTGAATCGTCACGCCCTTTGCCCGAAGCTGCCTCGCCAGTTCATCGAGAAAGGCTTGAAAGCCGCCGACATAGGTGCCGAGCTTGAGCGTGCGCTTGACGATCCGCGCCCACATGAAGGACATGGGCACCTGATCGTATTGTTCGGCGAATTTGCCGATCAGCAGCGGCATGAAGAACTTCTCGTAGGCTTCGCGCCCCATCCAGCGGCGCATCCATTGGTCGGCGGTGACGCGCTCGAAGGGCTGCCAGCGCGGCGTCAGTTTGACGAACATGCCGGCCAGCCCCATGCGCAGCGTCGCTGTCAGCGAGAGCGGCAGGAAAAGCGCGGATGGCGAGATTTCGCTGCGAACCGGCTTGCCGTCGAGCCAATAGCTCGTCTTCGGCCGGGGGAAGATGATGCGGTCGCGCACGCCCATCTCTTCGGCGAGGGCGAGGATATCGTTGTCATTGGCGAACCAATGATGATAGAACTTCTCCAGCGTCCAGTCCCAGGCGGCGTCTTTGAAGCCAGCGGCCAACCCGCCGACGTGATCGGTGCCTTCGTAAAGGGTGACCTTGTGTCCGGCCTCAGCGAAGTCCCAGGCGGCTGCCAGTCCGGTCGCGCCGGCGCCGATGATGCCGATTTTCATCCTGATGCTCTTATGCTTAATACGGCAATAGCTGACTATTGTACAGCCGCCCGCTACAGATTGCGCGGCTGCGCCAGCGAAGGGAAGTGATGAATTGTGGATATGCCAACCAATAATCCTGCCTAAGATAAACCTAAATGTAGGGGCGCCTCTGTGAGTCGCCCGCATTGGCAAATTCAGGCTTCGGGCGATCCGAGGATCGCCCCTACAATCTCAGACGAGCAAGATTTGTATCAATGACATCGCCACTCCCCATCAAAAGCTGAATTGGGAACAATTCAGGAGCGGTCAATCGGCGTAGACATCTTCCGACAAAGGCCAACTGGCGCGCGCCTCGAAGTCCAGCGGACTGCGGTGACCCGTCTGGTAGCGGAAATGAGCGGCCGCCCCGATCATGGCGGCGTTGTCCGTACAGAGATAGGGGGGCGGAAACGATACCGGCACAGTGAGCGCCGCGGCCAGCTTCTCTCGCAGCATCTGATTAGCGCTGACCCCGCCGGTCAGGTAAATCGCGTTAACACTGAAATCCTGCGCCGCCCGACACGCGTTGGTCACCAGGGCCTCAGTAAGCGCATCTTGAAAGGCAGCGGCTACATCGTTGATATTCACATCGTCGCGCAATTGCGCCAATTTCTCGGCACGGCGTTCGCGGCTGCCCCGTCGGCGCGCGCTCGGCTGGACAGTCACTGCGCGCATCACCGCGGTCTTCAATCCGCTGAAGCTCAAATCATAGGCGCCATCGGTCTTGGCGCGCGGAAAATCATAGGCCTCAATGGCGCCAGTTTCCGCCGCCCGTTCGATAGCGGGTCCGCCAGGAAAGGGCAAG
Source organism: Anaerolineae bacterium (assembly GCA_012270545.1). Lineage (GTDB taxonomy): Bacteria > Chloroflexota > Anaerolineae > Aggregatilineales > Phototrophicaceae > UBA6055. The sequence goes on along the minus strand of JAAXID010000239.1, from coordinate 10,810 downwards.
CCGAGCAGGCGACCAACTTTGTCGAAAGCCTCGCCAGCCGCATCGTCAATCGTGCCGCCAATGCGCTGATAAAGGCAATGGCCGCGCATGACCAGCAGCTCGCTGTGCCCGCCGGAGACGACCAGCGCCAGGATGGGGAACTCGAGTTCGTCGAAATCCGGCGCCAACCAGAGCGAATAGATATGCCCCTCCAGGTGGTTGATGCCGAGCAGCGGCAGCCCGGTCGCCAGCGCCAGCCCTTTGGCGAAGTTGATGCCGACCAGCAGCGAGCCCACCAGCCCCGGACCCTGCGTCACCGCAATGGCGTCCAGGTCGGCGTAAGTCATGTCGGCTTCCCTCAGCGCCTGACCCACCACAGCGCTGATGCTTTCGGCATGCGCGCGCGAGGCCACCTCCGGGAAGACGCCACCGTACTGGGCATGCAGGTCAATCTGCGAAGCGACCACGTTCGAGTTGATGATCGTCCCGCCAATGATGACAGCGGCGGCCGTCTCGTCGCAAGAGGTTTCGATGGCGAGGATGGTGGTCATGGTCAGGCATTGTAGCACTGATTTTGAGGGGCGCGGATGTATAATAGAGGTGAGCGCGCCGCAGAATTTGAGAATGTGCGACAAACTCTTCCCAGGAGAGCGAGAATGACACCTCGGGACAAGGTCCAAGAAAATCGCCTCGGCTGGACGCTGACGGGCATCGCAAGCGTCGTCATATTTGTCGCCTTCACCATCTGGGGCGGCATCCCGGCGGAAACGAACGTAAGCCTATTCTGGCTGCAAGCGGGCCTGTTTTTTCTGGTCATCTGCGCCTTCGTCCTCGTGTTCTGGCATTTGCTCATTCGTCCACTGGCGCCGAACCTGCGCCAGCCACAAAAGCAAGCGCTGACGCACCGAGCGCGCGAGACACTGACGCTGTTGCTGGCCAGCGGCGGCATCGCAATCTTCATCGGCGGCGTCTGGGATGAATTGTGGCACCGCAGCTACGGCATTCCCTTTGGCGAAGACCTGTTCTGGCGGCCCCATTTGCTCATGTATTTTGGCTTCGCCACGGCGATCGTCGCCGGCTTTTGGGCGCTGCGCTATCTGAATCGCCATCTGCGCGGCAACTTTCAGCAGCGCTTCCGATCCAATACTGCCGTCGGATTGCTCATTTTGAATGCCGCGTTTCTGCTCTACGCCTTGCCCGCCGATCCCCTATGGCACTGGATTTTCGGCGAAGACATCACCGCCTGGAGCATTCCGCATCTGATCTTGCTGACGAGTTTCGTCTTGACGCAATTGCTCGCTTTGAACCTGCACGTATCGACTTGGCGCCGACATGAATGGCAGGTCGTATTCAGGCTGCGGCTCAGCGACAGTTTATCGCTGGTGATCCTCGCCGCCATCCAATTGCTTTGGCTGCAGCTGATGCTCATTGATTGGGACGCGACGCTGATGGGCATCCCGTTGGAATGGACCGATCTCTACCGGCCCGAGTGGCTGCTGGCGGCGAATCTGATGGCCTGCGTCACGTTTACTGGTGTGCTTGCCACGCGCTTGCTGCGCTGCGCCGGCGCGGCGACGGCGGTGGGCCTGCTCGCGCTGGCCATTCGCTACGGATTGATACAGCTATTTGACGCGGAAATGCTGCAGCACGTGGCTTGGGTGGCCGCGCTTTTGCCTTTGCTCGCCATTGACATCTGGGCATATTACTGCAGCGTCATCCGCAAGCGCGAACCGGATTGGCGCGGAACCGCGGCCGCCGTCATCGCCGCGATGGCGATTAACGCGCAGATCATTCGCAGCCTGTACAATTTGGGGGCGGCGGATAACCTGGCCTATGCCGCCGCGATCATCGTTACCGGCCTTGGCATGAGCTGGCTGGCCAATCGCGTGGTCGACGCCATGCTGCGCCAGCGCGAGGCAACCGTCGCGGTCACGAGCGAAGGCAAAAGCAGCAAACCGGCGGTCTCCTTCGGCGTACTGGCCGCTTTTCTCGCTTTCATCTTCTTCTTCATCACGACCGCGTCTCCACCGGTCTGATGCCGCCTCTACACGGTATACTCTAGCGTGTGAAGCCAAACGATAGATTGATTCTTCCAGCGCGTGTTGTCGCCGCCGTCTTGGCCTTTCTCGCCTGGACCCTGGCCGGCTGCAGCGCCATTGAGCTGTACCAAGGCCAGGCAAGCGCCACTGCAGAAGCGGAAGCAGGGGCAGTCGCCGCGACGGAGAATCCGACGGTCTCGGCGATGGAAGGCACATTGGCTGATTCCCGGGCGACCCAGCAGTCACTTTCAGCCGGCGCGACTGAGTCAGCCGCCACCATCGCCGCGCTGGCAGCGACGCCGACGACCGCGCCGACAGCCGCCGATGCCTTCTCGTCCCCCGCTTCCGCGGAGATTGTCGTCTATGGCAGCGTGCCGATTGACAGCGACCGCCTAAATATCATCGCCGCGCTGGCATTTGACATTGATGGCAACCTGCTTGCCGCCACGCGCGCCGGCGAAATCTACGCCCTGCCCGACAGCGATGGCGACGGCAGCGCCGATGAAACGCGTTTGATCTTCGCCGACGACGAGCAAGCGCTGAGCCAAATCACCGGTTTGATCGCGCGCGGCGAAGCGCTGATTCTGCTCAGTGGCGAGCGCCTCAGCCTGCTACGTGACAGCGACGGCGATGGCAGGTACGAGAGCGTGACACACTTGAGCGGACAACTGCCGGCTGATCAAAGCCCGCTGCAGGCGAGCAACGGCATCGTTCAAGCGCCGGACGGCCGCCTCTTCAGCGTCGACATCAATAGCGGCGAGATTCTCCTGATCGACCTGCGCGAATAGATGATGCACTTTGAAGACGCGTATGGGAGCTCGCCATGGACTTAAAGAATAATGCCCGCTTCGAAATCGCTGTCAGCGTCGCAGTATTCGCTTCAATTGCGATTATGGCGCTGGAGACCTTCGCCCTGCCCGAAAGCCTGCAACATGCGCTTTTCGTCGCGGACGCCACCCTTTCTCTAATTTTCGTCGCGGAATACACGATGCGGGTCGCGACGGCGGAAAACAAGCGTGGCTACATAACCAGTTTCTACGGCATCATCGATCTGGTCGCCTTGCTCCCGATTTTGATTCATGCTGCGGCCAGCCTGCGTGTGCTGCGACTCCTTCGTGTATTGCGTGTATTACGTTTGCTGAAGGTAACACGCTACACAAATGCACTGGATCGCTACAGACAGGCGCTGAAATCGATCGCGGCCGAGGCGACGCTTTTCGGCAGTGTGGCCTTCGTCTTCATCATCAGTTTCGCCTTTCTGATTTATGAATTCGAGCATGAAGCCCAGCCTGAACTTTACCGAAATATCTTCGACTCCATTTGGTGGGCAGTGATATCGCTAACCTCGGTTGGCTACGGCGATGTCTATCCTATCACTACCGCAGGCCGAATATTGACATTGGCGATGGTGCTGACGGGCATGGGAATTGTAGCTGTGCCTACCGCCCTGCTCGCCTCCGCGCTGAGCCGGGCGCACAACCCTGAAGCGGCAGACAGCTGAGATCTTGTCTAGCGGGAACGGTGAATGCTGAAGACATAACGTCTCAACGCAATCAAGAAGAAACTCAGTAATCCAAGTAAACCATGAGAATTCGTACTAAATCGACCGCGGAAATGTATCAATAACTTCAATGCCGTCCGATTCGCACAGAACGAAATCAACAACCCATGACGCATATATTTCACTCATTAATTTCCTGGATTTACTCCTGCGCCTCTGTGGCAAAACATCAATCTTCCAACCCCGCCCGCGCCTCGGCAAACACCGACTTCACCGCCGCCCGATCCCCGGCAAACATCAACCCCGCGCTGACCTCAAAAGCCAGCTCGTCCGGCACTGCCGTCATCTCGAAGGGGCGCGTCTCCGCCTCCCCTAGCCGATTAAGAGCGAAGCGCTCCCACTGCGCCAGCTCGTCGAGGACGGACTTGGTGGCGGAGTCGAGCGTGGTCTCCAGTGGGACGGCGCCGACGGGCGCGTCACCCCATTCCACTGGCGGCAACTGAAAGTACTCCGCGCGCAGCTCGTTGACGCTCAGCAGCGGATAAGCCGTCCGGATCTCAGCCAGGCGCGCCTGCATATCGGTCGGACGGATGTCATCATATTCGGCGACCAGGTCCGCGCCGTAGAAGGGCAGCAGCTCCTGCGTGATTTTCTGGGCGATGCGCACGAGCTTGGGCCAGAGCGTGCGCTCGATAAATTGGCGCTCGGCGACTTTGGCGTTGGCTTCGGTGGCGTTCTCGCTGACCAAACCCACGGGGATGCCGAAGATGTTGAGGATTTCATCCCGCTGCGCCCGCCGCCCCTGCAGGAAATCGAGATCGCTATGGCTCAAGCCGATGTGCTGCCATTCGATGGCGCCGCCGCGCAGGAAGGCGGTCCGCCGCGCCGCGCCGCCGTAGTTGCTGCGCCATTCGCGCTTGAGCCGCTCGAAGTCGGTGTCGCTGATGAAATCCTTGATACTGACGATGCCAGCCGGCACGCCATAGTCCTGCCCAAAAGTATTGCGATTCCAGTCAGCCATGTGTCGGTCGCTGAGCACGGCGCCGCGCGCCGCCGTGATGGGTGACAGGCCATAGAAATCGTTATCCGGGTGCCAGCGGCGGAAATGCAAGACTTCAATGGCGTCCAGCGGGATGCGCTCGCCGTGGATCTCGTAGAGGTAACCGGCGACGATGCGCCGCTCGTGGGGCACGATGGTCACGCGGTCGGGGCGCAGCAGCCAGATCTCACGCGGCCTCCCGCGTTCATCGCCAGCCAGGAACCAGTAGGCGTTGCCCTGCAATTCGAGCGAGCCGATCGTCTGCTCGAAGAGTTCGAAGCGGCTGGTCAGCGGATTGGGATTACTGAGCAGGCGTTCAAGCGGATGATTGTCGATGCCGACGCGCTTCTCGCCTTCGAGGCGATAGACCTTGAGCGGCGCCAGCGCGCCGGCTTCGGCGATGCGGTTGATGGCGACATAGATCCAGGGCGAGCCTTCGTAGACGCGGGCGCTATGGATATCAAGCGGCGGATTGAGGACGTGGCTGTTATGCGCCGCCACCCGTTCGATATGGGGCGCGCCTGGGCGCAGGCGATCGCGGCGGACGCGGAAAAAGTCGGTGAGCCAGTTGAACATGGGTCGCTCCTTTGATCGGTCTCCGCGCAGGCTAGCATCGAGCGCGGCAGGAGGGGCGACTATATGTTTACCCGAATCAAGACAATGTAGGGCTTGATTAGTATTGCGATTTGAACAGCGAAATTCTACCCCATCCCCGACCGCCAGTGTCTACGCGGCGCGGCCCCTCTCGCCATCTCTATGGCGAGCATCCTAGCGAGCTAGGGAAGGAGAGCTAAATGCGCGCGAATATGCAGTTTAAATCAGAGAAACGCCACGATGATAGCGCTTGAGAGGAGCAATTGAGCACAGATTGGGCGCCAGACTTCTAATACCAATCAAGCTTTCTAGATTTACAACTCCTGCGATCGCCCTCAGATATGCGCCTTAATCCAGTCAGCGATATCGATGATCACGCGCGCGTCGACGAAGGCGGGCAGCTCATAGTCCTGCGGAATGCTGAGGCGCGACAGATCGCCAGAAGCCATGAACAGGTGATTCAGTTCGGGATATGAGCGAAACGTCATCCGCTCGTCGGCGCCAAGCTCGTCATGCCAGCGGGCGAAGTCCGCCATCGTCACCTGATAATCGCGCTCGCCTTGCATGATGAGCAGCGGGGCGGAGATATCGCGCGCTTCGGCTACTGCATCAAGCCTCTCGATGGACTGCGTGTAAGTGGCGAATTGGCCGAAGGCGTCTTCATAGCTGGCGCCCGCCGCGACCTGGTTGTAGCGGTCAGCCAGATCTTGCAGGTACTTGACTGTGGGGCTCTCCAGCGCGCTCGGATTGACCTCGGCGATATACGCGAGCTGTTCGTTCAGCAGAGCGCTGAAGGGTCGGGCCGGCGCCGCCAGCAGGATGCCGCCGGCGATAGCGTCATCGCGGGCGAGGATGCGCGGCGTGACCATGGCGCCCTGGCTGTGGCCGAGGACGAAAATCCGCGCGCTGTCGATGCCGTCTTGCTGGCGCAGGAACGAGACGGCCTGCAAGGCATCATCAGTGGATTCGCTGTCGATGGTGAATGTCTCGTCAATCGTGATTTCCGCGCCGTAGGTGAGCGTGCGCTTGTCATAGCGCAGTACGGCGATGCCGCGCGACGCCAGTCCCTGCGCTAGGTCGCGGTAGATGGTCAAGGGTCCCAGCAGTCCATCGCGATTCTGGGGACCGGAGCCGTGCACGATGACGAGGGCGGGGAAGGGGCCCGCCCCAACTGGCATGCTCAAAGCACCGCTCAGGATGAAGGGTTCAGCGCCGAAGCTCACCGCCCCTTCTTCAAAGGCGCCCGCGTCCACGTAAGTCGGCGTTGGCGTCTCGGCGAAGGCAATGCTGGTCAGCAGCTGAAGCAGCTGCGGATTGGCCGCTTGCACATCGGTACCCTCGCCGACGATGATCATTACGTAAGCCTTGCTAGCGCGCAGCTGCGTTATGGCGATGGTCAAGCGTGTGCCTTCGGCGTAGATATGCTGTTTCCAGGTGCCATTGGGCAGCGGCGCATCGACCGCGCTGACAAGCGTACCCGGGTTGATGTTCAGTCGCTCGAAGGCGGTTGCAGTCGCCGCGTCCGCCGATTCCGCCGGAAACGACAGCAATGAAATACGCACCTCATCGTTGCTGATTTCCAAGCTGGTATCACTAACGTCAAGCCGCCAGCCCAGTGGAACGGTGAGCGAATACGCGCCATCCGCCGCCTTGAATTGTTCTTGCGCTGCGGCCGGCGACAATGCGCAGAAACCAAGCAAGAGTCCGATAATCTTCAGTGTTATCATCTGATTGTCCTTTGAGAAATTAGCGAGGCGATATGTGTATGGTACTGCAATCGCCAAGCGATTCGCGCCCCAATTGAAGCGGGTAGACATTGGCTCACGCTCAGAAGGCGATTAGCGGCGGTGATAGAATAAACGCATGTGTGGAATCTGCGGCGTCATCCATTTTGACGGGAAACCGGTCACGCGCGAACTGCTGGCGCGCATGAACGATCGGCTGCGCCATCGCGGTCCGGACGGCGAGGGCTATTTCATTGACGGCAATGTCGGTCTGGCGATGCGCCGGCTCAAGATCATCGACATCGCGGGCAGCGATCAGCCGCTATATAACGAAGACGGCTCGGTCGCGCTGATCTTCAATGGCGAAATCTACAATTACCACGAGCTCCGCCGAGAACTGGAAGCGCGCGGCCATCGATTCAAGACCGATGGCGATGGCGAGACAATTGCGCACCTCTATGAGGATTATGACGCTGAAGCTTTGAAACGCTTGCGCGGCATGTTTGCGCTGGCGCTGTGGGATGGGCGGCGGCGAAGCCTGCTGCTGGCGCGCGACCGCTTCGGGCAGAAGCCGCTCTACTTTTATGAAGACAGCAAGGTCTTCGTCTTCGCGAGCGAGATCAAGGCGATATTGGCGCATCCGGCTGTGCCGCGCGTTTCACGCTTTAATGGCGAGGACCGGCGCGCGCTGGCGGCCTACCTGAGTTTCGGCTATGTGCCGGCGGCTAGGACGGCTTTCCGTGGCATCGACATGCTGGAGCCCGCGACTGCAATGCGAGTCGAAGTCTTAGGCAATGGAAGCAATCCTTACATCGGAGAGCCGTATGCCTATTGGGATCTGCCCACGCTCGCCCCGCCCGATCTGTCCGCGAAGGCGGGCTCTTATGTCAGGGATCTGCGCGAACAGCTGGAAGAGGCGGTCAAGCTGCGCCTGGTCAGCGATGTGCCGCTGGGCGCATTTCTGAGCGGCGGGCTGGATAGCAGCCTCATTGTCGCTTTGATGCGCCGGCACAGCAATGCGGCGGTCAAGACTTTCAGCATCGGCTTCCAAGGTGATGACAGCTTCGATGAGACACCGCAGGCTGAAAAGGTCGCGCGCCATCTCGACACCGAGCACACAGCCTTCCGCGTCAAGCCAGAGGCAATGAGCCTGCTCTCCGAGCTGGTTTGGCATCACGATCAGCCCTTCGCCGATAGCAGCGCTATACCGACTTATCTGGTCAGCAAGCTGACGCGCGAGCAGGTGACGGTGGCGCTGACCGGCGATGGCGGCGATGAGCTATTCGCTGGCTACGAGCGCTTCTACGCGGCCGAACTGATGCAAAAGCTACGATTTATGCCGGCGCCGATTCTGCGCGGGGCGGCGGGATTGCTGCGACGCTTGCCGGAGGGAACGGGCTATTACGATCTGGTAAAGCGGGCGCGGCGTTTCGCGCGGGCAGCGAGCCAAGGGTTCGAGGACGCCTACTTCGACCTGGTACGCGTTTTCGACGCCGAGCTGCTGGCGGAGATCTGCCCGGGCGCCGACCAGGATCGGCTCTCCATAAATTCCTACATGGATCTTTCTCAACCGCATCCGGTTGCCAAGCTTGTCAAAGCCAACATGTGGTCCTATCTGCCCGATGGTCTGCTGATCAAAGCCGACCGCTGCAGCATGATGGCATCGCTGGAAGCGCGCGCGCCTTTCCTCGATCACGAGTTGGCGGAATATGCCGCGACCATTCCCTTCAACCTCAAGCTGAAGGGTACGCGCAGTAAGCATATTCTGAAAGAAGCGGCGCGCGGATTGCTGCCCGATGAGATTATCGAGCGCAAGAAACACGGCTTCGGTGTGCCACTGGGCGCCTGGCTGCGGCAGGATATAGAACCGGTGCGCGACATCTTGCTCAGCCGGCGAGCGCGAGAGCGCGGTCTGCTAGAGATGTCGATTGTAGAGCGTTTAATCGCTGAGCACGAATCGGGGGGACGCGATCACAATCGGCAGCTGTGGGCGCTATTGACGCTGGAGGAGTGGCATCGTGTTTTTGTGGATGGAGCGCTCGTCCAAGCCCCCTCTAACTCTCCTCACTAGTGCAGTGTCCACGCGCACCAATGCATTGGGGGGACTTGAGCTAGTGAGCTAACCGATTTTCAAAATGCCGGCGCCAACGGCGGCGACAAAGGCGTTGGCGGCGCCGACGAGTATGGACAGAACAAGACCAATGGCGACAGCAGCACCCGCGAGCTTGGTGTATTTTTTGTCTTGGTCGTTGATACGGTTGTCGAGATTCTGGACGTCGCCTCGAATCTCTTTCATCTCGCCCCGCATCTCTTTCATCTCGTCCCGCAACTCTCTTGTCTGTTGGTCGATCTTGCTATTGACAGCATCAAACTTTTTGTCGATCTGAATTAGCAATTCGGCGTTCAATTGCAGGACGAGCTCTTTTGTGGCGAGCGAGTCCAGCTTGCCCTCAAGGTGAGAGATTCGTCTTTCGTGGTCCGTTAGCGTCTGTGCCGTATCCAACGGTATTCTCCAATTCGATTGTGCAACAAGCGCTAAACGATATATTAAAAGCGTCAAACGAATTATACCATATCGGTTGGCATGAACCAACAGCAAGCATCAGAGCGATACTGACCGCAGACCGCGCCGCGCCTCATCCAAGCGCCGACTCCACTCCAGATCCAGATTCGCCGGCATCTGCGCGCAGCCGACATATTCCAGCGTGAATGAGGCGGCCGCCGCGCCGTAGCAGCCGGCCTCGATTATGTCGCCCTCGCGGCAAAAGCCGACCAGAAAGCCGCCGCAATAGGTATTGCCGGCGCCGGTTTGATCGACCACTTCGGCGACCTCGACCGCCGGGATATAGTGTGCCAGGCCGGCACCGCGCCGCGCCACCAGCGAGCCAAGTTCGCCCATGCGCAGCGCCGCCACTTTCACGCCGTCGGCCAGCATGCGCCGCATGATCTCCAGCTCGTCCTCAATGCCGTACATCGTCTGCGCTTCATGCAGATTGGGCGAGACGATGTCAGCCTGGGCGATGCCGGTCAAGAAGGCCTCATGGTCGGCGCTGAGCATGAAGATACGCACCGGCTCCCAAAGCAGCACAGCGTCCGGAAAACGGGCGCGCCAGCTTACGACATGTTCGGGCGCGCGCAGCAGCGTGAAACCGCTCACGCTCTCGAAAGGGATATCGGGACTATCGGCAGCGGGACCGAACATGAAGGGCTCGATGACCTCGACACGGAAGATCTCGTTGCGAAGGCCATTCCACTCGAAGATCTGCCAGCCGCGCACCTGCGGATGGCGCGTCCAGACGAGACCGGCGCAATCGAAATCGGCTTCGAGGCGGGCGCGGATATCGCCCGGCAGGTCCTCGCCGACCAAGCCGACCAGCCCGGGTTTCTCGCCGCTGAAGGCGATGCCGTAGGCCGCGTGCGTGCCGCCGCCGCCGAGCACGCCCATGCTCGTGCGCCCATCAGGATAGACGATGTCATCGATGATGATGCTGCCGATGGCTAGGAAGTTGGGAGTGGGCATGGCTTATCGCTTGAGTTCCCTAATCATGTGGCTGGAGCGGATTTGGCTGGCGCCGTCAGCCCATTCCGGTTGGCGACCGCCCTCGAAGTTGCGGAAGTAAGGCGCGCCGATGGCTGCCGCGCGGGCGGCGGCCAGCAATTCGCCCGGGATGCTGTAGACGATTGAGGCGTAGCGCTCCGGCACCCCCGGCGGGATCGGCAGCAGCGTTTTCACATACTGGCGGATCTCTCGCGCGTCTTCTGTCGAGACCAATGCCAGCGGTCGGCCGATGCTCTGTGCGGCGCGCGCCACCTCGGCCATGCGGTCGGCATCGAAACCGTTGGCGCAGAGCAGGACCGTGGGGATGTCCGTCGCTTCGATGAAGTATTGCAGGTGCGACCATTCTTCCGTTTCTTGCGCGAGGGCGCTGTCGCC
>JAAXID010000173.1 GCA_012270545.1 Anaerolineae bacterium | reverse complement strand
CTGGCGATGAGCGTCGTGTTGATGCTGGTCTGCGCCTGCGGCTTCGTGGTCATCGAGCGGCTGCGGGTTGCGGGGGTTGGCGAGTTCTGATGCTGCGTATCAAGCGCGTGTCACATGCCTATGGCGACATCGTTTCGCTGTGGGACCTGTCGCTTGAAGTTGACGCGGGCGAGATTCTTTGCCTGCTCGGTCCCAGCGGCTGTGGCAAGACGACATTGCTGCGGATCATCGCTGGCTTGGAGAGCGAATATGAAGGCGACATCAGCTTCGACGGTGAGGACATCCGACCGGTTCCGGTGCAGCAGCGCGGTTTCGGCTTGATGTTTCAAGACTTTGCGCTATTCCCGCATCTCTCGGTGGCGGACAACATCGCCTATGGCTTGAAGAGACTCGGTTTAAGACGCGAGGAAATCGACGCGCAAGTGCAAGTGCTGCTGCAACGCGTCGGCTTGGAGGACCTGGACGAGCGCGATGTGGCATCGCTATCCGGCGGGCAGAAACAGCGGGTGGCGCTCGCGCGCAGCTTGGCGCCGAATCCGCGCCTACTGATGCTGGATGAACCGCTCGGGTCGCTTGATGCGCAGCTTCGTGACCAGTTGGCGCTCGAATTGCGCCGGATAATCAAAGGCGCTGGATTGAGCGCGATTTACGTCACCCATGATCAGCGCGAAGCCTATGCCGTCGCCGATCGAATCGCGGTGATGAACATGGGCAGTGTGCGGCAGCATGACAGTCCGCGCCAGGTCTATCGGCGGCCGGCCAGCGTGTTTGTTGCGCGCTTTCTGGGCATAACTAACGTCTTTTCAGCCAGTGACAGTCGTATTGCGAGACTTCTCGACCATGAAGACGGAGGCAAGTTGAGAGGCGCCGCTTGGATATTGATTCATCCCGCCGGCATCCGCCTTTCAGATAGCGGGACGAATGATGCGCTCGAGATTGCGGCTACCATGGAAGACGCCGTTTTTCGCGGCGAGCACTTTGATGTGACCGTAGTCGCCGCATCCGGTTTGCGCTTGTCGTTCGCAGTGGGTGAACTGCCGGTTAACGTCGGCGAAAATCTGATCGTCTACATTATGCAAGACGCGATCATCCCGCTCGATGACTAGGGCCTGAAGTCCCTATGCCGCCTCTGCGCTGACCGCTATAATGATATGGCAATTGCTCAGAGTTAATAGTAGAAGGGCGTGTTTATGCCCCGGGCGCTGTTCAGTGTGTCGAGCAAGCAAGGCATCGTAGGCTTCGCCAAGGAGTTGGTTGGGCTTGGCTGGGAGATCGTCGCCAGCGGCGGCACTGGCCAGACCTTGTCCGCTGCCGGCATACCGATTACCAAAGTCGAGCGCGTCACCGGGCAAGGCGAAATGCTCGGCGGAAGGGTCAAGACCTTGCACCCGGCGATACACAGCGGCATCCTGGCGCGCGACACGACGGAGGACTTCGATGAATTGGCCGCGAACGGAATCGCGCCCATCAGCCTGGTTGTCTGCAACCTGTATCCCTTCAGCGAGACAATTCGAGATGCCGATGTCTCGGTCGAAGAGGCGATTGAGCAGATTGACATCGGTGGTGTGACGCTGTTGCGCGCGGCGGCGAAGAATTTCTCTCGCGTAACCGTCCTTTGCGACCCGCTGGATTATTCGAGTGTGCTGGTCGCTTTGAAAGCCGAGGGCAACACAAGTTTGGCGCAGCGCCGGGAACTGGCGGTCAAGGCCTTTGCCCACAGCCGCGACTACGACGAGACAATCCACGCCTATCTCTGCGAATCGGATCTTGCTGAGCCGAGCGACAGTGATGTGCCTGAAAGCATATCGATCGGGGTTCAGCGCAGTCATGAACTGCGATATGGCGAGAATCCGCATCAGTCGGCCGCTTATTATTCGCGGAGTGGCGAACGGATGCCGCTGGGCGCCGATCAATTGGCGGGCAGACAGCTCTCATACAACAATATCCTGGATGTCGACGCGGCCTGGCGGGCGGTCAGCAGCTTCGACGAACCAACGGTCGTCATTGTCAAACACCTGAACCCCACCGGCATCGCGAGCGCGGACACGGTCACGGAGGCCTTTCCACTGGCGCTGGCATCGGATTCGAAATCGGCCTTCGGCGGCATCATCGCGGCCAATCGTACAGTGGATGAGGAATTCGTGGCGGCCTTGGGTTCAATGTTCGTAGAGGTGATCATCGCGCCCAGCTATGCTTACCGAGTGGTCACACAGTTGCGATCGGGCCGCAAAAACTGTCGCATCCTGCAACTGTCTCATCCCTTCAGCGGAAGCGGTTACGAGTTTCGCAGCGTTATGGCGGGCCTGCTATTGCAGCGATCGGACATTGGCGATCCGCCGGAAGCCCGCATGAGGACAGTGACCCGGCGTGTGCCAAGCGACGAAGAAATGGAATCGCTCTTATTCGCCTGGAAAGTGGTTCAGCATGTCAAGTCAAACGCCATTGTACTTGCGCAAGGCAAACGAACGGTGGGAATCGGCGGCGGCTTGCCCAGTCGGGTTGACGCGGCGGAGCTTGCTATCAAGAAAGCGGCGGGCGAGACGAATAATGCGGCGATGGCCTCCGATGCCTTCTTCCCCTTTCCCGACAGTATCGAGTTCGCGGCGAGGGCTGGCGTGAGAGCTGTCATTCAGCCCGGCGGATCGATTCGGGATGCTCAGGTGATTGAGACGGCTGATCACTACGACATGGCGATGATACTCACCGGCACACGTCATTTTCGTCATTAGTCCGGGTCTTCCTCGGGTTCAGCAGTTTCGCTTTGCCGGCGGTGGCCGAGGATCGGCAGCTCGCCTTTTTCCCAAGCCACCAACAGCGGCACGGCGGTGAAGATTGAGGAATAAGTTCCTGAGAGCAGTCCTATGAACAAGATGGCGATGAACTGCTTCACCGTTTCGCCACCGAAGAGAAGAATGGCGATCATGATGAAGAAGGCGTTCAATTGGGTGGCCAGCGAACGGTGGATCGTCTCCCAGATGCTGCGGTTGACAATCGTCTCGTAAGGCTCTCCCAGATGCTTCGGGATATTCTCGCGGATGCGGTCGAATACGACGATCGAGTCTTGAACCGAGAAACCGACAACAGTCAGGACGGCGGTCAGAAACAGCGCGTCAATCTCCCAACCAAGAAGCAGACCGAAGAGCGACATCACACCCATGACCACAAGAATGTCGTGAATCATGGCGGCGATGGCGCAGAGGCCATAGCGAATTGCGTTTGGCACCTGGCGGAAGGCGATCACGATGAAGCCGGTGATCACCAGCGCGCCGACCGCCACAGCCGCCAGCGCGGAGCGTGTGACCTCCTGGCCAATGATGGCGGAGACGGTCTCGACGCGGAAGCTGTCGCGATTGATCGGCGCCATGTTGCCCAAATGTGTGAGGATGTCTTCAGTGACGCTCACATCGTGGAAGCCCCCACGAACCGACCAGCGGAAGTCGGCTGGATCGCCAATCTGCTGAATGATCACGTTGTCGTCGCCGACGGCGGTGAAGACGCGGCGGATGCCGTCTTCGCTGGCGCCGCCCTCGTCAAATTTCAATTCGTAGATGCTGCCGCCCAGGAAGTCTATGCTCAGGCGGAAGGGAGCGCCGGTCGTGATCGTTGAGTAGATCATGATTACCAGGCCAGGCACAATGACCAAGGCGGAAAGGATGAAGAACCAGCGGCGTTTCTGGACGATGTTAAACATGATTCGTCATCCTCAGGCGCCCAGGATCGCTCGATTGTTCTCGATGGCGCTGCGGAAGAGGCTGACGAGAACGTACAGAAACGTGCGCGTGACGATCACCGCTGTGAATAGATTCAGCACCAATCCGATGGCCAGCGTTACGGCGAAACCGGCGACGATGCTGGCGCCGGGCGTCTGCCCGAACATGAAGAGAATCCCGCAGATGATGATGGTGGACAGATTTGAATCGCGGATGGATGTCCAGGCACGATCGAAGCCCGCTTTCAGCGCGGCATCCAGCGGCAAGCCCGCGCGCAATTCCTCTTTGATGCGCTCAAAGATGAGTATGTTGCCATCGACAGCTGTGCCAATGGATATAAGAAAACCGGTGATGGCGGGCAATGTCAGCGTGACCGGCAGCAACTTGAAAACAGCGATGTTGAGGAAAATGAAGACGACGAGGGCTAAATCAGCAGCGAAGCCCGGCAAGCGGTAGTAGATCAGCATGAAGGCGAGGACGACGATGACGCCTATAATGCCCGCTTGCACGCTAAGCCGCACGGATTCCTGGCCGAGCGTGGCGCCGACTTCCTGTGTGCTTTCAATGCGCAGCGGGATTGGCAGCGCGCCTGAACGCAGCTGCAGCGCCAGCGTATTCGCTTCTTCTTCGCTGAATTGCCCGGTGATGACGCCGCCGGCGGACAGCTGTGCCTGGATTATCGGCGCCGAAAGGACTTCGCCATCCAACACAATCGCCATCGGCTCGCCGATGCGGTCGCGGGTGAAGCTGCCAAAGACTTCCTGGTAGTCTTCTTTGACCTCAAAGTTGATCATCCACTCCGGACTGCCGGTGCCCTGTGGCGGAGAGAGCACGGCGCTGGCCGCCTGCAAGCCCGCGCCCGTCATCACCGTACGGAAAGGCAGACCGTTGACTGGATGCGCTTGACGATCCGCCAATGGATCTGATTCGCCTTCAGCCAATGCCGCACTCTGGCGCAAGGCGACTTGCTCGCTGGTTACGATTTCTCGACCGACAAGATCGATAACTTGATTGCGCAGTCCGCCAAAATCAACGAATTCCAGCAAGGCAGTTCGCTGTATCGTCGCCACGGCTTGAGCGGGATCGCGCACGCCTGGCAGTTCAACCAGGATGCGATCCCGTCCTTGCACCTGCACGGTCGCCTCGGTCAATCCAAGCGCGTTGACGCGGCGGGCGACGTTGTTGGCGGTTTCGCCCAGTTCCTCAAGCGTGAAGTTGTCGCTTGAAGTATCTGCTTGCAGCAGCACGCGTAATCCGCCGACGAGATCCAGCCCCAGGCTTTGCGTGATGTGAAGCACAAATTCGGATTCGCCATCGCCGTTTGCGTCAATCTCGAGGTTTTCGCTGCATTTGAGGTTGTCGTCTACTTGGGCTGCGGCGCAGGCTTCAGCCTGAACGCCCTTAAACGCCGGCGGGGTCGCCACCCATATGCAGAATGCACTGAGCAATACTATGAAAATAAGCCATCGAGCATGGCTGCTCATACCGGTCGCCTTCCGTCAGTTCAGGCTTGTTTCAGGCTGTAGGTTGCTCATCGCGCCGTGACTTTAAGCCGAGCTTCGCGTTGTAAGCGAGTTCGTCAGGGTCGTAGACTTGCTGTAGCGCCGCCGTCAGCAGCTTTATGCGGACGCCGTCCGCGATCTCAACCTGGGAAATGCCTTGATCGACGTCAATATCAATTATCTTGCCGACGATGCCGCCATAGGTGACGATCTCATCGCCGACGTGCAGGGAGCGCACCAGCTTCTGTTTGTGCTGAAATGCGCGCTGCTTGGGAAAAATGATCAGCGCCCAATAGCCACCCAGGACCAAGGCGAGGATCACAAATACTAGAACGAACTCCGACATTAAGACCAATCCACTATGCGCAGAACGCAGGCATTATATAAGCGATGGCTCGCGTAGGCTAGGTTCTGTTCGCTTGCTTGACCAATCGTGGAATCGAACCTAAAATACTCATTGCAATCGCCGCCCGCTGATAGAGGGGAATCAAATGATGCGCAGCTTGCCGAACAGATCAAATCTGTTAATGGTCGTATTGTTAATTGCTTTTTCCGTGGCCAAGATGCCGGTTTCAGCCGGCGATACGCTCTTAACCAATAACAGCGGCGCTGAAGACGCGGTCTTCTTCATCAAAGACGAGCCTTCACTTGTTATGAATGGCTTTGATTTGACGCCGCTTGGGATGAATCTGCCGGTTGCCCTAGATGCGGTAAGCATTTCTGTAGACGCGTCTGTACCCGGAAGCAGAGTTGATTTGGTGATCTATCAAGACGCCAATGGCGGTTCACCGGTGGATGCTGAGCTCGTATATCGGCAGCCTGTGTTGCTGAGTCAGACTGGCGTCATTCGCACCGAACTTTATAGAGCGGCGATCATCACCGAGCCGGTCGTTTGGGTGGGTTTTTATCTGCCAGTTGATTTTCGCTTTCACGCGGACCGCTCCGGCTCGTCGGTGTTGACCTATTGGGCTTGGACCGCCGGGGGCACATTTGATTTGGCCTCGCTGGCCAGCGCCGAGGTGCTGGGTCCCGGAGACGGCAGCGAGCCTGTGGAAATCGCCATGGATGGCATCGCGCGCATCACCGCGGAAACTCGGACGCCAAATTATGAAGAGATTGCCGCCGCCTTTCCGCTCACGGAGCAACTGGAAACCGGTGCTGCGCAGGACATAACAGCACTGCGGGCTTACGAGAATTGCGACCGCCTTCTCTTTGATCCGGAAGACAACTCAATCTCAGTCGCGCTATCGTTTCCGCTGTATTGTCGGGTGGCGGATGCATATGAGGCGCCCTACAAGATAGCCAATCCGCCCGATCAATTGCTTAATGTGGAGCGCGCCGGTCCACTGTACAAGTTGTCGACGTTTTTGACAGAGGAACAGCTCGTCCCCGGACGAGCTAGCCAATTGCCGGTTCGTGTTACGCACTGCCTGCGAATCGCGCCTGGCGATCTTGAACGCGCCGTCATAGGCGAGGTGCGCGAGTCGGAGACAGCCGGCGAGCGTTGGTTCCTTTTGCCATCGGTGCGCATCAACGATGTCGTTTGCGCGGAAGTAACAGTGGCGAATTATCTGTCATATTTCGTGCCGCGCGCCGACGACGCGCAGCCAAACATCAATCTCGTGGTCGGTTGGACGCGAGTTGATCCGCATCCTTTGATTTGCGGGCCGGAGGCCAGGTTTGTCGTGCCGGTCGTAAACACGGGCCTGAGCTGGTTTAAAACGACCACGGGCCACGTGAAAGTCAGCATCGAAGATATCCATGTCGCGACCGGAGTATCGACTACCAAGTACGTCTTCCAGCTCAATACCGATCAGTTAGGTCCGGGGGTGCGCCGCGAGCTCGAATTAGGTCCCCTTCATGTTAGATCCTTCGTTTCAGAGTTGCACCGGCTGGAGATACGAGTGGACGAGGATAATGTGGTTGCAGAGACAAATGAAGATGACAATGTCTGGTTTACCGAATATGTGCTGGCGCCGTACAGCGACGACGAGCCCTGCCCCGATCCCGAGGAACTTGCGCGGCTGGCGCAGGAGGAATTCGAGAAGCAAAGAAGCCTGATAGAGTACGCGCGCTGGGAAAAGTATTGCCGAAGAGACTTTGGTCATACATGTGCCGCGCATGGCAGTTTCTCATTTAGCTTTAAAGTCGAACATGCTAATCCTGATCTTGAAACCGACTCGGCGATTGTACTTTGCAGGGAAACGGAGCGGGTATGTAAAATGACCATCAGAGGCGGGATGGTGACAATCAGAGTGACAAAACCTTAAGGCGCGGCGAGTCGCGTTCCCACAAATGGCAAGAAACGCGGGGGCGATTTGGCGGGTCGCGCGCTTGCCGCTCTGCTAGACTGAAACGGATGAATTCATGCGTGTAGTTACCAATAAGAAACTGGCGCGGCGCAACAAGAAGATCACGAACTATCTGTTCTTCGGGACATTTGGCGCCTTGATCCTGGGCTTTGTTTTGATCAACGCGTC
Source organism: Anaerolineae bacterium (assembly GCA_012270545.1). Taxonomy (GTDB): domain Bacteria; phylum Chloroflexota; class Anaerolineae; order Aggregatilineales; family Phototrophicaceae; genus UBA6055. The sequence goes on along the minus strand of JAAXID010000173.1, from coordinate 16,107 downwards.
GCTTTTCACCGGGGACATGCCCGGCAATTTGACATTGATTGCGCAGTCGGCGGTGCTGCCTGTGCTGCTGGTGTTGACAGTGGTATCGGTGCGAATGACCAATATGTGGGCGCGTGTACCGCGGCCGGAGAAGGCGATTGAGGACGGCTTGAAGGGGCTAAGCAACAAGAGCATTCTGTACAACTATTATCATTTTCCCGCGCGTCACGTTTTGATCTGTCCTCAGGGCGTGTTTGCGATTGCTACCCGCTGGCACGATCAGGCCTTCACATTCCGCGACGGGAAATTCCACAGCAGGCGCAACATTATCAGCAAATTCTTCTCGCTGATTCGATTTGATGGCGTAGGCAAACCAATTCGCGACGCCGAGTTTGCGCGCGAGCACGTCCAACGCGCGATCGACGAAATTGCTCCCGAGGTCAAAGTACAGCCCTTGGTGGTCTTCGTCGATCCAGCTTCGGAGCTGTATTTTGAAAGCGAGCCGGAGACGCCGGTCTTGTATGCCGATCCGAAGAAGAGCCCGAATCTCAAGGAATACATGCGCGACGCCAAACGGCAATTGGACGATACAGTTGGCGATGCCAAAAAGAAGAATGCCAGTTTGATGCCGCTCAGCGATGAGCAGATTGATGCGTTTGAAGAGGCGACAATCTAAGCGCGGATGTCTTCGCTGCGTCTGTATCTTCCAATCATTGTCATCATACTTGCTGGCTTTTTCCTAAGAATTCACAATCTTGAGTCTGTGTCTCTGCGCGGCGATGAGGCCTTTAGCGTGCTCTATTGGGCCGATCTACCAGTTAGCGTTTCATTAACCCAGATCGCGCAAGGCGAACCGCACACGCCACTGGTGTATGTTGTGGGACGACTCTGGCGCCATTTTGTCGGCGGAATTGAGTCAGTCTTTTCCTTGCGTCTGCTGTCGGTATTGGGCAACTTGGTAGGCGTTGCCGCAATTTACGCGCTCGGCTTGCGTTTGTCGGGGGTGAGAAGCGTCGGCATGGTCGCCGCCGTGATGTGGTCGCTGCATCCTTTCGAGATTTGGCACAGTCAAGAATTCCGCAATTATGGCTATTGGGCGGGCATGAGCGTAACGACACTGTGGTTGGGCGTTCGGCTCATTGATCGCGATCGTAAACCAGATTGGATCCTATATGCCGTCGCCGCTTGCTTCACTACATTAACAATTTACACTGAACCATTTACCACGATAGCGCTTGCTTGCTTTGCCATCATTGAACGGCGACACGATCGACGATTTCTGGGGCGTCTTCTGTTTCTGCAGGCAAGTATAGTCATGCTATTAGTGGCCGGTTTCGTGCTTGTTCAAGTGCTGCCGGGTTTCGCGAGCACTTATCCCGGTCTCGTACAGGCCTTTTCTCTGACTGACTACTTCGCGCGCTTCGTTCCCGTTCTGGTCTTTGGTACAACAGTCCCCTTCAAACTGTCACATGTAGGCTTTGCGCTTTCGCTCGTCATCACGATTGCCGCTATCATTTTGCTTCAGTCATGCAAGAGACAATTCCGTTTCGTCGCGCTAACGGGTGTAATACCGCTGCTGCTCCTGGGGTTAGCTTCTTCGCATTACAATCTGTTTCATCCTCGCTACGTATTGTCGGCAGTGCCTGCGTTCATTCTCGCGCTCGTTTTAGGCAGCTTTGGACTAGCGGCGTCTATGAGGCGCTTCATCATTCTGCGCCAAAGTGTGGCTGGACTGGTTGTTCTCTTGCCTTGGTTTGTCTTGGCTTGGGCAACATTGCACGCTCATTTCAACGACCCGGCGTTTCGCAGGGCGCCGGCCTGGAACGAACTTGGCGGATTTCTCTCAACGCGCGTCAAGCAAACTGATCTGGTCATTCAGCTATCGGTGGATCCGGCCTTCGGCTACTATTACAGGGCGGCGGCGCCTGAAATGGCATTGCCGGTTCATTCAGCACAGCCCGAGGAAGAGATAGTCGCGACGCTGGAGGGGCTTCGCGGCAGCTTCGATAGCATATATGTCGTAGCGCGAGAGCAAGCTGGTTGGGCGAATGCCGGCGTAGTGGAAAGATGGATGCGGGATAATCTGCAAGAGGTGCTGCTGACCGATACGTCGGGCCTTCCCATCAGGCAGTATATGGACTGGACGATTCGAGGACAGTTCGATACGGAAATAGCTCATTTCGGCGACGCTGTCGCGCTACTCGGTCACGAGTTCTTTCCCGATCCCTTGCCGACCGGCGAGCTATTACTCTGGATATATTGGAAGCCACTGTCGCGGACCAAGCATTTTTTGAAATCATTTGTCCATGTCTACGGCGATGTCAATCCGGCGACGGGCAGCACACTATGGTCACAAGACGATCAGTACCCTCAGGGGGGACGGCTCGATTCGACAAGCTGGGAGCCCGGCAGAGTTTATCGTGATGTGTATTATCTGCCGACGCGGGAGCTGGCGGCAGGCGAATATCAGATCAGCGTCGGCTGGTATGACCCAGCCAGCGGCGCCCGTCTTTCCTTGGCGGACGGCGCTGATACATTTGTTATAGATGCTATCCATTACGCCGCTCCCATGAGGTCGGAATCGTAATAGTAGCGTTTGAAATGGCGCGATATTTCGCTTGCCTGTAGACTGCAAGTATCGACGAATCTTTGTAGTTCAAAGGATTTGATCATGCGACGCCATTTCCGCTTAATAATTGCCATTACGCTTTTCGCAATGGCGTCAGTTTTCTACGCGCAGGACGAGGGCGCCGACGGGCCCCCTGAGTCAAGCGAGTCTGGCAGTCCCGCGGCTAACGACACTTACATTGTTCAAGGCGGAGATACATTGTTCGCCATCGCCCGGCGATTCAATACGACAGTCGAGGCTTTGAAGGCGGCCAATTCAATTACCGATGCCGGCCGGATATTGGCGGGTCAAGCGCTTCTAATACCGAAGGGGGCAGACGTTTCAGTTGCTGAGTATGAAGTTCAGCCGGGCGATACGCTGTTCAGCATTTCCAAACAATTCAATACAAGCATCGGCATATTGAAGGGTTTGAATGATCTTGACGACTCGGATGAAATCGCCGCCGGACAGAACATTCTGGTCCCATCGGTCGATGAAAGCGGCAACGCCATTTACATCGTTGAAGCGAATGACTCGCTTTTCAGCATTTCCAAGCGCTTCAATACCACCGTCTCTGTATTGAAGACCCTGAATGGCATCGCCGATGAGCGCGAGTTGGAGGCGGGGCAAACAGTTCTTGTGCCCAAGATCGACGAGAGCAAATATGAAGTGTACGAGGTCAAACCGGACGATTCCTTGTATAGCATCGCCAGAAGATTCGCCACCAGTGAAGAGGCATTGATGTCGCTCAATGGCATTGCTGACAAACGCGATATTGAAGCGGGGCGGACCATACTTGTACCGCGCGTTGATGATTCCATGTACAGGATCCACGTTGTGCAGAGTGGCGACACGCTCTTGGATTTGTCTCGACTGTACAATACCACTGTTGCTCAGCTGCGGAGTCTCAATGGCATCGAAGGAAAGGCGGATCTAACAGTCGGGCGAAGCATCCTCGTACCAAAGATGGACGAGACCGTGCTGGAGCGATATATCGTGCAGCCTGGCGATTCGTTCTACGGCATCGCGAAGCGCTACGATGTCGATCTGCAAGTGCTGCAGGCGCTCAATCAGCTGGCTGATGTACGTGATTTACAGGTTGACCAGGCAATACTTGTGCCGAAGCGCGAGGGAGCGACGCTGGCGCTTCACGTGATACAGCTGGGAGATACACTTGAAGAAATAGCCGAGCAGTACGAGACAACGGTAGAGCTGCTTCAATCACTCAATGGCATCGCTGATCCCAGCATCATCGTTTTGGACAAAGCCATAGTAGTGCCGACGGCGAAGGAGGTTCTGGCGCGGCCCGGGTTCGGTTTCGGCATCCAGGTCTTCACCGACGGGTCACGGGCCGCTGAGCTCGCGCTAACGGCGAATAAGCTCGGCGCGGACTGGGTCAAGATCGATGTGTCTTGGGCCGAGATCGAAACGGCGCCCAATGTTTATTCCTATGCGGCGCTTGACACGATGATAGCGGCGCTGGAATTGGCCGGCTTAAAGATCATGCTCAATGTTTACGCTGCGCCGGCGTGGAGCCGCGCGACGTATACTGAGACGCTGAACAGCCAGTTTAGAGACTATGTCGGTCCACCAGAGAACTATGACGACTTCGCCAGCTTTATGGCGAATCTGGTCATACGCTACGCTGGTCTTGTCGATGCTTACGAAATCTGGAAGTCGCCGAACCTATTGAAGTTCTGGACGGTGCCGGTCTATACGCGGCCGCAGGAGATGACCGATGATGGCGATTATGGCATTCCTGACGAGATCCAGATGGGGGCGCGTCATTATGTCCCGCTGCTTGAAATAGCCTTCAACACAATCAAGTCTCACGACGAAAAGGCGCTGGTCGTCGCGGCCGGACTCGCGCCGGTGGGCTTTAATGACAATTATAATTCGATTGATACTGTGACGTTTCTAAACAACATGCTGCTGGAGGGCGCGGCCGAGGTCAGCGACGCGATCGGCGCGATCTTCAGCGCATCAGCGGTTCCGCCAACTTTGGCTTGCTGTGACAAGCCACCTGGCGTAGACACGCATTACGAATCCTTTCTGCAGTATTACGGCGATCTTCTGGCATTTTATGATGAGACCTTGAAGGATCACGGCGTCGATCTGCCGGTCATCGTGACGCAGCTGGGTTGGGGCACGACCGATGGCGACAATTTGGCAGTGCCGGCCACCGGATTCGAATGGCTGACTTATACAAATGAGGATGAACAGGCTCTGTACGTGACACAGGCTTACCAGATCGCACAGAAACTGGACTATGTCTCGGCGATTTTCCTGTACAACCTTAACGGATGCGCGGCTGGCGACGAAGAGGCTTGCTTTTTCAGCCTGGAAGATGCCGAGGGCCGGCAGCGGCCGGTCTATGCGGCCTATCAAGCTGTGCCTAAGTCCGGCGAAGCTGCGTGAGCCTGGTCTTGTAAGGGGCGCCCGCAAGGCGCATTGCCATTCACTCTGTTTGGTATTTTTCAAACGCTAGCGGCTCTGCCACTCGAATGTGTTTACTTCTCCAGGCGCGCCGACATAATAATATTTGCCCCGTTCGTTCTTGCGCGCGACCGTAACGCCCCACTGCATAAGGTGCGTCTGGCCGTCGGCCGGTATGAAGGCCTCGGGAATGTGATATGAATTGGCGCGGGTAACCTGACGAAAGGCCGCGTTGGACGTCTGATCGATAAGTTCAAGCAAGTATTCATCTGCGGGGTTCAAGCCAGAAACGCCCACCCAATGAAGGGTCAGCGGACCCGGTGCGATAAGGTCGCCGCTTGCCGGGTGAAGCAGCCTAGGCGCCAGCTTCGTCGCGGTTGGTGTCGCCGTCTCGTCCCCGGTGGGGGTAGGCACCTTGGTGGGCAAGGGCGTCGGCTTCGGTACGCGGACGCACTGGCCGATATTGAGGGTCGGTCGGCAATCTGGCCCGCCAGCCGGTTCTTTAAAGTTGCAGCCGTACCAATTGACTTCGCCTCGATTGAGGTCGCTCAGAATTTCCAGGGTCGTATTGTAAGTATGCGCGATCGTAACCATAGAATCGCCGGCAAGAACATTGTGACAGCCGACTGTCGCGCCTGAATCGAGGATGGCGCCGGCTGAATCGTCCAGGCCGATGGTTGCCAGCAGCGCCTGGGTGGCTATTGCGCCGGCCGCCGTCGCTGTCGCCGTCGGTCGGGGAATAAGGATGGTTATCCCGCCAATGACCGAATCGGCAGCGCGGATATTTTCATTTAGGGCGACGACTGTTGCCGCCACGTTCGGCTCGTAGGAATAGCCGTGCTGCGGCAATTGGATGATGTAGAAGAGCGTTTCGCCTTCTTGTACAAGGTATTCGAAGAAAGGCGATGTGGCCGTTGGGGGCGGCGCGGGCGATGCTGGCGCTTCCGTTACTGTCGGTTCGGGCCTGACAATTTGCACGGGTGGAGAGGTTGGCGAAGGCGCGGACGGAGGAGGAGAAGGCGTCGCGCTCGCCAGTGGCGTCGCCGTGGCAATCACCTCGATCTCAGCGGTGGGCGAAGGCAAGGCCTCCGGCATGCTGATGTTGCATCCCGCGGTCAGCAGCAGCGCGAGGGGGAGCAGAACCAGCGACAGTCGCAGCGTCATGAGCTGGACTGATCCGCGCTCTGCCAAACGAAGCTGCGCTCCGCCGAGGAATGCGAGATGCGCCCGCTGCTGGTGTCTAAGACACTGATATGCCAAGAGTAGTTGCGGCTGTTCTTATCTTGGGGTCCCCAGCTTGCGGGAATGATATAGAAGAGCTCACGCGTCTCGGCAGTGTAGCGCGCCCCTGTGTCCGTGTCAGTGAGAACAATGCGGTAGGTTTCCGTCGCCGACAAGCGCCCTGTTGCCACCCAGCGCAGCGTGATCTGCTCCAGTGATAAAAAAGAGGCTCCATTTGCGGGACTTTGGGCGATGGGAGCGTTGAAGGTGGCTGTGGGCAAGGGCGTCGGGGTTTCGCTGCCAGATGCAGTTGGAATCGCTGTCATGGTCGGTGTAGGCGCCGGTACCCGCATTCTTTGACCCTGTTTTAATTGTACCGTACACTCCGGTCCACCGTATGCCAAGCCAAAGTCGCAGAGCAGGAATTCGATTTCCGGATTCAAGTCCGAAAGCGCCTTAGCGTCCGTTTCGTATTGCAGGGCGATGACAATCATGTTTTCGTCCGGCTCTACGGTATGCCACATTATCCCGGGGAGCAATGTTGGCGTTTCCGTCGGCGCCAGGGGATCAAAAGCCAGCAGCGCCAACTCAATTGAACTGGAATCGGCCGATGCGGAGTCGATCTCGCCTTCGTCGGTTGACGCTGCCGTAGCGGCCGGATCGAGCGTTGGGCTCGGCAGCGGCACGATTATCTCCTGCCCGATTTGGATCAAAGCCTCATCCGCGATGGCGTTGAGTTTCATGACGGTTGGCAGGATATCGAGATTTCGATGCCCACAACGTGTTACGATGCCGATGAGAGAGTCGCCGGCAGCGACCTTTCGCAGGCAGGGAGATGGCGTCAAAGTGTCGGTTGGGGCTATGGTCGGTATCGGACTGGCTGTGAAGGTCGCGGTCGGAGGTCCAGGCGTGACCGTGGGGCCGGCGATGCGTGTCGGCTTATCCGTGGGGGTGCTGCCGACTGCGGCGCCGACCGTATCTTTCGCGCGCGAAGAAAGGACTGCGAACGCGATACCCGCTGCGCCCAGCAGGATCAGCAGGACGAGGAGGGCGCTCAGGATTCGTCCAGTTTGGCTCAGGGATTCTTCCGCGAGGTCCGTTTCGCCCAGGCGAAAGTCATAGCGCGGTTCAGCAGGATCGCGCTCCCTGGTTGACGCCTGTGGCGCAACATCGGCAATCGTCGTTCCGCAGGTCACGCAGAGCACGGCTTGCCGCTGATTGCGGGTTTCGCAGATCGGGCAGACCTTAAAGGCTTCTGACAAACGGCATCCTCAGATTAGACGGCGTTTCAGTCAGATTATAACCGATGGAAGCGCGTCAGTTCGCCCGGTTGCCGCCGCCGTCGATCAAACGTCAATCGGCGAAGCACTGACCCGGTGAATCAGCCGCACAGATTGGCGATTCGCTCTTCCAACTGCGCTTTGGCCGATTGGAGATCGTCCAGCCGGTCCCGTTCACGTTGAACGACGGCGGGCTTGGCGCGGCTGACGAATTTCTCATTGGCGAGCATCTTCTCCGTTCGGGCAAGCTGTTCCGCAATCTTAGTCTTTTCACCCGCAAGTCGCTGGCATTCGGCGGCGATATCGAGCATGCCTTCGAGCGGCAAGAATACAGATATATCGCCGACAACGATGCTGGCCGAATTCGCTGGCTCATCAGCAGCGGCCGGGAGCAGCGTCAGCGATTCCACGTTGCAGAGGCGCTTGAGAATGTGGTCGTGCCGCGCCAAGTCTCTGGTGACAGCGCTTTCGCGGGCGATAGCCGTGATACGTTTTCCCGGCGCTACGTTGAAGTCTCCGCGCGTGTTGCGAATCTCGCGGACGATTTCTAGGTAGGCATACATGCGCGCTTCAATCTCGTCATCTATCAGTTCGCTATCCGCTTGCGGCCAATCGGCGACAATGAGCGCCTCGCCCTCGTGCGGGATATAACGCCAGGCCTCCTCAGTCGCGAAGGGCATGAAGGGATGGAGCAGGCGCAGGCAGCCGTCTTGAACATGGACGAGAACGCGGCGAGTCGCTGACTTATGTTCATCGGAGCCTTGATACAAAGCCTGCTTGCTGATCTCGAGATAGAAGGGCGCGAACTCATCCCACATGAAGGCGAGGATTTGGTTGCCCGCCTCGCCATATTGATAGATATCAAAGAGGTACTGAACATTGGCGATGAGGCGGTTCAAGCGGCTTAGTATCCAGCGCGATGGCAGATCCAGTGCAGCGGTCGGCGGCAGGCCAAGCTCGAGGGGACCTGCTAGGTTCATATTGATAAAGGACGTCATCTGCCAAATCTTGTTGATGAAGCGGAAGCTGTGGTCAAGGCGCGTCTCGTCTAGATGGCAGTCCTTGCCCGGCGTACCGCTGGTGATCAGCGTGAAGCGCAGCGGATCGGCGCCGAGTTTGTCGACGACGGTCAGCGGATCAATGGCGTTGCCCAAAGTCTTGCTGAACTTCTTGCCACCTTCGGCGCGCACCAGCCCGTGCAGGTAGACCGTGTCAAACGGTGGCGTATCCGTGAACCACAAGCCCATCATGATCATGCGGGCGACCCAGAAAAAGAGGATGTCGTGTCCGGTTTCCATCATCTGCGTGGGATAGAATCTTCCCAGATCAGCGGTTTCTTCGGGCCAGCCCAAGGTGCTGAAGGGCCAAAGGCCGCTGCTGAACCAGGTATCGAGCACATCCTGCTCCATCACCCAGCCATCCCCGCGCGGCGCGTCGCGGCCGACGTAGATTTCGCCTTCGGGGTCGCCGTCTTTTTCGCGATACCAGGCGGGGATGCGATGCCCCCACCAAAGTTGGCGGCTGATGCACCAGTCCTGGATATTCTCCAGCCAGTGGAAGTAGACCTTTTCGAAGCGTTCGGGCACGATTTTGACGCGCCCATCGCGGACCGCGGCGATCGCTTTGTCCGCCAGCGGCTGGATGCGGACGTACCACTGCGTGCTCATCATCGGCTCGACGACTTCACCGCCGCGCTGGCTTCGCGGAATGCGTGTGCGATAAGGCTCGGTCTTGATTACCAGGCGCGCTGCGTCCATGTCGCTCCAGAGCTGTTCGCGGCAGGCGTATCGATCCAAGCCGGCGTATTTGCCCGCATTGGTGTTCATGCTGGCATCCTTGTTAAGAATGGTCAGCAGCTTCAGGTCGTGTTTCTGCGCGAGTTCGTAATCGCTGAAGTCGTGACCGGGCGTCACCTTCAAGGCGCCGGTACCAAACTCCATGTCGACGTAGTCGTCGCCGATGATGGGAATCTCGCGCTCCAGGATCGGCACATAGGCGCGTTTGCCAATCAGATGGCGGTAGCGTTCATCTTCGGGGTGTATAGCGACCGCTGTATCACCGAGGATGGTCTCCGGGCGCGTCGTAGCGACGGGCAAATGCTCGCCACCCTCGACCGGGTAGCGGAAGTAATAGAGCGTGACTTCTTCTTCGTTGGATTCCACCTCGAGGTCGGAGACGGCTGTCTGCAACCCCGGGCTCCAATTGACGAGGCGCGGTCCGCGGTAAATTAGGCCCTGCTCCCAGAGTGTGATGAAAGCTTGAATGACGGCATTCGACAGGCCGTCGTCCAGGGTAAAGCGCTCACGATCCCAGTCGCAGCTGGCGCCAAGCCGTCGCAGTTGCCGGATTATGGCGCCGCCTTGTTCTTCCTTCCATTGCCAGGTGCGATGAAGGAACTCCTCGTAGCCGACTTCCTCTCGGTTCGTTCCCTCGTCTTGGAGCATCTTCTCGACTTGAAGCTGCGTGGCGATGCCGGCATGATCGGTGCCGGGCAGCCAAAGGGCGGCTTTGCCGCGCATGCGCTCGTAGCGGATCATCAGATCTTCCAACGCGGTGAAGAGGGCGTGGCCGATATGCAAGTTGCCGGTGACATTGGGCGGCGGCATGCTAATGACGTAAGGTTCGGCATCGTCGGCAGCGCACTCCGGCTTGAACCAGCCGTTCTCTTGCCACCAGTCATAGACGCGCGGCTCGACTTCGGCGAAGTCGAAATTGCGTGGCATATTCTTTTCGGCGACCGTCTTCATGTTGTTTTCTCCCGCTTTGCCAAACAAAAAGCCTTCCATCCCACACAAGGACGAAAGGCTGTCTTCCGCGGTACCACCTTGCTTCAGCGGACGTATGTCCACTGCGCTCGAGACGCGATAACGGACGTAAACCGGCCCGATTCTACTGGCGGATGCCTTCTTTCGGGCAACTCCCGGGCGACATTCGACAATCGTTCACAAGCGGGCTTCCAGCCATTGACCCGCAGTCTCTGCTGTGAAGGAAAATGTCTACTCTTCCCGATCAACGTTTTTCGCTATTCAGTTTTGAATCACCTGGCCGCCACGCAATCGGACGGAAGGTGAGCCACCCATGGGACTTGAACCCATAACCTATCGCTTACGAAGCGATCGCTCTGCCAATTGAGCTAGGGTGGCAAAGGTCAGGTTAGCAGTATAGCAGCAGCGCCTGAGCCCTACAAGTATCGAACCGACGCGAGAACATGGCGGAGGCGAATCTGCTATACTCAAGTGTAGCCAGAGAGCCATTTAATGTCTGAAGCGAATATGACGATAGAAGTGCTGCCGGAAAAAGTGATCGGGCGGATTGCTGCTGGTGAAGCCATCGAACGCCCGGCATCGGTTGCCAAGGAGTTAATTGAGAACGCCATAGACGCTGGCGCAAGCTCCGTGCATGTTGAGGTCGAGGCCGGCGGCCGGCGCTTGCTGCGGGTGACAGACAACGGCACTGGCATACGCAAGGGCGAAATCGAGCTGGCGTTCAAGCGCCACGCCACCAGCAAACTGCGAAGCGCCGACGAATTGCAGGGCCTGACGACTCTGGGCTTTCGCGGTGAGGCGCTGGCGAGCATCGCGGCGGTCAGCCGGGCAGCGATCGTAACCCGGTATCGTGATGAGGGAATGGGGGTCTCGCTGAAGCTGCGAGGCGGTATCGTTGAGCATCAGCAGCGAGTGGGCGTTCCAGCCGGCACCGTGGTGGCGATAGAGAACCTCTTCTTCAATACGCCGGCGCGCCTCGCATTCCTCAAGAGCGAGGCGACTGAAAAGCGTCACATCCATTGGGTCGTTTTGCGCTATGCCATGGCTTATCCCGAGATTGCCTTTGCGCTGAAACAGGACGGGCGCGAGCGGTTTCGTTCTTCGGGGGGCGGCGAGCTGGCTGACGTCGTGGCGACGTCCTTTGGTCTTAAGGCCTTCAAAAGCATGGTTGCAATTGATGACGCTGAGGAGCGCCGTCCTGGCCGGCCAGGCATCGATATCACTGGTTACACCTCATTGCCGTCCTTGAGCCGCGCCAGCCGCGATCGGATCATTCTGTTCGTCAACGGCCGCGCGATTCAGGACAGTACGCTCAGCCACGCGATCACGCAGGCATACGATGGCTTGTTGAAGGCGGGCGCCTTTCCCTTTACAGTCTTGTTGCTCACCATGCCGCCGGACTTCGTTGATGTCAACGTCCATCCGACGAAGGCCGAGGTCCGCTTTCGCGATTCTCAGCTTGTGTTCGTCGCTGTGCAGCGCGCGGTGCGGGAAGCTCTGCTGGGCTCGGCTGATGCCGTGCCGGCGGCTGATCTTTGGTCAGCGACCGGTTTCACAGATGACTATATCGCTTACCAGAATCCGCGACCAGCGTGGCGGCAATTGCCAGCCGACGACCCCTTTGACGACGATGGGCTGGACTACGTTCCAGAGGCAGCGGACTCACCGATTAGACCACGGACGCTGCCGGTGCTGCGCGTCCTGGGGCAAGTCGGCGCGGCCTATATCATCGCGGAGGGTCCAGCGGGCTTATACCTCGTCGATCAGAACGCAGCGCACGAGCGGGTGCTCTATCAGAAGTTAATCGACGAATCGGTTAATGGCGGCGTTCAAAGCGCGGCGCTGCCGGAGAGCCAGACGGTACTCCTCTCGCCCGGCGATGCGGAATTGCTCAGCGACGTCAGCGGCTTGTTCATGCAACTGAACTTTGAAATCGAGGTCTTCGGTCCCAACAGCTTCTTTATTCGGCGCGCGCCACAGATTGTTTCCAGCTTGCTCGCCGCCGACTATCTGCCGCACATGCTCGAGCGCTTGCGACAGTCTGAGAAAACGACCGAGCGCGCCAGGCAATCGCTGGCCGCTGTGGCGGCGGTTCGCAGCGGACAGATTCTGCAGCGCGAGGAAATGCAATCCTTGATCGCGCAATTGGAACGCTGCCCGGCGCCCTTTGCCTCGCCGAGCGGACAGAAGACGCTGGTGCATTTGAGCCGTGAGCAATTGGCTGATGAATTCAAGCGACGCTGACAGCTATAGAAGCGGAAAAACTCCCAACAGGTAAAGCGGCGCCAGACCGGCCACAGCCAGAAAGGCCAATATCACCAGAATGATAGTGACGATATCGGCGCCTTCGCCCTTGGCTTGCCGCTTGGGCACGAAGGGACCAGTATAGCCGCCGGTCGCTTCGACATTGATCGTACCATCCGGGTTTAGCAGCGGACTCGGCGGAGCGGGTGACGCCTGTGGATTCGCCGGCAGTTGTGGGCTTGTGGCACTAGCCTGCGGGACGGGGGCAGCTGCTCGCCGGGGGACCGGCGCGCGGGGGGCAGGCGCGGCATAACTCGGCGCTTGTGGCGGAATTGCTGGCGCAGGCCTCTTGGCTGGTTGCCCGCCGACGACCGTCGGCGGCGCCATGCGTCCGGACGTGGTCCGCTGGGCGGAATGGCGGCTGCGCTCACGGATTTCCTGCAGAATATGGCCCAATTGGTCGGCGTGCTTGTAGCGGTCGTTGGGGCGCTTGCTCATCACTTTGGCGATGACATTGCTCAGGTCCTCAGGCAGGTCGGCATTAAAATCTTTGATTTTAGGTATGTCGCCCTGGATGTGCGCCAGTGCCAGTTCGCGTTGAGAGCTGCCGACAAAAGGCAGGCGGCCGCTAAACATCTCGAACAGGACGATGCCGATGGAATAAACATCGGATGCGGGCGTCGGGCTTTCTCCACGCGCCTGCTCGGGAGCGAAATAATGGGGGCTGCCCCAAACCACGTCGCTGCGCGTCTGCGTCATCGTATCCGTAAAGGCTTGGGCAATGCCGAAGTCGGTGACCTTTAGCACCCCTTCTCGGTTAATGAGGATGTTCTGTGGTTTGACGTCGGCGTGCACAAGCTGCGAACGGTGGGCGAAGCCGAGCCCGGCGCAGATCTGAATGCCGTACTCCAGCGCCTTGTCGAAAGGGAGACCGCCGCGGGCTTTGATCAACTTCTTGAGATCGTTCCCCTCGATCATCTCCATGACTATGTAATGGGTAGCGCCATCGCTTCCCACATCATGCACAGTGACGATATTGGGGTGCGACATCATGGCGACGCTGCGCGCTTCCTGCTGGAATTTGTCCAAGAATGCCGGATCTTTAGTCAGATTGGGACGCAGAATCTTGATGGCGACCATACGCCCCAACATGCGATCAAGGGCTTTGTAAATGACAGACATGCCGCCTGAGCCCTGTTGCGCAACGAGCTCATAACGCTGGTTTAAGAGTGTTTCACCGGGCATGGTATGACCTCGTTCACGGCCTCGAAATGGGATCAAATAATTGCTGGAATTCCCGCAGGGCGCTGCGGTCGGTCAAGCTGGCGATGTAGTCCGCGACAACCCGGTGGGGCGATTCGTCGTCCAGTTTGACACGATAGCTATCCGGCAGCTGGCGCGGCTCACCGATGTAACTGGCAAAGAGCGCCTGAATGAAGTGTTCGGCGCGCATCTGCATGCGCACAATTCTAAAGTGGCGATACATGTTGTGAAAGAGAAAGTCCTTCAGCTCAACGTTTAGCACCACTTGCTCTTCGCTGTGACGGACGACGGGCTCCGGATGGCGCTGTATGTCCAGCGAGTCATTCGGCGCCAAGGCTTCAATGCGGCGCTCGCTCTCGAACAAGGCATCGTCGACCAATTGCCCGACCAGTTCGCGGATAATGTTGTGGCGCGAAACATCGTCCAGGTCGCCGCCTGTCCACTTGATACGCTCCACGACGCGCCGCCAAATCTCTAGCTCGGCCAGCTGAGAAACGTGAATCAATCCCGATTGCAGGCCGTCGTCCAGGTCATGCGCGTTATAGGCTAGCTCATCGGCGACATTGGCGATCTGCGCTTCCAGGCCGGGACCTGTTTCTTCGGAGATCTCGTGAAAGGCGCTGCGGTCATAGGCGGTCTCGTGCTTGGCGATGCCCTCCAGGGTTTCAAATGTGAGGTTCAGGCCGTTCCACTTGGGATAACGACGCTCGAGTTTGGTGACCACACGGTAACTCTGATGGTTATGGTTAAAGCCGCCATGAGCGCTCATCAGTTCGTTGAGCACGTCTTCGCCGGCGTGCCCAAAGGGCGGGTGACCGAGATCATGCGCCAGGCAGATCGCTTCGACCAGGTCTTCGTTGGCGCCCAGCGCCCGCGCCAGCGTGCGGCCGATCTGCGCCACTTCCAATGTGTGGGTCAGGCGCGTTCGATAATAGTCACCGGCGTCATTCACGAAGACCTGGGTTTTGTATTCCAGAAGCCGAAAGGCGGCCGCATGCACGATACGATCGCGATCGCGCTGAAAGGCGGTTCGATAGCGCGGCTCGGACTCATGATGCAAGCGTCCGCGCGTATGGCGGCTGAAGAGCGCATAGGCGGCGAGCGAACTCAGCTCATTGTCTTCCAGCTTCAGGCGAAGTGAGCGCATACTCTTTCCTCGCTTCAATTCTATTATCGGTCCTTGAAAACCGCATCGAATTCATGGGGTCGATTAGAATTGCAGTATACTTCGCATAAATTACGCGTCGGATCGTAGACAAGAGATGAGGGGGCAATGGCTAAGGTCATCGCCTTATTGACAGATTTTGGACAGGAAGATATCTATGTCGGCACGATGAAGGCGGTGATTCTCAACATCTGCCCGTCGGCACAGGTTATTGATATCACGCACGCGATTCAGCCACAAAATGTGCGGGAAGCCGCTTTCGCCCTCTTGAACAGCTATCACTATTTCCCGACGGGGACGAGTTTCTGCGTCGTGGTTGATCCCGGCGTGGGCAGCGACCGCTTGGCCATTGCCGTGAAGAGCCAGCAATATCACTTCATCGGTCCTGACAACGGCGTCTTGAGTTATGCGCTGACGCATCTGGGCGCGGATTACCAGTCGGTGAAGCTGGAGAATCCGAAATTTCAAGCGGAAACCATCAGCCGCACCTTTCATGGTCGTGATATCTTTGCGCCGGCCGCCGCCCATCTTTCGCAGTCGCCGGAGGTATTCGCGTCGATGGGCGGAGAATTGGAGGGCATTGTCAGCTTCCCCATGCCCGAGTTGAGCTACGCGCGGCGGCGTCTTATTGGCGAGGTGATGCATATCGATCACTTCGGCAATATCATCACGAGCATCGGCGCGTTTCGTTGGACAAGTGAGAGGGCGCTGAAACTGACGGCGGTCTGGCGCCAAGACATTCCGCCACTGGAGCTGTCCGCGGGCGCGGCCAATATCACCATCCACAGCCATACCGTGCATGGCATATCGCACGCTTATCACGAAGTGGCGCCGGGCGAGATTCTGGCGCAGATTGACAGCAACGGATTCCTGGAAATTGGCGCCAACCAGGACGATGCCGCCGACCGGCTGGACGTGCAACTGGGCGATAAGGTTATGCTCCGCCTGGCCTGATTGAGCACGCGCAGTTGTGTGATGTAAGGGGAGTGTCTAAATGGCTGGACTCTGCTTTTCTAACCCCATCCCCGGCCCTTCTCGCCATCTCTATGGCGAGCATCCCAAGCATTGGAGAAGGGAGTTCTCTAGCGGGTTTGCGCTAGTGCCATCTTTACTTCACCTCCTCGAAATTAGACACTCCCTGGGAGC
>JAAXID010000154.1 GCA_012270545.1 Anaerolineae bacterium | reverse complement strand
GGGTTAAGCCAAGCTGCCAGGAACTCGACTCATTGGACCAGCCTAGCACCACCTGCTCCAGATCCGCCTTCAGGATTTCGCCCGATTCCGGCAGGTCGCGGCTGACGGCGAAGTAGCCATTGTAGCGCAATGGCAAGCCCGACTTGGCTTCGACAACCAGCTTCGGCGCAGCTGGATCATCCACTTGAATCAGACGCCAGCGATCGGGGCTGTAATCGACGAGAGAGTTTGCGGATACGGCGATTCTGGGCATGCGTCAATTTCAGTTTGCTCAAAAAAATCCAACAGCAGATTAACATTATGACAGACATCGAAAACAAATTGCAGTCGCGATTTGCTTAGAGTACACCGTCAAGCCGAATCATCCCCCGAACGCGCATCAGCCCAGCGCACGATGACGAGGGCGCAGAAGATCAAACCCAGCGCGAGCAAAGCCATGCCACCGATCGCCAGCGCTTGATCGGCGGCCGCCTGGCTGATGCCCAGCGCGACGAGGCCATATAGAAAGGAGAAGAGATAGAGCAGCGCGAGCGTCTGCCGCTGCGTCAAGCCCAGACGCAGCAGGCGATGGGAGACATGATCCTTCGCCGCTAGCATCAGCGGGCGCCGTTCCAGCAGGCGCGTGACGATGGCCAGGTTGATATCAACGATGGGCAAAGCGAGCACAAATACCGGCACCATCCAGGTGACGTTCAGCGGTTGGGCGGCGAATTTCAGCTTGATCGCTAGAATCGCCAGCACAAAGCCGAGCGTGTAGGCGCCCATATCGCCCATAAAGGTGCTCGAGGGATTGAAGTTATAGATCAAAAAGCCGACCGCACTGCCGAAGATCGCCGCCGCTAGCATGCTCACCAAGGTCTGCCCCTGGGACAGCGCGAGGAGGAGAAAGAAGCCCGATGTGATGGCGGCGCTGCCGGCGGCCAGACCGTCCATATTATCGATCCAGTTGATGGCGTTAATCAACGCGACGATCCAGAAAAGCGTCAGCGGGATATCGATTAGCGCGCTGCCGAATAGGCGGATCTGCACACCGGAGAGCGTCGCTACGGCCGCGGCGACTGTCATCACAACGAGGCGGATCCGCGGGCTTAGATGGCGGCGATCATCGAGATAGCCAATCAGCGCCAGCAGGGTGGCGCCGGCGACGATGGCGCCCAGCTCGATCAGATGATGCGGCGGACTGAAAAGCAGCACGGAGAGAACGAAGGCGAGATAGATGGCTGCCCCGCCCATCAACGGCACGTGACGGCTATGAATGTTGCGTTTGTTGGGCGCTGCGGTGACGCCGAGGCGCATGGCGATCTGGCGCGTTAGGGGAGTCAGGCAGAGGGCGGCGCCAAAGCCGACGATCATGATCGGAATGAATTGCAGCCGCGCGTCCATGACTTCAGTATAAGGGGGAATGAAGTGGGGCGGAAGACTCGTGGTCGCTCTGAAATCAAGCGAGCGACCTAACCCCGTAGGATGATAAGCGCAATCACATTGATGACTGCGACGACGGCGACCGTGATGCCGACCGACATCTTGATACTGTCTTTCAAACCAGTCAAATCGGTCTGAAGACCAGTCAAATCAGTCTGAAGTTGGTTCATATCGGACTTGAGTTCGTTAATGCTCTTTCCGAATTCAAGGCGCAGATCGGCGAGATCCGCCTTAGTCGCCAAATGCTGGTAGCCTGCTTCCAAAGCTGAAATCCTTCCTTCATGATCGAGCGTCTGCTCAGTCGCCACAAGTTGCTCCGTTGGTTACATTCCCGATGATAACTTATCGACTATTCTACCACAGTCGCGCCTACGTTTCGCTTTTGACATCTATCTAACCCACTCAAAGACCACAGTGACGGGCAGGTGGTCAGAGCCAATGGGATCGCCGACCGCCGCCGCCGTCGGCCGAAGCGCCGCGTTATGCCAGATGTAATCAATGCGGAGCAAGGGGTGAATGACGCGGGGCAAGCCGATCGCTTCGCCCACAGGCCAAGTCCGCCCCGCCCCCACCCCGGCGGCGCGCCAGGCATCTTGCATTAGCGCGGTTACTTCGTCGTAGATCAGGGAAGCGTCGCTCATATTGAAATCGCCAGCGACGATGAAGGGCTTCGATTCGCCGCGCGTGATATCGAGAAGGCGGCGGATCTGCGCGTTGCGGCGGCGCTCGTCATAGCGCAGCAGCGCTTCCGGTCCGATATCCGCATCGGGGTCGAATTGGGCGCGCGGCTTCAACGGCAGCGTGAAATGGGTGGCGTAAACCGCCAGTTCGCGCCCGTCTTGACTGAGCAGCAGGCGCAGCGCCTCTCGCCCCGGTTCATCCTCAATAATCAGGATTTCGCGCTCGAGAATGACATAACGAGAGAAGACGCGCACGCTGCCTTCGATGTGCTCCTCGTGCGCATAAACATCGTATAGCGGCGCCAGGCGTTGATCATAGCCCTCGGCGGTCTCTTGCAGCACAATCAGATCGGGCGCCGTCTGCAAGAGCCAGTCAGTCGCCCGCCTGAGTTCATGGTTGCTGCCCTGCACGTTGAAGGTCACGATCGAGAACGTTTCGCCTCGGGGCGGCTCAACCGGCTGGTACATGCCCGGCGCGGCGAACCAGTACAAGCCGATCGCGATGAGGCATATCTGCAGCAGCACGCTCCAACGCGGCGGATACGTCTGCGAATCGTCGGCCTCAACCGACTTGCTCAAACGCGACAGCCGTTTGCGCGCATGCTCGACGGGGGGCGCGCCGCCGCGTGTGACGATGATCGAGAGCGGAAAGGTGACGACCAGCGGCATGAACCAATAGGGCGCGAAGGTATTGGCCAGGTCGATCAGCGGCAGATCACTGACGCGCAGCAGCCTGAGCAGCGTAAAGAACGCGACCAGCAGCGCATAAAGGGATATCAGATGACGAATTGGGGTGGATATGCGGCGCAGGAAAACCTGCAGAGTTGACCAGGGCATGACGCTGTCTCCGGGCAGCAGCCGCGATCAGAGCAAGACGAGGGAGACGATAATCAAGGCGATGAACAAGCCAGCCGCCAGTATGCCCATATTGCGCAGGTCTTTGATGACAAAGCCATAGTCGGCGCGCAGATCGTCCTCGGTGACGACTTTGGTCGGGTTGGCGAGCAGCTCGGCCACATAGTCGGCATCCAGCGCGCCTTCGTCCTTGCGCCTTTCGAGCTGAGCCGCACCCAGGGCGCGGCGGCGGCGCGGCGGCGGTTTGGGCGCAAGAGTGGCCGGCGTGGCGGCCGTGGGCGTATTGGTTTCGCGGGCCGGGGCGCCATCGGCGCTGCCTTCGTCGACAAGGCCCTGACGCGCCTGCTCAAGCACGGTCTGTGAGATATTGGGTTTTCTGCGTCTGCGCTTCGCCATCGCTGCAACACCCCGTGAATTCGCCACCTGTCTATTCCATTATCACAAACTGCGACAGCGCTGGCAAGCCTGGCCGGCCTATGCGCTTTATCCCGTGGTCGAAATCTAGGCCGGCTCCATCATCACATAGCCCAGCGGCACGCGACCATCGGCAAAAGGGCTTCCCGTGGCATCGGCCGCTCGCAGCCGCTCCAGATCGACAGCGCGATACAGCCCGGTGAAGACCGCATACCGTCCGAGCGCCAAGTCGGGGGGCAGCGGAATCTCCCAGACTTCAGTGTCGGCCAGCCCGCTATACCAAAGTCGGGTCGGCAGTCGCGGACCGAGTGGCTGCTGATCGTAAACCCACCATTCATCACTTTCTTCGTGACCCAGATGTATAAACTGCGCGTAGTCCTCTGTCCCGTCCTTTTGCGCGCGCCACGCAAAGGGGATGGCTAGGGTTTCACCGGCACGAACACGCTCAGGCAAGTCAACCTCAGCGAGCGTGAATGCCTTGTCAAACACCGCAAGCGGGGCAACCGTGGGGGCAGCCGATTTTGCCGGTATAACCAGTTCGCCCAAAACAACTTGAGTTCCGCCGAGAAGTTCTTGATCGCTTGAGACGATTTTCTGAGGCGCGAACTGATCTCCTTGCTCGCGCCATACCGTCAGCACGACCAGGAACATGTGGTTTCGGGGGAGATGCGGCGCGATTTCGAGCTGGGCAACCTGACGAAACACGGGCAGATGCCACGGTCCCCGTACCAAGCTTCCCGATACGGACACGAACTTATCTCGGTTTGAAAGGGAGGTCGCGCTGATTGGGTCCAGCAGATGGATGGAATAGCCCAACCCGTTGTAGCCGAATGGCAATGCCGATAGCCATAAGCTGACCTGGAGATGGTTATCTTCTGCCCCAGGCTCTATCTGATAGCCGTATAGCCGAACGCCTGACTCGAATGTGACATCGGCTGGAGACGCCTGAATCTTTCTTTGTACTCGCTCCAGGTCTGCATCAGTGAAAGATACAATCGCGAGAAACGATAGGACGGGCATGGCATATAGAAGACAGCGCAGGCGGAGATTTGGCGCTGCAGCCACGTCCGAAAACAACCCTAGCATGGCAACGAGCACAAGCCAAATGCCAAGCAACTCCAAAGACTCTTCTACAAGATAGACGAGGCATCTGTCTTTGCCGATGAACGCGGAATAATGAACGAGGCCCAAATCGCGACAGATGTCGAGGTGTCGTAACTGTTCTATCAGGAGCGCGCCGGCCGCGCTGATAGCCAGACCAGCAAGCAGGCAAATGTACCAGATCCACGTATGCCTAGGCGAGCGTACAGCGACGACTGATGTCACCGCCACGACGATCGCGCCGATAGTGGCATAAACAAGTTCCCAATGCGCAAGCCATACACGCTGCGAATCCAGTTCGTCCCAAGCAAAGTATAAGAAAAGCGGCGCGAGTCCAACCAGATATAGTCGCCTCCAGAGCGGGCGCCCGCGCTCCAGCCAAGCCGTTATCAAGGCAAGCTCCGCGACGAGCGCAAACTGGGTTGCGCCGACGGCAGTCACCACATTGCCTTCCCCGTTGAGGTAAAACAAACTGAGCAGATACGTACTACGATGCGCTCTTTGCAGCCCAAGCACTATGACTAGCGTAAGCGCCAAAAATACGATGGTTGCCAGCTTCTTGGCGGTGGGCGGCAAGCGCGGGATTAGCCAGCGATAACTAACAAGCAGAACCAGCGCATACAGTACGATGACTATAACGCGGGCTAATGTAAGAGGAGGAATTGCGGCCACACTACCTACCGATGGATATAAACCTTACTGTAAAATGTTCTCATCTTCATGCTTTTCGGAAAGGCAAATCAGCTGATTTGACAGACCTCGCAATCTGACGCGCCATCTGTATTCGCGCGAAACGTGCAGCGCGCGGACGAGGCTCAAGACTTGTGTTCCGCGCTATTCGCCGTCTCGCCCCCAGCCAGCAGCGCCTGCAGCTGCTCGAAGCTGATGCCATACTGGCGGGCTATTTCGCGCGCATAGCTCTGCCCGCGCGGCGCCGCCGGCACAATCTGATACGTGAGCCGCAGGCCGTCCGCGCCCTCTTCCACTTGCGATATCAGGCTCTGTACACGGCTGTCACCGGCGACTTCGCTGTTGATGGATTCGCAATCGGCGGCCAGTTCGTGCAAATGCGTCACGAACAGAGCGCGGGCGCCTAGCATCCGCAGGCAGCTGACGACATCGCGCGCCAGAAAGTAGCTCTCTGTCGCACTCGTGCTCGCCAGCGACTCATTGAGCAGCAGCAAGCTATGACGAGTCGCGCGGCGGAAGATTTCCCGCAATCGCCCCGCCTCTTCGCCCAAGCGTCCGCTCTCCATATTGGGCTTTTCTTCCGCCGGAAAATGCAGAAAGATCCCATCGACCGGGCTGAGCGACGCCGATTCGGCCGGCACATACATGCCCGTCTGCGCCAGCACATGCAGCAAGCCAACCGCTTGAATGTAAGTCGTTTTGCCGCCGCGGTTGGGTCCCGTCAGAATGTGGATGCGCCCCTTGCCGTCGAAGGCTACATCGTTGCTGACGATATGCTCGTTGAGATCGCCCGCCCGCTGCTGCTGCGAGAGACGCAGCGCCAGATCGAGATTGTAGAGGGCGCGCGCTTCCATGCGGCGCTCGGCCACGGGGAGCAGCTGCGGCCGACATAGCGGCAAGCCGCGCAGGCGCAAGGCGCTGATCAACCCCGCGCCACCGACATAGAAGGCGATCTCCGGCTCAAGCGCGCGCAGCAGACTGCTGCGGACATGGGTGTAGCGCTCTAACGCGCGGGCGATCGGCCGAATGACATCATCGAGAACCACCCCCAGATCACTGAATAACATGTTGGCCGCCAGCCGATCGAGCATCTCGCGCCGTTCCGCCAGGATGCTGCCATCGCGGTAGCGCCGCGCGTCGGGCGATTCGCGCAAGGTGCTGATGCCGCGCAGCTCTTCCTCATCATCGATGCCCCAGAACTTGCGGAAAAAACGCGGGCCACGGAAGCGTTTCTTGTTGATAGACAGCAACGTCGCCGCCACCGGCTTCAAATCAGGCGAGAGATTGACGCCGATAGTCACGCTGACGACCTGGCGGATTTCGGCGCGCAGTTCTGGCAGTTCCTTCGTCATCTGCCTGAAAGCGGGCTCGTTTACGATGACTTGCAGTTCATGAGCCAGCTCCCGCCAGGCAAGGGCCTTCAGCGCCTCCGCATGCTTCCGCATCAGCGCATCGAGCGCGCTCACGCAATCGATATAGTTCTCCAACTCGGTCAAGCGAGAAAGCACGAGCGAGACTTGATTTCGGCGCGCGCGGATATCGCGGACGGTATTGTGCAAGCCGCGGATCTGCGGCAACAGCTCGCGCAGGCCTTCGGTGAAGGCCGGGTTCTCCAGGCAATCCTCGAAGGCATCCTGGCGATAGCGCAGCGTTTCTTCGTCGGTCAGCAGCGTGCGGAGCAGGTTGTGAATCGGGCGCAGGTAATCGACATGCGGCGACATCAGATCAGCGATGACTTTGACGCGCAGGTCGTCGCCGACGGCGGAATCTGAGGCCGTCGCGCGGCTGGCCGACTCATTGTCGAGCCAGAGCAGGCTGATTGCGTTTGGCTCAGGTTGGCTGCTTGGGGACACAATAACTGGCTCTGTTCCCAGCCCGGACATGTACCACTATTCTAACCAAAGAGGGACGCGCCAACATAGTGCTGCACTGGCGCGCTTCCAAGTCCGTCAACAAAATGGGGCGAATGAATCGGTCAGCCGTTACATCATTTTTGCTGGGAGATTGCCTAAATCGAGGGCGCTAATTCAGCTTCATCCGGCGCAAGCCCTGAAAGGCCGGGTCGCCCTGAATCTCACTCCAGCGGGAGTCGCCGCCATCCGTATGCCATTCGACGACGAACATGCCGTCCGTATCCTGGTAGGTGAATGTCGGTTTCAAGCCGAGCAGAATCTGACGGATGGTGCCGATGACATCTTTGCGCTCCTCGCCCATACGCAGGGTGAAATATTGGCCGGAGACGAATTCAAAATACAGCGGCATGCCTTCGAGGCTGCCCGCCATCTGGATCGGCGCCTCCGCCTGCGTGCAGCTCATGAAGACATTCTGCAAGCGGTTATTCCACAAAGAATGATTGACGCGCTCTTCAATGTAATAGGGGCGCGGCTCGGGGGTTGAGTAAAACCACTGGCGGGCGGTATTTGCCATCGTGCGTCTCTCCGCGGGTTGGCTCAGGGCGCTAGTGTAACGCAAAAGAGGCGGCGGAGAAATAGGGAAAGATTGCTCTAATATAGAACATATATTCTAATTCTATGCTACACTGTAACGGTCTTGACGAAATCATTTTGGGAAAGGGACCCCATTCATGAAATATCGCGACAATCGCAGTCGGCGTATTTTCGCCTTCATCTGCCGCTACACCGCCGAGTACGGCTTCCCGCCGACGCTCGGCGAGATCGCGGCGGACGAGGGTTTCAAATCGAATTCCGGTGTGATACGCCATTTGGACAAATTGGAGAAATGGGGCTGGATCGAGCGTTATCATGGCAATGCGCGCAGCATCCGCATCTTGCGCCGCTGCGAGAGCGAACCGGCTAGAGCAGATAACGCGAATTCTTCTCGCCTATACTTTCGGCAGCGATGACCACGCCCGACTGCGGCAAGACATAATACTGATACAGCTCTCCAGTGATAAATTGCCGCGCCAGCGCGCTATCGAGCAGTTTGTAAGTTTGCAGCTCGATGCGGAGCGTGTTGTACAGGGGGTGCGTGCGCAGTGTATAGCGGCTGGTGCGCCCCTTGACGATCCGCACCGCTTCCGCCTCGCGATCCAGGCTGAGCTGCTGAACAAAGCGATTGAAGTCAGCTGTCAAGTAGAGCATGATGCCGACGACCGCCACTTCAATCGCCAGCG
This sequence comes from Anaerolineae bacterium, assembly GCA_012270545.1. Taxonomy (GTDB): domain Bacteria; phylum Chloroflexota; class Anaerolineae; order Aggregatilineales; family Phototrophicaceae; genus UBA6055. Next base: position 2,933 of record JAAXID010000154.1, on the reverse strand, counting down.
CCAGCGGCAGCGCCAGCGCACGCACGAATGTCAGGACCACTACGACAACGGTGATGGCGATAGCGAGTTTAATCGCGCGCTGCGTTAATTGTGACATGCGCGCTTCGAAATGGCCGATCTGTTCTTGCAGCGTTAAGACCTGCGCCTGACTCATGAGGCCGAGGCGATTGTTCTTGAGATCGTTTGGCGAGGCGGCGATGATCTGTGAACTTACGCGTCGCATAGGCTAATCCCTGTGGACCCGCTGTATCACAAGTGTACCAAGTATGAGCGCTTAGCTCAATTTTTGGCTGGTCATATGGCGATGAGGGCGGTGGCGGCGCTGCGCTATCCCAATTGAAATGGGGAAAAACGGGGCTAAACCGATTCCAGCGCGGGCATGAACTCGGTGAGATAAACCGCCAGTTGATCGCGAGTGAAGGCGTAGGCTTGCCGCTCGACGACGGCCAGATTCTCGCGCGCCACATGCCGCCAGAGATGGTGTTTCATCAGCGCCGGATCATCAAGTACAGCGCGAATCTCAGCGGGATCGCGTTTCAGCCGCCGTCCGAAGATCGCCAGCGTTTCGCTTTCGCCGCCGGGGCTGATTTGCCGTGCCACCAAATCGCGCCAGCCACGCAGCACGTCATCACTCATAAAGGGCAGCCAGCTGTCGGGTTCGCTTCGTCTCAGCGATTCCGCAGCCCAGGCCGCCAACTCCACTTCGTCGCGCTCGTCCATGACTGTGAGGATGAGGTGCAGGGCGAGGAATTTGTCGCGCCGCTCGACGCCGGGCCAGTCCCGCTCCCAGAATTGCGGTCGCACCATCTTCAGCGCCCAGGCTTCATCGGTCGCCAAATGCGCCACGTAGCCGGCCAGAAAAGCCAGATGAGCTTCGTCGCGGGCTTCGGTCAGCCCCGGGTGCTGGCGCAGCATCAGGCGCCAGGGACGTACGCTGATAGGACGGCCATAGGCGTAGAAATGCGTCACTTCGCGGCCGACGCCGCTGGCGACGCGGGCATCGGCCACGATGCTGCCCAGTTGAAATGCGGGAACCTGACGCGCGAGCAGCTCGCGATAGAGCGGCAAGAGGCGCTCATCGATAAGAAGTTCTTGGGCGATTCTGAGGTGCGTGAAAGGCGTTGGCATCCGATTGATTGTAGAGCTTCTCGCTGGTCAATTGTAGGGGCGACCGGCGATCTGTGTCTACGCGCCCAATTAGGTCGCACGCAAGCCGCCGCGCTACCCTCTGAGAATGCGAGCGATCTGCTCCGTATGATCGGCATCGTGGAGCAAAGTATGCACGACCGGCATGGTCAGATCGACGACATCATCGACGGCGAAACGGCCCTCGCGCTGCCACTGGCTCTCGTCGAGAGGCGCCAAGCGTTCGATGATCTGGCGGCGGGTCGAACGATAATCGTCAAGGACTTGGCGCAGATTCTGATTGGCGTAATCGTTCTCGACCACCAGCGCCAGCCGCGCCTGTTCGTCGTAGGGCGTGAATGTCGGCTCCTCTTCTTCGAGGATGCGCCGGATGCGTTCGGCGAATATCGCCTGATAATCGCGCAGATGACACATGATCTCCAGCACGCTCCAGCCTTCGTCGCCGTCCTTGATCCTTTGCGCCTCAGCCTGGGTGACATCCGCGAGGATATGCGCCAGTGTTTGAGCGGACTGCTCCAGTCCCTCCAGCAGCCATTCATTTGGAAGACCCTTCACATCAACACCTCCTTAATCTTTCAAGTCGCTCACTCGCTGCGCAGCGCCTCCACCGGCTTCAGCCGCCCCAGCAGCAGGGCCGGGTAGGCGCCCGCCAGCAGCGCCGCCGCCAAAGCCACCAGCAGCGCTTCAGCAAAGTAAGACGGCTGCAGAGCGACCTGCATCGACCAGCCGAAGGAACGCAGATTGATCACGTGAGTCAAGACGAGCGCGGTGGCGACGCCGATGGGCAATGCCAGCAAACCAGCGACTAGCCCCATTAGCCCAGTTTGAATAATAGCGTAGCCCGTCAGTTGACGCGCGGTCATGCCAGTGGCGCGCATCACGCCGTATTCGCGCGCATGCTCCAGTTGCAGCGCCATCAGCGCCGAGAGGATGCCGATGAAAGCCACCAGCGTGGTCAGCAGGCGCAGGGCGACGGTGATGGCGAAGGTGCGGTCGAAGACTTCCAGCGCGCCCGCCCGCAAGCCCGCGTTGTCTTGCACCAGCAAGTCGAAGTCAGCCAGTCGCGCCCGCAGCTCATCAATGACGGCGGCGATATCGGCCCCGTCTTCAATGAAGATCGCGAGCGAACTGATGAAGGGATCAGCGAAATAGCGGTCGTAGATCGAGCGCGCGATATAGACCGCGCCCTGATCGGTGCTGTAGTCATAGTAGACGCCGAATACCTCGAATTCAACCGCTCCGCCATCCGTGTTCAAGCTGATGCGGTTATTGCTTTCGTCGATGCCGCGGCGGAAGGCGAAGGGCTCGCTGACCATGACCAGACCGCGTTCGAGCGCCGCCTGATGTTCCTCAACCGACACAGTCGACCAAAGAAAGCGCCGCTCGTCACCGGCGATGTCGAAGTCGCTCGCCAGCAGATTCACCGGCGGCATATCGGAATAATCGGGCGCCCCCACGCTGACGTGCCGCGCCGACGAGACGGCACGCACGCCGGGCGCCGCCAGGGCGATGTCTTTCACGCGCCGGTCGACATCGACGCTGGCGTTGTTGGAGGCGAAGAGCGGTGGCGAGACGTAGATCTGCGCCCCCAGCGATGTCCGCAGCCAATCGGCGACCGTGCCGCGGAAACTGCCGATCATGACGCTGACGCCGACGATGACGCTGACGGCGATGGTCAGCGCGGCGACCGCCACTGAAGTGCGGCTCAGAGACCGCGTGATCGAGCGCGCCGCCAGCCGCCCCAGCGCGCCGAAGAGCGCCGCCGTGGCCGGCAGCAGAATTCGCAT
>JAAXID010000170.1 GCA_012270545.1 Anaerolineae bacterium | reverse complement strand
TTCATGCTGTCCAATAGCGATACGTCATCGACGCTCTACGACAGTCCCGTCTTCAACGTCGAAATCGTCAAGGCACCGCGCTTTGTGAATAGCAGGAGCGATCGGCGGGGCGCCGTAGATGAATTGCTGATTACCAACTACAGGGAGGCAGCGTGACTAAAAGTCAAGGTGCGCAAGCAAACCTGACAGGAAACCGTTTGGAACGATTTGTTGAATTCAGCCTTATTGATTGTGGCTTCGCGAAAATCGTTGACAAGAAGGCCTTTGTGAACACTATGGATACCTTCGTCGTACCTGGCTATGCGAGACAAGTCAACATTGGGCATACAATCTATGGCACGAACTTGATTTGTGATTTTCTGCTCTATCATCCACAAAAGTGGCCAGGGGGTTTAGTAATTGAGGCAAAATGGCAAGAAGTATCCGGAACCGCCGATGAGAAGTATCCCTATTTTGTGATGAACATCTGGTCTTCCGAATACAAAACGATACTCGTCATGGATGGCGGCGGGTATCGAGAAGGCGCTGAGCGATGGGTACGCTCAATGCAAAAATACAATTTATTACATGTATTCAACATGATGGAGTTCCAGACTTGGGTCAACCGAGGCAATTTGTAACTACTCCCCACCGTCCCCCTCATCTCCCAGCAGCCCAGCCACAACAACCACAACCGCCGATCCCAGCGCGCCGACGACAATGCCGCCGATGAAGGGCAGCTTGACCAGACCGGTAATGCCGAAGATGGTCACCAGCAGCGAGCCGACAAAGCCGCCGACCAGCCCCAGCAGGATATTGCCGAGCAAGCCGTAGCCTTCTCCCTGCAGCAGCTTGCCGGCCAGGTAGCCGCTCGAGCCCCAGACCAGCAGCGAGATTACCAAGCCAATAAGCCTGCCGAGCATGCCGGGCAAAAACATCAATATCAGAAAAAGCGCGATGGCAAGTCCAAGGCCTAACTTGAATTTCATGCTTTCTCACCTCCCAAGCTCAACTCCTCTATTATACGCGATAGCGTCAAGCGCGGTTGCGCCTAGCTGCGTAGGGCGGGCAGACTTCGCAATTTGGCTAATCTTACAGTATTATGTTGACATTTGATGTAGTCGATGAATTAGGCGATATGATTAACGACCCTATGGTGGCGGCAGTATGATCGAAGCGTGGGAAGACAGGATACCGGCTCTCACTCCCGATAGTTTCATCAATCGCGAACTGAGCACGATTGATTTTCAAAAGCGCGTCTTGGCGCTGGCGGAAGACGAATCGACGCCGCTGCTGGAACGCGTGAAGTTCATCGCCATCGTCGGCAACAACCTCGATGAATTCTACATGGTGCGCGTCGGCGCTTATTTTCAGCGGCTGCATTTCAATAATCCCAGAACGCGGCCCGATGGCATAACGCCCATGCAATTGCTGCGCCGCATCCACGACGAAGTCTCGGTCTTAATCGCGCGGCAGCGTCAGGCGCGCAAGGACGTCTTCGAGTTGCTGGCGCGCGAGGGCCTTCACTTCATCACCACTGATCAGCTCAACGAGAGCGAGCGAGATGCCATAACATACTATTTCCGCTCGGAAGTCTATCCGGTCTTGACGCCGCTGGCCGTCGACCATGCCCGTCCCTTCCCCTTCATCTCCAACTTGAGCCTGAATCTGGGCGTCTATCTGGAGCGGACGAATGGTGAAATGGCGAGCGGCATCGATTTCGCCCGCATCAAGGTGCCGGTTGATATCCTGCCGCGGATCGTCCACCTCGAGACGGTGATGACAAACTACACCGGTCAGGTGCATGATGGTTATCACTTCTTATGGATCGAAGACATCATCGGCGACTACCTCTCGGATCTATTCCCCGGCATGCAAATCATGGAGGCTTTTCCCTTCCGCATTCTGCGCAATGCCGATATCGATTACGAGCATGAGCAGGACGAAGACCTGCTGGATGTCAAGTCGATCATCGAGCAGGGCGTGAAGGAGCGGCGCTTCGGCTCGGTCGTGCGCTTGAGCGTTCCCGCCGGCATCAGCGAGCGGATGCTCAACCGTTTAGCCAGCTCCTTGGAGGTGCCGTCCACGCGGGAGGTTTTCCGCATAGACGGCAAGTTGGGCTCCGCGGATCTTTTCGAATTGCTGAAGGTGGATCGTCCCGATTTGAAGGATCCGCCTTATGTGCCGCGGCTGCCGAAGCCTTTCGCGCAGTCGGCCGATTTCTTTGAAGTGATCCGCAAGCAAGATGTCGTCGTGCACCACCCCTACGATTCGTTTTCGCCAGTCGAGGACTTTTTCAAGCGGGCGGCGCGAGATCCCGCTGTGCTGGCGATCAAGACCACCTTGTACCGCGTTGGCAAGAACTCGCCGGTGGTCAACGATCTGTTGGAAGCCCGCGACAACGAGAAACAAGTCACCGTGCTGGTCGAGCTGAAGGCGCGCTTTGATGAGGAGAACAACCTCGAATGGGTGACGGCGCTGGAGGAGAAGGGCGTTCACGTCGTCTACGGCGTCGAGGAGCTGCCGGTCAAAACGCACGCCAAGATTTCGCTGGTCGTCCGCCGCGAACGCGATGGCATGCGCCGCTATGTGCATCTGGGCACCGGCAACTACAACGCGGCAACCGCCCGCCTGTACGCCGACATCGGTCTCTTCACCTGTAACGAGCAAATCGCCGATGACGCCTCGCGCTTGTTCAACCGCCTAACGGGTTACGCGCCCGATACAACCTACAATCACCTGCTAGTGGCGCCGGAATACCTGCAGGACAGCATGCTCGCATTGATGGACAACGAAATTGACGCAGCGCGGCGCGGCGATGAAGCCCGCATGATCTTCAAGATGAATCAGCTGGAAGAAGATCTGATCATTCAGAAGCTCTATCAGGCTTCGCAAGCCGGCGTAAAGATAGACTTGATCGTTCGGGGTCTATGCTGCCTGCGGCCTGGACTGCCCGGCCTGAGCGAAAACATCAGCGTCAAGAGCATCGTCGGCCGCTATCTCGAGCACAGCCGCATCTATTATTTCCGCAACGCGCCGGAACATCGGCAGCTATACATGGGCAGCGCCGATCTGATGCGCCGCAACCTGCTCAATCGCGTGGAAGTTGTGTTCCCGGTCCTCGATCCGCGAATTCAATGGCGCGTGCTGCGCATCCTGCAAACGGACCTGTGTGATGTGAAGAATTCCTGGGCGCTGCGCAGCGACGCCAGCTATGATCGACTATGGGATAGCGAAGACGGGAAGGCCTTTGACTCACATGTGCAGTTCATGCAGGATAGCTTCGGCGTCTGCGAAACCCCGGATTGAAGTCAGAATTGCCTAAGCGACCTCGAAATAACTACTGTATGTAGGAGCGGCTGACAGCGAGTGTCGGCGGTCAGTATCTACGCGACCTACGCCGCTCGGTGAGTCGCTCTTCTTATTCGTTAACCGATCTCACGTCTAGCCTATTCTTCCTCGGGGAAGCTGTACTGAACCGTATAGGTCAGCACTTCTTCCGCGCCGGGCTCAGCAGTGATGGTGAATTCGATGCTCGCATTATCCACCTTTAGGAATGGCACCGAGCTCTCGATGATCTGCCAATCGCGCCAGCGGTATAGCCGTTCCGGTACGATGATATCGACGGCCGCATCATCTTTCCGGTTGCGAATTCTTATCTCGAAGGACTCGCGCGCGACGCGCCGCGAAACATAACTGAAGTCGGCCTGAATGCGTTCGCCCGTCAAGTCAAACGCTTTCCCGAGTGCGACCATCAGATCTTCGCCCTTCGGACTGTGGCCGATGATGTTCTCGCCGATCAGCAGGCTTGCCCCGTCAACATCCAGCTTGTATACGCGCACACGTCCGGCCGGCAGGTCGGCGCCCAAGCCGTTCTCGTCGCCGGTGTTGAAATTCAGGTAAGTGTGGACATCAGCGCTCGCGGCGCCGCGGCCTTCCATGTAATCAATCGGCGAGTAATATCCGCGAAAGGCGGGCGAGCTATCGAAGACGTAGGTGATTTTCGCGGCGATGTCGGCGCCGCTGACGAATTCGATCTGCTTCGTTTCCTTGTCCTCGATGGTGATGGGCCGCGCGATTGCATAGAGCTTGTATTCGCTCAGGCTGCGCTGTTCCACACTAGCGCTCTCGTCCGCCGCGACGCTCATGGCCATCGTCACTCGTTCTTCGGCATAGTCCTCTTCCGGCTCAATCCGGCTGACTTCACCCGCGACCAACTTCAGCGAAGCGTCTCGGTATGCGCGGCCACTGTGATTCCTTAATGTCACCAAACCTCGTAGATCAAGCGAGGTTTCATCGGCATTAAGAAACACGTTGTAATCGGCGCTCCAGTTCATGCCACCCGCCAGATAGGCCAACTCAACGTCTTGCTCTCCCGCGCTTTCGCTCTTCAGCAGCAGACGCAGCTCCGGTCCAGGATTGAAATCAACGGATGGCGCTGGAAACTTAAGGCCGCGGATATCGTATAGGCTGATGTATGCAATCTCGTTTGGCGCCGTCCGCAGAATCGCCTTGCCATCGCGCAAACGCAAAAGCTCGCCGCTATATCGCTCGTTGTTGGAGACGGTGATTTCGACTGTTCGGGTGACATAGGGAGCCAACAGCGCGTAGGCATCGAGTGTGTTATGTCGGTAGTTCTGCTCCAATACGACGGTTCCCGCTGGATCGCTCAGCGACTTGAAGTTGACCGAGGTGGGATCGATCGTCGCGGCGACATCGCGCAGGGTGATGCTGTTAATGCCTTCTTCAAGCGTCATCTTGCGCAGGTCGCGTATCAGAGCGGCGCCTTCGTTGTAAACGGTGAGGGCGATATTGCCTTTGCTGTCTTGCGCGGAGACCATCAGCAGACCGCCAAACAGTAGTGGGGTGAACAAGGCGAGAATGCGCAGGGGCATGATTAGCTCCTTCAAATGCTTACGGCTTGCGAGTGAGAGTTGACGTTAATGGTGTATTCGCCTGATTCGAAACGGCCCTCCAGGCTGATTGTGTCGCGGTACGGTTTGAGGATCATCGGGCAGATGACATCAGCCGGCACCTCGCGGTATACCTCGATATCAACGGTATTCCCTTGGCGCGTTTGACCCACGATCACCGGATATTCGCAGCCATCAGGATGCTCGCCCTCGACTTCAAGACTTATCCTTCTGGGCTGCGATTCCATCACCTTGACATCGACGCGGAATATATTGGTCAGGACTTTGTCGCTTTCGTTCACGGTTTGCTCCTCGAGTTCATTTGTTATCCAAGTCCTCACTGCTTGTAACGTATCTCCCGGCAATATGGTTGCGAACAGCCCGAGCAAGAAAAACGTTAAACCTAGTATCAGCGCTGTTTTAAGCATTGTTTCTCCTTGCGCAGCTAGCTTCTACCCGATTCAGCGGGAACAGGCTCATTTCATTTCCACCCATTCTTCGTCGGCAATTTGCCATACCTGCGGCGCGCCGGTATCGTCGTCCCAATCGGCCGGATGTGGGACGAGCGCCAGATACAATGCGCCACTGCGAGCGGCGCCCGGCGCCCGCAAGGTATTCAAGAGTCGCTCGTTGCCTCGCGCGAGCATGGAAGAGATGAGCAATCTATTAGACGCGGCGCCACAGTTGAGACGGTTGATAGCGTGTATCGCTGACCGCCATTCGCGTGAAAAATCAACTTCGATTTGCCAGAGCGCCTCGGCGATATAGAGAAAATCCTCCGACTTGCGCTCGGCGGTTTTGCCCGCGCCAATTCTGCAGATGGCAATGTCATACAGCAGGCGATTCGTCCCGAAATCGGCGGTGTTGCCGCGCTGCGGAGACGCGAAGAGACGAAGGTCTTCACTGTCGAATTCACGCTGCAAATGCGCAATCAGCGTCTTGATGTAAGCCCGCTCGCGGGCGCGAAGCAGCGAGCTTTGGGAAGTGCCCATGGTCAAGGCTTTGACCGCCTCGTCGAAGCTGGAATCAATCAGCCGCGCGATATTCATAAGCTCATTATACTATTGTCGATTCGACATAACCTGGCGCGGGCTGTAGATGACGCGCAGTCAAGGAGCGATTTAGCAGCGCGAAAGCGGGTGGTTTTCCGAGCCAGTACGCCGAAAGATTAGAGAATGCGAAGTCATCAAAACCAGCGTGATATAATATTTTTGGTCAAACTGAGCGGGTGATTGGATTGGGGGCAGCGCCAATTTTGAGAAGCATTCCACCAGCCGATTATGCACGGTTGCCGAGACTTGCGCATCCGGCCGTCTATATTTGCGTCATTCGCGATGTCGACAGCGATCGATACCGGTTTCAGGCGACTGAACACCCTAAGTCCTATATTAATGTTACCTTGGCGGAGCGGGAACGCGATTTCGGCATCGAGCTGCTTTCCATTCTGGAAACGGACGATATCGTCGCCAGCGAAAGGCGTCTCTATGAGCGTCATCATGCAACGCTGGGCGATGATTGGCTGGCACTCGATGCCTACCAATTAAGAGCGCTGCGCAAGTCAGAATTGCGCATACTTGATTATAGCAGCCATTACATCAGCCAGCTGCCAACAGCGATGGCGGACGCCGACAGGCCGGCCAGCAGCACGGTGAGGCGGCGGGAATGGCGCGCGGCCGAGCAATCGCATGGAGCAAGCCATGGCCCATCGATTAGCCCACCGTCGCCACCATCCTTGGCACCTTATCGGTACGGCGAGCGCGCGTTGAGACGGCATGGCGCGCACCGGTCCTCGTTGACGGCTGATGCCGATGCGAAGAACAAAGGCATACGACAATTCATTGACGACGCAACTACCGATCTCATGACCAATCATCCCGTCAAATGCCTGGTTGCGCTGGCGCTGCTGGTATTTGTCTGCCTGGCGTCGTACGATTATTCCTGTCCCAACCCTCGATCTGGTTGCCCGGACAGACAATCGAACACGACAAGTCGAACGGAGCGTCCATTAGCGACTCCAACGGTTTCCACCTACACCGATTCCTTTAGATAATTGCTGCTTCATCGGTTGGCAATGCGCTACCGAAGAAGAATGGAAAAAGGGATATATCGCGTTCCAGAACAATCAATGCGAAAGATCCTCACAACCGGCGCCGGCTAATCGTCCACAATCCAGCCAGTCTTCGCAGCAGCGATATTCCTGTGATTGCTCAAAAACCTGCGAGCAAATGTCTTCTTGCCAAGAAGCCTACTTCCAGTTGAACGATTGTGGTTGCCGCAGAAGAGATGGCGACGGGGAGGGCGTGCCTTGCGAGTCCATTTGCGGCTGAACTTGCTGGTCGTCTGGCGAATCAAAGATCCAGCGTCAAGCTGATGGAGCAGTGGTCGCTGCCCATGACATCGGTGTGTATCTCGGCTGCACCCTCTTGTCCAGCAGGTCGGGTGAAATGAAGAAATAGTTAATCCGCCAGCCCTCAATTAGCGGGGTACTCTGCAGGCAGACAATCGCGTTACAATGCTATCAAGTACTCGCGGGAACGCAGCGTGCAAGGGATCAAAAGCAGAAACCCCAAACAATACAACTCCCTGCCCGGGCTGGACGCGCCTGCCGGCTATGTCTGTCTCATCCGCGATCTCGATTATGGCAACAGCTTTGTCCTCCTGCGCATCAACGACCCTAGCGAAATCGACCAGTTCCGCGACCGCTGGAGCTTCAAAACCAAGCTCGAGCAGATTTTCGAAGCGAAAGATGCGGCGTGGGCTGAACGCGAGCTGCGTCAGCGCTACAATAGTTCCAACCAAGACTGGTTCACGCTTAGCCCGGCGCGGCTGCGCGAATTCCGCAGTCTGACAGGCCCGCAGTGGCATAGACAGCCTCAAGCCTCCCGCGCTCCACGCCCAAGACGTCGCAGTTTGAACTGGGCGAGCATTGTTATTCTGCTGCTGATTTCTTTTGTCGTCGCGTCGATAGCGTTGGAGAACAGAGACAACATAATTGGCATTCTGGCGCGTGCTACCCCCACCTATACACCATCACCGACAGCGACCAGCACTCTAACGGAGACGCCGCCCGCTACCACGACAGCGACCAGCACCCCAACGTATACGCCGACTGCCATTGCGACATCGACCAATACACCAACGGATACCCCAACTCTTACCGCGACATCAATCCCACCGACATTCACACCTAGCCCGGCTGCCTCGCCAGGTTTTCCGCTTACGAGATTCGCCGACCCGTCGCAGAAGTTTACCCACGATCGGGTGAATCTACGGACGGGACCGGGAATGCAGTATCGGTTGTTGGAAACCGTGCCAGGGAACACAGCCCTTGAGGTTACTGGACGTAGCGGTGATTGGTATCTGATTCGCCGCGGGGAGCGCGAAGTCTATATCGCCGGTTGGCTTACATTCGACACACCGCTATCAGAGCCCGACAGTTTACGAGCAAGCCCGGAAAGATTTTCCACTTCATTGCGCAAATATACTCACAGCCAGGTGAACCTACGGACGGGACCGGGAATGCAGTATCGATTATTGGAAACCGTGCCAGGGAACACAGCCCTTGAGGTTACTGGACGTAGCGGCGATTGGTATCTGGTTCGCCGCGGGGAGCGCGAGGTCTATATCGCCGGTTGGCTTACATTCGACACACCGCTATTTGAGCCAGGCAGCGGAAGTAAGAATACTGTGGAAGATGTTCCTGTTGGGCCGGGCGCCGCCACCGTCCAGGTGATAGATGACGCTCCATCAGAAGCGAACTCTTCACCGCCGGTAGATAATTGCTGCTTCATCGGTTGGCAATGCGATACCGAAGACGAATGGAAAAAGGGATATATCGCGTTCCAGAACAATCAATGCGAAAGATCCTCACAGCCGGCGCCGGCTAATCGTCCCCAGCCAGAGCAACGAAATAATCAACGCTATGGGAGTTGCCAAGCCTCGTACGTAAGAAATTGCAGCCATGCGCGCTCACTTGGCTGCAGCAATATTCCCAGAGATCACCCTGCGTATAGACCAGCGCTGGATCGCGACAAGGACGGATACGGCTGCGATGCGTAAAGGAAGGAACGCCTACAAATCCAGCGTCAAGCTGATGGGACAGTGGTCGCTGCCCATGACATCGGCGTGAATCTCGGCCGTCGCCATCTTATCTAGCAGGTCGGGCGAAATGAAAAAGTAGTCAATCCGCCAGCCGACATTCTTGGCGCGCGCGCCGCTGCGCAGCGACCACCAGGAATAGGCGCCTTCCCGCTCCGGGTTGAGATGCCGGTAGCTGTCGATATAGCCCTGCGCCACCACCTTGTCCATCCAGTCGCGTTCTTCGCGCAAGAAGCCCGAATATTTGGAGTTCGGTTTGGGATGGGTCAGATCAATCTCGTTATGCGCTGTGTTGATGTCGCCACAAAAAGCCACCGACTTGCCCGCCGCCCGCAAGCTATTGGCATAATCGAGGAATGCTTCCTTGTATTCCATCTTGAAGCGCAAGCGCTCCTCGCTGCCCTTGCCGTTGGGCAAGTAGGTGCTCATCAATGTAAAGTCGCCGTAATCGGCGATGATGGTGCGCCCCTCACTGTCAAACTTCTCGATGCCCAGCCCGAGTTTGACCTCTTGCGGTTCGGTCTTGCTGAACAAAGCGACGCCGCTGTAGCCCTTGCGTTCGGCGCTCGCCCACCAACTGTGATAACCCGCCGGCTCGCGCAGTTCGGGATCGAGCTGCTCCGGCTGTGCCTTGGTCTCCTGTATCGTCAATACGTCCGGCCCTTCGGCGGATAGCCAGTCGAGGAAACCTTTTTTCTGCGCGGCGCGGATGCCGTTGACATTCCATGAGTAGAGTTTCATGCGCTTCTCCGCTAATTTGCCTGCACGGTGCGCGGGTCATTATAGTATGGCGCGCGGGTTGGGATAAGGTGCAATCGTCCCGTTCATTCATGGTAGTGTATCCATTTCGGCTGAAACAGCAAAAACTTTACCACCGAGTACACCGAGAAAACTGAGGGCACCGAGAATCGTATGCGAAATAGGCCTTTTTCTTTGTGTCCTTCGTGTCTTTGTGGTGAAACTGAATTTGGCTCATTTGAATCTCCACCGACTTCGATACACTACCTCATTCACACTTTGTACCGCGCTGACATTTGCGTTAACCTTGCCAAAGGCCAATCGACGCACAGGGTGAAACTCGATGCTTAGAATCAATGAAACCCGCTTGCTCGGCGATATTGCTGAGTTAGCGCGGATCGGCGCAACGGCGGAGGGCGGACTGTCCCGCCAAGCGCTGACCCCCGCCGACATTGAAGGACGCCGCTGGTATCAAAAGAAGATCGCTGAGGCCCGTCTCGATTACGCGATGGACGGCGCCGGCAATCAGTCGGCGATTCTTTTCAGTGATCCGCCGAGCGAGAAGCGAATCCTGGCGGGCTCACACTTGGATAGCGTACCCAATGGCGGACGCTACGATGGGTCGCTGGGCGTGCTGGTCGCCTTGGAAGCCCTGCGCACGCTCAAGGACAATGGCATCAGGCCGCCGGTAACGTTGGAAGCGGTCAACTTCACCGACGAAGAAAGCGCCATCATGGGGTTGATGGGCAGCAAGGCGGTCGTTGGTCAATTGACCGCGGCCGACTTTGACCGCAGCCGGGTGGATGTCGAAGAATTGACGCGCCGCTTTTCCGCCGTCGGCATCACGCGCCAGTCCATGTTGGCGGCGACGCGCGCTGACGTGCTGGCCTGGGTCGAACTGCATATCGAACAGGGAACGCGGCTGGAACAAGCCGGCATCGACATAGGCGTCGTCAACGCCATTGTCGGCATACGTTCCATACATGTGACCTTCCGCGGCGAGGCGGCGCACGCGGGCACGGCACCGATGGACCTGCGGCGCGATGCGCTTTGGGGCGCGGCTGCATTCGTCTTGCGCGCGCGGGAACATGTGATGCAGAACTACAGCCCCGGCGTATGTAATATCGGCATGATCAACGCTGAGCCGGGCGCATTCAACATCGTGCCGGCCGAAGTTTACTGCGCGCTGGAATTCCGGCATGGCTCCGACGAAGAGATGGATCGGATGGGCGCTGACTTGCTGCGCCTGCTTGACGAGTGCGCGGCGGAATTCGGTCTGAGCGTCTCCTGCGAGGCGACGCCGCCTGTGATACCGGCGACCATGAGCGAGTCAGTAATGGGCGCGATAGAACGCGCCGCGGACTCACTCGGATTATCCCACCAGCGGATGCTTAGTTTCGCCGGACACGATACGCAGAATATCGCCAACATCGCGCCTGCTGCCATGTACTTTGTGCCGTCGGTCAAGGGCATCAGCCACAATCCTAAGGAATTCACGCGGGAGGCCGACTGCGTCAACGGCGCCAATCTGATGCTGCACACGCTATTGGAGTTGATGAAGGAATTTGCCTAAGCGCCGGTCGGTACCCAGATATTCTTGACCTGAATTGACTCGTGCAGAAACTCAGCGCCGGCGCCTTGCTCCGGGTCCCGCCAGTCGCGTTTGACGCCGTAGTTGACCCAGGTGCGCTTGACATTGTGGACCGAGCGCGCCTCAACTTGGCGGCTGCCTTCCGCGTCCCCAAAGTACCAGACGCTATCGACATCGTCATGCTCGACCAGCGTCTTCAGCAAATGATCGCGATCGCCGGTGATGATGTTGACGACGCCGGCCGGCAAGTCCGATGTGTCGAAGACCTGATAGAGGTCGGTGGCGCTGAGCGGATAGGGTGGTGAGGGGATGCAGACGACCGTATTGCCGCGCGAGATAGCCGGCGCGATCAAGGACACGAAAGCCAGCAGTGGCGCCTCGTCGGGGCAGGCGCTGCCGATGACGCCAACCGGTTCGTGCAGCGCGGCGACGAGCCCGTGGGTGGTCGTTTCTTGCACCGCGCCGCCGGATTTGTCAGCGAGAGCCGCCCAATGAAACAGCCGGTCGATCGAAGCCGCGACTTCCGCTCGCGCTTCTTCGGGCGGGGTTTCGGTCATACTCTGGACGCGCCTAGCGAATTCATCCGCCCGCGCCGAGAGGTTTTCGGCGATATAGTAGAGGATCTGCGCTCGATTGTGCGGCGAGTAATAAGCCCAGTTCTTCGCCTTGTGCGCCGCTTCGACGGCGTTGCGCACATCCTTGCGATTGCCATCGCCGACCTGCCCGATCAGCGCGCCCGACGGCGAGATGACCTGACGGGTGTAATTGCCATCCGGCCGCGCCTGCGCGCCGCCGATATAGAGCTTCGCCGTGCGATCCAGCCCGGCCGTCTCAGAATGGAAAGCGCCCAGCTTGGCCGGCGCCGGCGGAGTATGTGCGCCCCAGTCGGCGGACGGCTCAGACAATTGCGGTCGCGCCCGCGTCATCCAGCGGGGACGCAGATAGGCGAACAGCCCCTCTTTGCCCCCTTCGCGTCCATATCCGCTTTCGCGGTAGCCGCCAAAGCCGGAGGCCGCATCGAAAAGATTGCTGCTGTTGATCCACACGCTGCCCGCCTTGACCTGCCGCGCTGTCTCCAGCGCCAGGCTGATGTTCTCGCTCCAGATTGACGCCGCCAGACCGTAGCGCGTGTTGTTCGCCAGCTTGACCGCCTCGCTCGGTGTTCGGAAGCTCATGGCCACCAGGACGGGACCAAATATCTCTTCTTGGGCGACGGCGGCTGAGGCCTCCAGATTGCTGAGCAATGTCGGCGGATAGAAGCAGCCCTTGGGGGGCAAGTCGGTCTCCGGCTGGTAAACATCGGCGCCCTCGCTGATGCCGCGCCGCACCCATTTATCGATCGCCTCGTATTGGACCGGGTCGATGACAGCGCCGATATCAATGCCTTTATCCAGCGCGTCGCCGAGCCGCAATCGCGCCATTCGCGCCTTGAGCCGGGCCAGGAAGTCAGCGGCGATGTTCTCCTGCAGCAACAAGCGCGAGCCGGCGCAGCAGACTTCGCCCTGATTGAAGAAGATCGCATCGACAATGCCTTCGATTGCGCCATCCAGATCGGCGTCAGCGAAAACGACAAAAGGCGACTTGCCGCCCAGCTCCAGCGTCAGCTTGACGCCACTGCCCGCCGTCGCCCGCCGGATGATGCGCCCGACCGCTGTCGAGCCGGTGAAGGCGATCTTGTCGAGGTCTTGATGCGCCACCAAAGCGGCGCCCGCCTCATCGCCGCCGGTCACGATGTTGACCACGCCCGGCGGGATTCCCGCTTCGGCAATGATCTCGGCGAAGAGCAGGGCGGACAGCGGCGTGTAAGGCGCCGGCTTGATGACGACCGCATTGCCGGTTGCCAGCGCTGGCGCGATCTTCCAAGCTAGCATCAGCAGTGGAAAGTTCCAGGGGATCACCTGCCCGACGACGCCCAGTGGCTGATAATCACGCAGTTCGCTTTCCATCAGCTGCGCCCAGCCAGCGTGATAATAGAAATGACGAGCGGCCAGCGGCACATCGATATCGCGCGATTCGCGGATCGGCTTGCCGTTGTCCAGGCTCTCCACAACCGCCAGCAGACGGGCATGCTTTTGTATATTGCGAGCGATGGCGTACAGGTGGCGAGCGCGTTGATGAGGCGCCAGCGCCGACCAGCATTGGTAGGCGGTGCGGGCAGCTCGGACGGCTGCGTCGATGTCGGCGGCGGTGGCCTCAGCGACTTGCGCGAGCGTCTCGCCACGGGCGGGGTTGGAGACGTTGAGGGTGTTGCCCTCGGCCGGCGCGGTCCATTGGTTATTGATGAAGAGATCGAACTTGCGCCCGTGCGAATTGAGCCAGGCGTCGGCGGCGGTGGTGGATTCGGGCGCCGGTCCATAGCTCATGGTTTGGAAATGTTCGGCTATTTGGGACATGTGGTGAGGGTCCTTGGATTTGGCACTCTGAATTCGATTGTAGCATAGGCAAGAAAGATTAATGCACCGATGGCCAAGTGTGGCTACTCTATTAGGCTGATGGTTTGTCTGCTACCCTCCTAACTTCACTCCCACCTATCCCAACAGGAGACCCGCCATGCCCAAGCAATACGCCAGCGCGCCCGCCATGCAGATCGACCCGAAAAAGACCTACCGCGCCGTAATGAACACCAGCAAGGGCGCGATCACCATTGATCTCTTCGCCGAGCGCGCGCCGATCACGGTGAACAACTTCGTCTTTCTCGCGTGTGACGGCTTCTACGATGGCGTCATCTTCCACCGTGTACTAGACGGTTTCATGGCGCAAGGTGGCGATCCCACGGGCAGCGGCCGTGGGGGTCCCGGTTACCGCTGGGATGATGAACCATCGGCGCTTCAGGTCCGCCACGACGCGCCGGGCACGCTCAGTATGGCCAATGCCGGTCCCAACACCAATGGGTCACAGTTCTTCATCACCTTTGTAGCGACGCCGCATCTCGATGGCCGCCACGCCGTCTTTGGGCGGGTCGCTGATGCGCCAAGCCTGGACGTGCTCAATTCGCTGCAGAGAATCGATCCGCAGCGTCCCAATCCTTCGATTATCGCCGACCGGATAACGTCCATAAGGATCGAAGAAGCGTAGCTTCGCAGCCTGCGTCGCGAGGCGCCGGACGTTTCTTCCACTCAGTCTGAAAAGACATCGGGCTTTCTGTCGCGATGTACAGGCGGCGCTCACCCTTACACTCCGCTGCCGGGGCAGCTGCCCGCGGCGCCTGTTTAGGCGGATGCGCCTGCGCGTCGGGCTGGCTAACCGCTGGCTTTGGAAGGAGCGCAAAACGGCTTGCGCAAGGTAGCGGCGCGCCGACAGTCTTGAGCGATTGTTGGCGCTGGGTGGCTAAGCCGCAGGTAGCGCGAAATTTGAATAGGTCGTCTTAGAATCTGTGCAAGTATTGTTACATATATCTTGGCAGCAACGGCAATTGTGGTAACATATCCTGACCGTCGTAAGGGCACAAATAATAAAATGCTAAAACTATCTGTTTCATAAGTATTGCCGCGTCTGAGCCATACGATGCACATCGAAAGGCCTTGAGATGTTGTCGCCTGTAGTCACCAGTGTTTCTTTTGATTCGTTCCGGGCGTCTTCCGAAGGCAAGAAAGTAATTCTTCTTTATCCCTGGGCGAATCACCGAAATATCTTTCTCAGTTATTTCCTGAACGACTTAAGTGAAGGTCTGCTCTATTATCGGCTGCCAGAGCGCACCAGCGGTTTGGCGCATTGGGTCCGCGGCCTGGTTGACGAGGTGCGCTTTGTCGAGGCCGGATTCGGCCAGGCGCTGGAGAATACTTTGGCCGACGGAACGGCGTCAGAAATCGGCGAAGCGCTGGCCGCCGATCTTGATGCGCTCGAGCTCGAACGCGTCGTCTTGTATTTGGATGAGCTGGATCGCATTCCGCAGGATGAGGTGTTCCGCCAATTCATGAATGCGGTGATCGCCAGTCTGCCGGACAAGGCGCAACTGGTGATCAATTCGCGCTTGCTGACTTACGATCCCTGGATCAGCTGGGTGAACCGCGACGAGGTGGTCGTGCTGGGGACGGAGCATCGCAGCAGCAATTTGCTCTTCGCCAAGGAATCCAATCTGAAGCCGCAATTGGAGGTATATGCTTTCGGCCGTGGGCACGCCGTTTCCAACGGTCGTGAGATCAGCAGTTGGGACGGCGCATTGCCGCGCAATCTGTTCTTCTATTTCGTAGATAATCCACTGGTCACGCGCGATCAGATTTTCGAGATTTTCTGGCCCAAGTTATCTGTGCGGGACGCGACCAATGTCTTCCATGTGACCAAACGCAAGATCACCGAACGGATTTCGGCATACGTTGACGATGGCAACAATTATGAATTGACCACCTACTCGACCGGCTTTTATGTGCCGAGCGGCAAGATCGTCCGTCATTATGATGTGGCGGATTTCGAGCAGGCGATGGAAGGCGCTTTGCTCGCCGACGATGCGCGCGAGCGGGAGCTGCTTTATCTTCGCGCAATCGAAATCTATAAAGCGCCGTTCTTGCACCCGGTCAGATTACCCTGGGTGGAGGCGCGTCGCAATCAGCTCAAGTCCATGTACGCCGAGGCCTTGATAGGCATGGCGCGCTTGAAGACAGACCAGGGAGCTTGGGAGGAGGCGCTGGGGTACTATGCGCGGGCGCTGAAAGAGGTGCCGCAACGTGAAGATATTCATCGTGGCGCGATGAAGATGTATATCAATCTCGGGCGGGACGCCGATGCGCGGCAACAGTACGCGCTTCTGGAGCGGCTGCTCAAGCGAAAGTTGGGCCTCAAACCTTCCGGCGAAACGCAGGCATTGCTAGAACAGCTGAATTGATAGCGATTCGCCTCCCGCCGGTCAGCTTACTTCTGGCTATAGACGTACAATGTTCATGAGTACGAATGGCGGCGGTCCGCCGCAGCCAACACCAAGGGTCGGTTAGATCAGACGGTATGCTATGCTCCTCAATCGATCAAATCAAGACAATCCACAAAAGTTGACCACCTCGCTGGAGCGTCGCTCGGATAGGGAACGGAGGGGCGTTTTGCTCGCTTCGCTGTTCATGTTCATCGTCGGCTGGGGCGGCCTGGCGCACCTGGTGGTCTCCACACGTCCGCGGATCGGCGGCGAAATCTGGCTCTTCTTCATCCTCTTGCAGATCGCGGTGACCGGTACGGCGATCCCGATCCTGTGTCTGATCAGCCAACGCCTGACGTCAATGAGCGACCCGGTTCCCCTTACTGGCGTAGTTGTTCGGCGCAGCGTGTGGATCGGCATCATTGTTGTCACCTGTGCCTGGCTCATGATTCCGCGCTATCTGTCGCTGCCGATCATTTTAATAGTAATCCTCTTGTTCGTCGTGATCGAAGTCTTCCTGCGCAACCGGGAACTGGCGAATGAACGATAGACGGGCTCTTCTGCGGCGCTTGCCCTCAGTCGATTCTTTACTTGCTCACAGCGCCATACAAGAACTGATAAAGTTGCACAGCCGCGATCTTGTTGTTGAAGCGATTCGGGCGCAGCTGGATGAGGCCCGGCGGTCGATTCTGGGATCGGCGCAGGTCGATATTTGCGAGGACGCCCTGATGCAGGGCATAGAGGACATTCTGAGTCGGCGGCAGAAACCGACCCTGAGCCCCGTTATCAACGCAACTGGCGTGATCATCCATACCAATCTGGGCAGAGCCTTGCTCTCCAAAAGCGCGCAAGCGGCGCTGCTTGCGGCGGCCGGCGCTTACAATACACTGGAATTCGATCTGGAAACCGGCAAACGCGGAAGTCGTCTGGTGCACGCTGGGCGCATCTTGCGCGATCTGACCGGCGCTGAAGACGCGCTTGTCGTCAACAACAACGCCTCCGCCTTGATTCTGATACTTAGCGCGCTCGCAAAAGGTCGCGAAGTCATCATTTCGCGCGGCCAACTGGTGGAGATCGGTGGCGGCTTCCGCATCCCGGCGATCATGCGCGAAAGCGGCGCTGAGCTTGTGGAAGTTGGCACGACAAATCGCACGCGCATCTCGGACTATGAGGCGGCGCTGACTGAAAATTCGGCTATGCTCCTCCGTGTCCATTCCTCCAATTTCAAGCAAGTGGGCTTTGTCGAGCAGCCGACACTGTACGATTTAACGGCGCTTGCGCGTGATCGCGGGCTGCTGGCGGTTGACGATCTCGGCAGCGGCTCGCTGATCGATACAGCTCAGTTTGGGCTAGATCATGAACCGACTGTTCAGGAGAGCGTGGCGGCCGGTGTCGATCTCGTCTGTTTCAGTGGGGACAAGCTGCTGGGTGGACCACAAGCGGGCATCATCGTTGGCAGGTCCGACGCGCTGGCGAAACTTAAGCGCCATCCGCTGGCGCGCGCGCTGCGCGTCGACAAGTTGACCTACGCCGCCTTGATCGCCACCCTGGAACATTATCGGCGTGACGAAGCGCTGGAAGAGGTACCGGTCTGGCGGATGATTTCTCGCTCGCTGGAGGACATCAGAGAGACTGCGGAAAGTTGGGCGGCGCAAGTCGGCGGCCTTGTCGTTAGTGGAGAATCGACCGTTGGCGGCGGCAGCCTGCCGGGCACTTCGCTGCCCACCGCGCTGCTCGCTATCGAGCGCGATTCGCCCGATCGTGCCTTGGAGCAACTGCGGGGGGCGGATCCGCCGGTTGTCGCCCGCATTGCCGCCGGCCGCGTCTTGCTGGATCCGCGCACAGTACTGCCCGAGCAAGAGACGGATCTGCTGGCGGCGCTGCAATCGCAGGTTTGAAAAGTCACCTAAGTCCTTGATAAACTCATACGCTCAGATTCGCTCAGCTTTGAGCGGCGATTAGCTTCTGCTGGGGAGATGACGGATGAAATCAGATATTGATCGGCTGATGCGCGAACGCGAGCTGGACGCGCTCATCGTGACCGGCGGCGAGGAATTCAATACGGCGCGTTACTACCTCAGTAATGGCGCGCGCATCACGCATGGGTCGATTTTCAAAAGCCTGGGAAAACCGGCGCTGCTCGTCTGCAATCGAATGGAATTGGAAGAGGCGGCGAAGTCCGGTCTGGATGTGCTGACCGATGTCGAGCTCGGCTACTATGACCGATACAAGGAAGCGGAAGGCGACAGCATTCGCGCAACAGTGCTGCATTGGAGCGATGTCCTGCTCCGGCTCGGTTTGAGCGCAGGACGGATCGGCCTCTATGGCGCCTGGCAGGTCAACAAGACAATCGCGCTCTACGAGGCCTTGAAAGCGGGCTTGGCTCAATACGAGTTTGTGGTCGAAGCCGAGAATACATTAATCGAAGAGGCGATGCTCACGAAGGACGCCGAAGAGATCGTGCGTCTGAAATCGGTGGCGCGGCGCGCCAACGCGGTGATGCAGATCGCCTGGGATTTTATCGCGGGCTTGAGACGCGCTGGCGACTACCTTGTGGATGACGACGGTGGACGCATCACAATCGGCGACATCAAGGACTTGGTGCGGACTGAGTTGATGGCGCGCGGCCTGGAAGATACCGACATGATCTTCGCGCAAGGGCGCGATGCCGGCTTCCCGCACAGTCGTGGCGAGGCCGATATGCCGCTGCAAGTGGGGCAGGCTATCGTCTTCGATCTTTTCCCGCGCGAACTTGGTGGCGGATATCACCATGATATGACGCGCACCTGGTGCATCGGTTACGCGCCTTCGGAGATTCGTGAAACTTATGACACCGTCATGCAAGCCTTTGACATTTCCGTCGAGGCCTTCGGGCTCAACAAGCCGACGCACCTAATGCAAGAAGCGGTTCTCGATTACTTTGAGAAGGCAGGGCATCCGACAACGCGCTCGCATCCGAGCACGATGGCGGGCTATGTACACAGTTTGGGGCACGGTGTGGGCATTGATATTCACGAGCGCCCGTCGATCAGCCACTTGCGCCGCGACGACATTTGTCAGATCGGGAATATCTTGACCATTGAACCCGGCTTGTATTATCCTGAGCGTGGCTTCGGCCTGCGGATTGAAGACCTTTTTGTGGTCGATGAAAAGGGCGAACTCGTATCGCTGACGCCTTTCCGAAAGGATTTGGTCATTCCCTTGAAGGACGACGGCGGGGCAGCGCAATGACGATTACGAGCGGCAGTGCATCGCAAATTCGCGTGGCGATCATCGGGTCGGGTCCGTCGGGCTTCTACGCCGCCGACCAGCTCTTGAAACAGCGTGATCCGGCAATCTTCGTTGATATGTATGAGCGCCTGCCGACGCCTTTCGGATTGGTGCGTGGTGGCGTCGCGCCGGATCATGCCAAGATCAAGTCGGTCACCAAACTCTATAGCCGCATCGCTTCTCACGAGCGCTTCAGTTTCTTCGGCAATATCGAATTCGGCGCCGATGTCAACCGCTTTGACCTGAGCGAGCATTATCACGGCATTATCTACGCGGTTGGCGCGCAGACGGATCGGAAGCTGGGCATAGCGGGCGAGGATCTGCCCAACAGTTATGCCGCTACCGAATTCGTCGGCTGGTACAACGGGCATCCCGATTACCACGACTACGATTTTGATTTGACTGGCATCAAGCGGGTGGCGGTGATTGGGGTCGGCAATGTGGCGATGGATGTCGCGCGCATCCTGGCGCGGACACCGGAAGAATTGTACGGGACCGATATCGCCGCTTATGCGCTGGAAGCGCTGAGACATAGTGAAGTAGAGGAGATCTATGTTTTGGGCCGACGCGGTCCGGCGCAGGCCGCCTTCACGAACCCCGAGATCAAAGAACTGGGTGAGATGGCCGATGCCGATATCATAGTCGAATGCGAAGATGCGTCGCTGGATGAGCTTAGCGCCACGCACCTCAAGAAAGCGCGCGACCGCAGCGCCATCCGCAACGTCAAGATTCTGCAATCTTATGTCGATCGCGGCCTTACCGGAAAGTCGCGGCGCATCATCATGCGCTTCCTCGTTTCACCAAGCGCGATCATCGGTGAGGGAAAAGTCGAGGCGCTGAAGATCGTCAGAAATGAACTCTACCTGGACGAAAACGGCAACCTTCGTCCGCGTGCGACTGATCAATATGAAGTCTTGCCTGTCGATATAATCTTCCGCTCGGTCGGATATCGCGGCGTGCCGCTGCGCGATGTGCCCTTTTACGATCGCTGGGGCACGATACCCAACGATCACGGACGCGTGCTGACCAAGCATGAAGGCAAGGAACGGCTGATTGGAAACTATGTGGTTGGATGGATCAAACGGGGACCGAGCGGCATCATCGGCACCAACAAACCCGATGCCATTGAATCGGCGAACTGCTTCCTTGAAGATCTGGCGGGGGGAGACGTGCTGCAGCCGCGGGATACGCGTGACGAAACTGTTCTCCAGATGGTGCGTTCGCGCAAACCGACTTTCATATCCTTCGATGAGTGGAAGATCCTGGACGAGATCGAAATGCAGCGCGGCGCCGACAGCGGGCGCAGCCGCGTCAAATTCACAACCGTCGAAGAAATGCTGGAGGCTTTGGGAAAAATGCCCGAAATGGCGAGCGCGGGAAAATAGTCGTCAGCCGACCGGCGCGTAGAAGAGACTGGCGATTCAGTAGAAATGCCCAAAAATTAGCGCGCGAATTCGGACAGAATTGCTTGACAGGCGCGCGCGAAAATGTTAACCTGACTTCAACAAACTAAGATTATTATAAGCAAATTTATTCCGTCCCCCGACGCCCCGCGCCCCGTGGGGCGTCTTTGCTTCTAATACCACATTCTCTCAACCGCAACGGATGAATGTGCGTTCGCTCGGGCTGTCATTCAGCGCCTGCGATTGCCAACCGCCGGGACATCGCTCTCTTCTAAATTGCGGCTGTTTGCGCTAACCTCGACAGAGTATGGCAGACGCGAATACGGAGTGCGCCGATGAACACAAGCGACATCATTCTTAGTCACATCAAGGACAACGACGAAGAACTGCGCTATATCGCCAAGGACATTTGGGATCATCCCCAGGTGGCGCTGCAGGAAGAATATGCCTCCAGACTGCTGGCGCAAAAGCTAGAAGCGGATGGTTTTTCTATCAGCTGGGGCGCCGGCGGGATGCCGACCGCGTTCATCGCCGAATGGGGCGAAGGGAGACCGGTCATCGGCTTCCTCGGTGAATACGATGCGCTGCCCGGATTGTCACAAGCGCTCGCCAGCGAGAAGACCCCGATTGAAGCCGGTGGTCCGGGGCACGGCTGTGGTCATAATCTCTTTGGCACCGCCTGCATGGGCGCGGTCATGGCGCTGAAAGCGGCGATGGAGCAGGGTGGCATTAAAGGCGCGATTCGCTTCTATGGCTGTCCGGCCGAGGAGACGCTGGTGGGCAAGACATTCATGGCGCGCGACGGCGTTTTCGACGATCTGGACGCGGCCATCAGTTGGCACCCGGGCGATACCAATATCACTTGGAATGGCTCGTCGCTGGCGATGAATTCATTCAAGGTGAATTTTTACGGCGTCGCCGCTCACGCCGGCGGTTCGCCCTGGTTGGGCCGCAGCGCGCTCGATGGCGTGATGCTGATGGATGCCGGCGTCAATTACATGCGCGAGCACGTCCCGCCCGAGTCGAGAATTCACAGCGTGGTCACCAGCGGCGGGCAAGCGCCGAACGTCGTGCCCGCTTTCGCCCAAGTCTGGTATTTCCTGCGGGCGCCGCAGCGCGAACAGGTCGAAGAGATGTATCGTTGGATGCATGATATCGCCAAAGGCGCGGCGCTGATGAGCGGCACCACGCACGAGATCGAATTCATCACCGGCTGTTATGACATATTGCCCAACAAAATCTTATCTGATCTGCTCTACGAGAAGATGGCGGCCGTGGACGACATGGTCTTCACCGAGCAGGAACGCCAATTCGCCTACGAGCTGCAGGCGACCTTTCCCGAAGGTTCCGTCCAGAATGGCTTTGACTGGATGAAGAAGTCGACCAGCGCCGAACTAGACTTGGCGGCGATGGACGACCCCTTGTGGGAACGCGTCTTCCCCCATTCGCCCAGGCCGCCGCGCCTGGGGGGTTCGACCGAAGTGGCCGATGTCAGTTGGATCACGCCGACGGGCCAGATCACGACCACTTGTTGGCCGCTGGGTACGCCGGGCCATAGCTGGCAGACGGTCGCGTCGTCCGGTTCGAGCATCGGCGCCAAAGGCATGATCTTCGCCGCCAAAACGATGGCGCTTGCCGGTCTTGACTTGCTCAGCAAGCCCGATTTACTGGCGGCGGCGCAAACCGACTTCGAGGAGGCGCGGGGCGGCAAGACTTACGTATCGCCGCTGCCGCCGGAAGCCACGCCGAAATAGATGAACCTGGAAGCCACACCGCAGGGCGTGGTCGCCGGCAGCGTACCGCTTTTCGCCGGTCATCCAGCGCGCGACCTGCTGCCGATCGACGGGCTGCAGCGTATCATCTCGGCCGCCTGGGGCGATGGCGGCGTCGCTCGCTTCTTGAATTATGGCGCTGAGCAGGGCAACCCTCAGCTGATCGACTTCTTGGTTGAGCGGATGAATCGGACGGAAAACCTCGGCATCAGCCGCGAGAACCTGATGATCATCGGCGGCTCGACCGGGGGCGTCGGCATGATCACGCGGCATCTGACCGTACCCGGTGATATTGTGCTGGTGGATGCGCCGTCGTATCGAGACGCACTGCATATCTTCCGCGATCATAAGCTTGATATGCGCTCCGTGCCGATCGATGACGAAGGCATCATCGCCGCCGACTTGGAATGCAAACTTCGAGAGCTCGCGTCGAAAGGCGAGAGGCCCCGCTTCTACTATGTGGTACCAAATTTCCAGAATCCGTCAGGTATTACAATGACTCGAGAACGGCGTATGGCTGTCATCGAATTGAGCCGCCGCTATGGCTTCGCCATCGTCGAGGATGATGTTTACAGCGACCTGCGTTTTGCGGGCGCTACACCGCCAAGTTTCTATGGCCTGGCCGGCGGGCAGAACGTCTTGCGTCTCGGTACGTTTTCGAAGACATTAGCGCCGGGCTTGCGCATTGGCTGGCTCATCGCTTCGGCTGACCGGATCGCCGAATTTGTCGAGAGTGGGATGTTGCGCATGGGCGGGGGCGCTAACCCATTCAGCGCGGCGCTCGTCGCCGATTACTGCCGCAGCGGCGCCTGGGAGGCGCATGTGGAATGGCTGCGCGGGCAATATCGTCGAAGGCGAGACATGGCCTTGGCCGCGCTGGAGTCATCCATGCCGGCGGCTGTGGAGTGGACACGCCCCGCTGGCGGCTATTTCATTTGGCTGCGCTTGCCGGCCGCGGTCTATGTTGATGATCTGGAAAGCAGAGCGCAGGAGCAGGGTGTGTATTTCGCCTCCGGAAAAGGGTTCTATGTCGATCCCGCGGACGGGGCGCATCATCTTAGGCTGTCGTTCAGCTTTGTGTCGCCCCCCGAATTGCGCGCTGGCATCGAAGTCTTGGGAAATCTTATCGCGCAGATGGCACAGTAGCGAATGATGGCGAATATCACGACGACGCTTAACCTCAAAGACGAGATTGCGCGGAACGGCTATGGCCTGCTGCGAGCAAGTGACCTGCATATCTCGGAGGAATTGCTTCAGGCCTGGCACAGCCTCACAATCGATTACGCTGATTTGCCGGCCGATGAATATCTGCCCGGCGGCGCGCGCTATCGTTTTCGCCGTTATGGCCGCTTCCGTTTTTCGCCGAGAAGTGGTGCGCTGTCCCGCTTGCCGCATGAAGATTATTTCCAGAGCGCCGATATCAATCGCGTCACCGGCGGCATCATACGCAAGTTCGCGCCGCTGGAGGAAACCACCTTCGACAACGAGTTTCTGCGGGAATTGATCCGCTTTGACTTTGCTCAGTTCCCGCTCGAGGACGCCGCCCAAAGCCGCGAGGATTGGGAAGTTCACGCGCACCTCATTCGCGTCACGGCTGGCCTGAGCGCGCCCGGGCATCCCACGCCGGAAGGCATTCATCGCGATGGCGCCGCCTTCGTCACGGTGCACCTGGCTGAACTGGTTAACGCGCAGGGAGGGGAAGTGTCCATTTATGATGATGATCGCCAACTCTTGACGACATTCCAACTTGAGGCGGTTCTGGACAGCTATCTCTTTAACGACGCGATTTTGTGGCACGCTGCCGAACCAATCCGCGCCGCGGCGCCAGCGCATGGCGCGATTCGCAGCATCCTGACTTTTGATTATCATCCGGGCCTTACCGGCCCAAGAATAGACAGCTATAAAAGGGACTAAAAAGCAAAAGCCCGCTGATGCGGACTTCTCCCGAGTCGTGCAGGGAAGAAAGGACTCGAACCTTTAACCTTGTGCTCCAAAGGCACCTGCTCTGCCGATTGAGCTACTTCCCTAATGCCCTTCAATCATAATCAAAAGCGCGGCAAGCTCAAGTGCCAGATGAGGGGCGCCGCGACCTAATCTTCGCCGCTGCCGGGGACGCGGACGCCGATCGCCTCGTCGAGCGGCACGACGAAGGCGACGCCGTGGTTCGGCTCAAGCAAATCGCCCATGACGGCGCGGGCTTCATCCAAAAGCATCGGCACCAACTCTTCCGACACAACCGAAAGCAGAACATGATTGTTTAGCTCCATCTCGCGCAGCACATAAGCCATCATGCTGGTCATCGAACTGGCGATATGAAGGGGAACTTCCAAACTATCCCCCATCATCTTGCGCTGCAAACTGTACAGACCGAAGCTCTTGAGAACGGTGACGCCTGGCGCGCCCGCCTCTTGCCAGCGAACGGCGACCTCCAGACCGTTTTCCACGTTGGAAGTGATGAGGATAATCAGTTTCATCATAGTCAGTCTCCTGTCGCTGCGCTGGCGAGCGCCGGATTGGCAATTTCGTCCTGGTTCTT
Organism: Anaerolineae bacterium; assembly: GCA_012270545.1. Taxonomy (GTDB): domain Bacteria; phylum Chloroflexota; class Anaerolineae; order Aggregatilineales; family Phototrophicaceae; genus UBA6055. The sequence continues at coordinate 2,010 of JAAXID010000170.1, read as the reverse complement.
GCCCTGGAATACCCAGCGCACCATGGGCGGCGTCAGGACCGTCGTCAACAGGATGACCATGAAGAGCGACGCGTACAGCTCACTGCCGCCGTGCAGGATGCCACTGGACAAACCTATCGAGATAATGATCAATCCGACTTCGCCGCGCGATACCATGCAGACGCCAACACGAAGCGATTCGCGGAGGTTGAAGCCACCAACGCGCGCGCCAAAGCCGGCGCCGGCTACCTTGCTGATGACTGCCATCAGAAGCAGTATCAGCATGAAGGGCAGCGCATCAAGCGGAAAGGCGCTGAGGTCCGTTTCCAAGCCGACATCGACAAAGAAAATCGGCACTAAGAATACGTAGGCCAGATGGCTCATCGTCTGTTCGATATCGTGTTTCATTCCGGGGGCTAATTTGCTCAGTCCCACGCCGGCGATAAAGGCGCCAGTGATGGCAGCGACGCCCCCAAGATACTCCGCTGACCAGCCGAAAAGCAGGGCGCTCACCAGGGCGAAAATCGGTATCCCGTAGGCTTGCGACAGCTGTGGTCGGCGCTGGATTGATTGCATGATCCGCGGCAGCACATACCATGCCAACAGGAAGGCGATCACAATGTAGCCCGCCATTTGCACGATGATGATTAGCAATTGGCTGAAGTCCCCGCTGCCTTCGGCGCTGCCGGCGCCCGCCAGTACCAGCGTCAGCGATACGGCCAGGATGGCGAGCACATCATCGATTAGCGCCGTGGCGAGCAAGGCATTGCCCTCTTTGGTATGCAGGTAGCCCAACTCGAGCAGGACCTGCGCCGATATGCTGACGGAGGTGGCGGCCAGGGTGACGCCGGCGAATAATGCGGGCATCATATCATGGCCGGCCGGCAGCAGCACCACCATGGTGAAAGCGACGGGCGCGACGACGCCCAGCACGCCGGCAAAAACAGCGACTTTGCCAACTTTCACCAATTCGCTGAGATGCACTTCCAAGCCGATATTGAACATCAGCAGCAGCACGCCCAGCTCGGCGAATTCCTTGATCGTATGCTGCAAGTCGACGCCTTGCAGGATCCCCCAATGGAGCATGTCCAGTACGGTTGGACCAAGTATGACACCGACGATCAGCTGTCCCAGGACCCGCGGCTGGTTGAGCCGGCGAGCGATTGCGCCGCCCGCCCGCGATGCCAGCAAGATGACGCCCAGCGCGAGCATCAGCGGGATAAAGGGATTCACGTCGGCGGTCTGTTCTTCTGTCGATTCGGCAAAGACGGGGAGCTTGCAAACGACGAAAACCAAGGCGAAGGACAGAGCGAGGATGAACAGACGCCGGGAGAACAGTCCGCTCAAACGGTTCAACGGTGATTGCCTTTCTCCACTTGTTTTAGGATATCTTAGCTAGAATTATAATTGCATAGCGGATTCCGGACATTCGAAAATGGAGACGGCTTGATGAAGATCAGCGCGCTCGAACTCTTTACGCTCCCGCCTCGATGGCTTTTCTTGAAGGTTTCCACCGACGATGGATACGAAGGCTGGGGCGAGCCGATCGTCGAAGGGCAGGCCGGCACCGTCCGCGGCGCGGTGGAGGATATGGCGGACTTTCTGCTGGGGCGTGATCCGCGACAAATTGAGGACATCTGGCAAACTCTGTTCCGCGCGCGCTTCTACCGTGGCGGACCGGTGATGATGAGCGCGATTGCGGGGGTGAACCAGGCGCTGTGGGATATCAAAGGGAAATATCACGGTGTGCCGATATATGAATTGCTGGGCGGCAAAGTGCGCGACCGCGTGCAGATCTATGCCGGCATCGGCGGTGAGAGGCCGGAAGACGTCGCCGCGCAGGCGCAACAGCGCAAGGGCGAAGGCCTGCGCGCGGTCAAGATGGGAGCTGTGAACACAGTTCATTACATGGATACGTTTCAGCATATTGACGAGGCGGTCGCGCGGGTGGCGGCGGTGCGCGGGCAAGTGGGGAACGATTTCAGCATTGCGGTCGATTTTCACGGCAAAGTTCACAAACCGATGGCGAAG
>JAAXID010000029.1 GCA_012270545.1 Anaerolineae bacterium | reverse complement strand
CCGTAGGATTCGGCGTTCCACTTGTTGGTGAAACTGTGATTATGCACATCGGCGAGCTGAGCCGTGTCAGCCGCCGTCGCTTGGTGGAAGCGGAAACCAGCCGGCAGCGGCGCGGCTGGCAGGTTCTGCAGGTCGTGCCGGGTAAGCGCCAAGCTGAACTTCGCAAATGAATATCCGCGCGCCTCAACAAAAGCAATATAATCCGGATCGCAGTCATCAGCTTCAACAATGATTTCCTTTAGGCGGCGGCCGCTTCGCTCAGCCAGCCGCAGTGTTTCGCGCTCGCAATACTCGAAGACGTCAATATGACCATCGCTTAGCCGCAGCCTCGGCGCGACCTGAAGATCGAATGCGTTCCAAGGCAGGTCCAGCACGGCGAAGGCGCAGATCTCGCCCTGATCATCCAGCCAATAGCGCATCACGTCGGCAGGATTGTAGACGAAGCAGCTGTTGAAGATGCGGTGGCCGATATCGCCTTTGTGCAAGTAATTGCAGTGCCCGGCCTCGCGCACCCAAGCCATCAGCGCCGCTTGCGCGCGGTACAGATCTTCCGCTCCCTGATAATGACGCGCCTTCATTCTCGTAGATTCCCTTTCTCCGGCGAACGCTAGCCCACTGCCAGCGCCCGCTCGTAAAGCGCAAACATCCGACGCACCTGTTCGTCCAGCGAGAATTGCCGCCCAATGCGGTCACGTCCCATCAAACCCATTTGACGGCTCAGATCGGCGTCCGTCAACAGACGCAACAGCTTATCAGAGACCGCGGCAATATCGAAGGGATTGACGACGTAGCCCGTTTCGCCATCGACGACCGCTTCACGCGCGCCGCCAAATGCGGTCGCCACCACCGGCTTCCCGGCCGCCATCGCTTCCAGCACCACTGTCGGAAATGGATCGACATAAATCGAAGGCGCCGCCACCACATCCGCCAGCTGATAAGCGGCCCGCAATTCCTCGTGCTCAAGCCAGCCACCGATGTGGATAAAGGGGGCGAATTCAGCTGAAATCTGCGCTTCGATATCGCGTGAAGTTAAAACCAGCAAGCGTACATCCGGCAACGTTTCATGAAGCAGACGCAGCGCCGACAATATCTGTCGCAGGCCTTTCTCCTTGGTCAAGCGACCGGCGATCAGAATCACGCGCTTGCCCACCAGGTCGAGCCGCTGTCGTAAGCCCTCCACGTGCGATTCTTCGACGGGCAACCAATCGTCCAGGTCGATGCCATTGGGCACCACATCAACGGGCGGCATGGCGTTGTCGGCGAAAGCATCGGCCAAAGCCTGACTCGGGACCGTGCGAATATGTGCGTATCGCGCCAGGTAGCGTCTGATAATCGCGTTGCGAAAGGGGTTGTAACGGAAGCGGTTTCGCCGCAAGTTGTAGCTCGGCGGCAAGCGATAATCGCCGGCGCCAAGCAATTCGGGATCGTCTGGCGTAAACGAAGATGGCAGCTTGCCGTAGGCGAAGGTCATCGCGTCATGCGCGCTGAACACCACCCCGCAGCCGGCCTCGCGCGCCAGCTTCAGCACATGATAAGAGAGCAGGTAATGAATGTTGTGAGCGTTGACGACATCGGGCTTGATCCGGCGCAGCAACTTGTGAAACGCACCGATGGTCTGCGGATTCCACAGCGAAAGCCAGGCGCGGAAACGCTCCGGATAACCCGCATGAATATGATATGACGGAATGCCATCGCGGATCTCTTCAAACGATTCCTCCGCGGTCGTGGCGATGACATGCGTTTCCTGGCCAGCCGCCGCCAATCCACGCGCCAACTGCCAGAGGACAGACTCCGCCCCGCCTCTGCCTTCCGGCGGAATTCGATCATTGAGAAGGAGGATACGCATGGGAAGGCTTCGCTATCGGCACAGGATACGGTCGATTTTGCGGGAGTTCATTTAACCACAGTGAGCGCGGATAGCACAGAGATTATCCCGCAAGGCTCGCGCCAGTCGGCAAGCCCCCAGCGCCTCAGCGCGCCCGCGGCCACGCTAATTGCGACGAAGGCACGGCAATGACGTATAATTGATGTATAAGACATTCGGGAGAGCATAATGTCGAAAACATTGCAGGATGCCGACCGGGAAGCGCGCCAACTGGTGGCGAATTGGACGACCGGCGCCGCCTTGACCGGCTGGATCCCCGGCAGCGCCTTCTTCCTGACGGCGGCCGATACCGCCATGATCCACCAGGTGGCGAACGCTTATGAGGTCAGCGCCTTTGATATGGATCACTTGACCGGTACCTTGGGCGGCGTTGTCGGCAGCGCAATTGCCGGCGGCGTCATCGCCGAAGTCGTCGGCGTCATTCCGCTGGTGGGCTGGGCGGTCAAGAGCGCGGCCATGGCCGGCAAAGCCAAAGTGATAGGCGACGCGGTGATCAAATACTTCCGCGAACGCTCCGACCTGCCGGACGCGAAAGTCGTCATCCCGATGGAAGCGCCGGATGAAGACAAGCCCAAGCAGGCAGCAACACAGAAAAGCGAAATTGCTGTCGAGCAAGACAAAGACTGAGCGCCATCAACACAATGCCGGAAGGTAGTGTATCCATTTCGGTTGAAATTCAAATGAGTCGATATGGATTGAGTAGACGCGCAACAGTGGCGATTAAGCCCGGCCTTGAATGAAATGCGCCTTTGGGATGGAAAAGCCGTCTCAACATTCGATTGACCCGTTCCAAGAGACTGGTCGTTCGTATAGCCGAGCGCGGCCATTTAGGGTATCGCTGCAGGACCTGGAAAAAGGCAATGGTCTCCTGCCAATCGCGTTGCAGAGTGGCGACTAAATCGGCTTGTGTCTTGGCAAAGGTCCTGCAGAAAGCCTTCCTTAGTTCGGTTGCTTCCCGACTGTCTTTAGCTAGCTGGGTCACGTAGACATAGACCTTCGGGAAGGGGCCGGGGGATGGGGTAGAATTTCGGTGTTCATATTGTAATACCAGTCAAGCCTTGTAGGGGCATCCTATCGGGTCGCCCGCTTTGCTGTCGCCTAACCGCGTCATCTGCGTTACAATTGCGCGGTTTGCCACGTTTGGAAAGGACTGGGCATGACCGAAAATCTCGTCTACATCGCCAACGCCGGCGACGCCGATTACGGCATCACCGTCGCCGAACTTGACTACGACAACGCTGGATTAAACGTCATCCAGCGCGTCACCGAGATCAGCGAATGTCACTACCTCAATCTCCATCCCAACGGACGCTATCTCGTGGCGACGACAATGGATGAAGGCGTGCAAATCGTCTCATTCGCTATCGACTCGGACGGTCTGCTGTCCCTGATCAGCCGACAGCCGGCCGCCGGCAGCTCGCCCGCCTACGTCTGGGTTGACGCCAGCGAGCGCAACGCATTGATGGTCAATTACGTGGTTGGTGAGGAGCGCGGCAATATCCGCGTCTATCCCATCGACGGAGAAGGCCGGCTGGGCGCAAGCAGCGAGCATATCGAGCATGAGGGCAGCGGACCCAATCCCGAGCGGCAAGAGGTGTCCCACCCGCACATGATCGTCACCACGCCGGATAATCGCTTCGCCGTCGTGCCTGACTTGGGCACCGACATGATCTACCTGTACGCGCTGGATACAGCCGCGGGGGCGCTGAGGCTCGCGCAGACGCTTGACCTGCCGCCCGGCGCCGGACCGCGCCACGTCGCCTTTCATCCGAGCTTGCCGCGCATGTATGTCATCAATGAGCTGGATTCGACCATGGCGACCTTCGCTTACGATGACGACGACAACTGGACGCGGCTATCGGTCCTTTCTACCTTGCCCGATGGCTATGTCCAGCCAGCTGGGCGACCCAACACCTGCGCCGATGTGCATGTCCACCCGAACGGAAAGTTCCTCTACGGCAGCAACCGCGGGCACGATTCCATCGTGATCTACGCGCTCGATGCCGACGGCAGGCCAAAACTGCTGGAGCATGAGGCGACGAGAGGCGCCTGGCCACGCGCTTTTATGGTCGACCCCCGCGGCCAATATCTGGTCGTCGGCAATCGTCACACCGACAACGCCGCCATCTTTTCCATCGACGCGGATTCCGGTTCCCTCACCTATCGCTCTTCCGTCGCCATGTCGGCGCCAATCGCCTTCAAAATGCGGGGCTAGCGGACGATGCGCGTACTCATCACCGGTGGCGCCGGGCATGTCGGTAAGCCGATCTGCGAGAAATTTGTGCGCAATGGCTGGGACGTTCACGTCATCGATTTGGCGCCGGACCCGCTCATTGACGGCGTCAGCTACGCCCACTGCGACATCCTTGATTTCGCCGCGCTCTCCAGGCAGGTCGAGGGCCGCGATGCCATCGTGCATCTCGCCGCTATCCCGTCGACCATGACCCATCCCAATTCGAGCCTGTTCAACATTAACGTAGCCGGCACCTACAATGTCTTTGAGGCGGCCGAGCGCGCCGGCATCAAGCGCATCGCCCAAGCCAGTTCCATAAATGCCTTCGGCGGCTACTGGGGCTGTGATGATCGCCAGTTTGAGTACTTCCCGCTGGACGAAGACCATCCGCTGCACACGACCGACGCCTATTCTTTTTCCAAACAGCTGGTCGAAGAAATCGCCGCCTATTACCAGCGCCGCAGCGGCATCGACAGCATCTCATTTCGTTTGCCCGCCGTTTGGAACGATGCGGTTATCGCCCAGAGAAAGCTGCGCAAAAGTCTGGTGGAGAGACGACAGCAGTTGGAGGCCTTCCGCCAGATCCCGCCGGCCGAGCAGAAGGCGGATGTCGCCCAAGCCCGCGCCCGGGTGCTGGATCTGCGCGCGCGCCGCGTTCTGGAATATGATGCCGTGCGGGCGGGCGAGTTCGACCGCGACTCTCAGGAGGACTGGCTCTTTAAGGCCTGGTTCTTCGATCGCTTCAATTATTGGGCTTTCATCCACACGGACGATTCAACCCAGGCATTCGAAAAAGCGATCACCGCCGACTTCCAAGGCGCCCAGGCCCTTTTCGTCAACAGCGATCTGAACTACTTGAATTACGATTCGGAAGCGTTGCTCTCGATCTTCTTCCCCGATGTGAGCCGTCGCTCCAAAGCGATCCAAGGCGCCGACGCCTTGGTCAATATCGACCGCGCCCGCGAATTGATCGGCTTCGGGCCGACCGTACGACAGCTTTGAGAATCCGCCAGCCCGTTATCCATTCGCATAGTCGCCCGAACTAACAGATATAGACTGTGTTGCCGATCTCACCTTCATCGTTCGGCTCCGCAGCGAGCATCCACTCCACTGCAAGCGGCTGAGGAGAGCGTTGTACAACGGAGCCTGACTCACTTCTCGATCGGTGGGCAAGTGTGTGTTAATGGACCGAGTTCCTGTGCAATATAAACAACTTAAATTTACTTTATTTCTGATATTTCATACAATGAGAGTAACGCTCGCTTAGTTCATGGAGGAACACAATGTTTCGGCAAGTTTGCAAGATCACATTCGTTATCATTTCGCTGACTTCGTTCCTCTTTCAGCCGCTTGCGCAAGACACAATCCCATTCATAGATCCGCAAGCTGATCCACAAACACGTGCTAGTGCAGCCATAGCACTAGCAGTCGCCAATGGATATGATGTGCAGATATCAGCCACAGAACTTGCTGATGTACTTCTTGTCCTGGAAAGTTCGGACTTTGTGGTCAACCCGGATGTTAAATCGGGATTGGCAGAGACACAGCTGCACGAAAAATGCCTGAAGTTCAATCTGTGTTGGCTTGTATGAAGAGGTTCCGCCATGTTAGTGTGTGGCGGGCTCTACAGACTCTCGAAAGGAGATAAAATGTCTGTGTTAGGAGCTCATGAACTCTTTATGGTCGCCGCGACCGCGATTGTGTTGGTCTTGCTAGTCCGCCGGCTGGTCGATCTGATCCGCTGTTCAAGCTCAAAAGAAAAATCGTCAGCAGATTAGCAAGTTCGCTGCCTGAGTCGGTCAATGGCCTACATCGCGCAGCATATTATGATCGGCTCGGTGACGACGACACATTGCGCTTAGGAAATCCATCCAGTACGGAGAAACTGTAGGGGCGGCTCACTGGGTTGCCCGTTTGTTTTGATGTGAGCAGCCGGCTCGGCCCTACCCATTTGTATATTCGCCCGAACTATAAATGTAGACAACGTTTACGATCTCACCTTCATCGTTCGGCCTCGCAGCGAGCATCCACTCATAAACCCAGCGCGCATCGCTGATGGTTAGATTGACGCAGCCGCGACTGCGCCGATAGCCGAAGCTGTCGTGCCAGTAGGTCCCGTGCAGACTTTGCTCGCCATTGAAGTACACCACCCAGGGGACATGCTGCAGCGCATAGGCCTCCGCCTGGCCGGCAAAGCCGCTCATCGAGTCGCTGATCAGCCGCGCCCATACTTTGAAGAGCCCTTCGTCTGTCGTTGATTCTGCCATGCCGCTGGAGATGACGGTGGCGAAAACGGGCTTATCGTCTTCGTAGGCGATCAAGGTCTGTTCAAAGAGATCAACCGCGACCCAACGCCCGGCGACGCCTTCGGGCCGCGCAGCCGGCGCGAACTTGGCGACCAGCTCCTGACGAATCCACTGCCGTGGACCGATCAGATACCAGACCTTTCCGGCGTCGTCTTCCACCCGCGCGAAGATATTGACGAGGCGATAACGGCGCGTGACGTAGCCGCTTTCAGCGCGGCCTCTCTCGCCTGGCCGCAGCGAGGCGTAGGTGCCGGTCTTGTCCAAAATGATCGCGTAGGGATGCGTCCAGTCCGCCGGCAGCAGCATGCCCCTGAACCCTGAGGCCTGCATTAGTTCGGCATCGTCTCGAAGTATCCAGCGGCCGCTCTCCTCTTGAATCCAGCCATCCACGCTTGTATTGATCGCGTTGACAAAATTGAATCCAGCCGGCATCTGCCCGATCATCTGACCGCCCGGCGCGCTGTACAGCGGGACCGCCTGCGGGCCCACGCGCCAGAAGCTGTAGCTGCTGAGCGTGAAAGCATCCTGTTGGACGCGTTCCAACTCAGGACGGGGGAATGCCTCCATCATGGCGAGGCAGTCGGCGCTTTCGGCGGCCACAACCGACCGCTCCACGCGTGAAGCCGCCGAGTCGCTTTCCGCCGCCGCGCAGACGCTCGGATCGTATTCGAGAATCACTGGGACGCCATCCGCCAATGCGCTTGGCAGACGGATGAATCCCGCCATCAAAATGGTCAAAACAAAGCGAAGCATTGGTTTTGCTCCTTCCCATAAGGGGCAGCGACTGGTGCGGGCTGCCGCTTATGCATCCAAAAGTATACCATTGAGCAAAGGGCGTGTGCTGAACGCTGACTGTACGCATGCCCTACGAATGACTTAGGCAAGGTATAATTAGCTGAAATAAGAGACTGCATCCTGACGATACTGTTATGAAAAAGGTCCTTCGAATCGGGACGCGTCGTTCCAAATTGTCGCTTTGGCAAGCCAATCACATCGCTGAAATGGTTCGAGAGCGCCATGTGGATGTCCGCATCGAAATCCGCGAGTACCGGACACGCAGCGATTTGAATCCGGCAGCGCCGCTCCGCAGCATTAGCGGCGTCGGTCTTTTCACTGACGCGCTTGAGGCAGCGCTCCAAGCCCGCGAAATCGATTGTGCCGTTCATAGCCTGAAAGACCTGCCGCTGGAAATGGCGGAGGGGCTGGCGCTGGTGGCTGTTCCCAAGCGCGGCGATCACCGCGATGCGCTCGTCAGCCGCAATGGCGCCAGGCTATCACAACTGCCCGAGGGCGCGCGTATCGGCACTGGCAGCCTGCGCCGCCGCGCCCAGCTGCTGGCCATGCGTCCCGACCTCAAGATGACGCATATCCGTGGCAACGTGCCGACGCGCCTCGAAAAGCTGGGGGCGGAAGACGGGCAGTTCGATGCCATCGTCTTGGCCGCGGTCGGCTTGAATCGCCTGGGATTGGCCGATCATATCAGCGAGGTCTTCGACGAAACGCGGATGCTCTGCGCGGCCGGCCAAGGTGCGCTCGCCGTACAGTGCCGCGCTGAAGAAGACTCTTTGCTTTTCTTCGGGCCGCTTGGGGACTGGCAGGCATCGCAGTCCACCGTGGCCGAGCGCGCCTTTCTTCACGCGCTCGAAGCCGGCTGTTCACTGCCTGTCGCCGCCTACGCGCATATAGAAGGCAAGCGGCTGCTGCTTGAGGGGCGTGTCATCGCGCTGGACGGGAGTCGGCAAGTGGATGTCCACGGTGAAACGACCGCGTTTGGGGGGCCTGCCGGCAAGCACATGGCGCAAAAGCTAGGCGCGCAATTGGCCGAAGAAGCGCTTGAAAAAGACGCGGACCTGATTCTGGCAACCGGCAATCGGAATGAATGACGCGAAGCCGCTGGCCGGGAAGCGTATCGTCGTCACACGCGCGCGCCATCAAGCCCCGCCGCTTGAAGCCTTGATCCGTGATTTTGGTGGCAGGCCTGTAGCCTATCCCTGCATTGCTATTGTGCCGCCGACCGACCTGCGACCGCTGGACAACTGCTTGCGCCGTCTTGGGGGATTCGACTGGCTGCTGCTGACAAGCGGCAACACCGTGCGCGCCATTGCTGAACGCCTGCCCCATCTTGGTATACGGCTAGCGGAAGCGCCAATTCGGGTCGCCGCCGCCGGCGCGGCAACCGCTGCCGAAGCGCGCCGCCGCTTGTCCCTCGACATCGAGCATTTGCCCACCGAATTTGGCGCGGGCAATCTTGCGCGAAGCCTGCCTCTGGGCGAGCCCTGCCGACTTCTGCTGCCGCAATCGGATCTTGCAGATGCAGCGATGGCGGAGATCCTAAGGGCGCGCGGCGTTGACGTGACGACGGTCGTCGCCTATCGTACGGTTATGGGTGAGGGCGGGGCCGATCTGCCGGCGATGATCAGCCGCGGCGAAATCGATGCGCTCACTTTCACAAGCCCATCAGCTGTCGCCTTCTTTCGCCGGCGCTGCCCATTGCCGGAGGCGCTACAACTGCTCACCGCTTGCATCGGAAAGTCGACATCAGCGGCTGCGCGCGAACATGGTTTCCAGCAATTGATCAGGCCGGACCAGCCCACCATAAGCGACATGATCGCCGCTCTTGCCGATTACTGCGCGCCTTCATCGGCGACAAGCTGATCCCGAATGAGAAATCGCGTGACAAGCTGAGGACTTCAAATTTCATTGTGCCTCGCATAATTTAGTTGAGACAAACCAATTCTAATTTTATTATCTGCTTCTACTAATTCCTATATAATGAAAGTAGCGGAAGCAACGAAGCGTTTCAGTTGGACACTGCGGCAGTTGACCGCCAGCTACGAGGTTTCCGCCAAGCACTCCTCTTGAGCTTGCCGCGCTGCAATTCACATCACAGCTATGGGGCATCATTGGAGGCAGACCTTATGGAACTGGGCCAGAACATTTATACCCATGAGAAATACACCGAGGGCGATCAGTACTGGAGCCCGGACTCGGAGGATTACGCCGCCGCCAGCCAGTTGATCTCCATCATGCGCGAAGGTTGGATCCTGGCTTTGCCCCGAGTCAGCGCGCGCCAGGTCTGGAATAGCGGCAGTCGTCCGCGCACTGTTTACGACTTCACCTTGATGCGCGGCAGCCAATTGATGATTATGCCGGTGCTTAGCAACCCTTACATCGAGCGTTACATCATCCAAAACGACATACGCGTCATTTACGACGCCACGCAGGACTGCGCCGTCATCCCGGACTAAATCCGAGTTCAGCCAATTTAAGCGCTGAGGGGCTGTCTTGAAGGGGGCGATGAAGGCGCCTATAATCATCGTCAGTTATTTGCTTCCTCGCGGAAAGACGGAGAAGATGACGGAAGAGCAGCAGCGCAATCTCGATAGTCAAGATCAAGACGTCACCTCGCAGCATTGGAGCTACTCCTCCGAGCGCTACGCTGGCGGCGACAATCTGCTGACGGCCATCGCCCGTGGCTGGGAGATCGACAATAAAGTCACCCTGCGCCGTCACTGGTTTGCCGGCATGCGCTGCATCGAGATCTTCCACTTCACCATCCGCCGCGATGATGTCGTCGCCGATATGGCCGTCCTGGGCAACCCCTACGTCTACCGCTACCTCGCGGCCGAATCTCACGAGCTGGTCGAGGAAGAGGATGGCGCGGTGGCCTAACGCTCCTCAACGCCGGCTCGCCTGTATTCAGTCGGTTTACGCGAAAAATCTGGAACGCCTTTGTCAATTGGGTCGACGAGTTCCCCCGCGCCTAGAAAGCTCATCGGTGACGTCATGTCGGCAACAGAAGCCCGCCGCCGCGACAGGATCCTATCGGATTTGAATGCACCGCCACGGGTTACGCCCCGCGCTGATTTCCCCAATTTTCACTCTCCACTATAATGAACGCTAATCCAAACGTTTCCAAACGGGAATCGACCCATGCCCGATGACCCCGCCCGGGAAAAGCCGCCCGCCGATGAAAGCGCCGAGCCGACGCCAAAATCGCCCGAAGAGATGATGGGGGCGCTGCTCAATCCCGCGCCGGCTGATGACGAGCCCACCCCGCCGGAAGATTACGACCCGCAGCTCAGCGAGGACGAGATCAAGCGCTATGCCCGCCCGGAGGACCTGCCCGTCGAAAGCGAGCAGCCGCCAGCGCCCAAAGCCCTCGATCCCGCTATCCGCGAGGTCGCGCAGCGCTTCATTGAAATGCGGAATCAGGCGGCTACCCTGGCTGACCTGCTCGACAAAGAAGAGATCAGCTTCGAAGATTATCAGCGCCTGCTTTACGAAGCGATGGTGCAGGACGAAGGGGGCGTCTGGTGGATGATCGATGCCGAAAATGAAGACTGGTATCGCCATGACCCAGATCGCAACCAGTGGGAAGTTGATTACCCGGCCGCGCTGCGTGAGTACGAGCGTCATCAGAGCGCGCCCTTTAATGGCGATGAGACGCTGACCGAATACGATCTGCCCGCAACCTTAGGCGCGCCGGCCGCTGGCGACCTCATCTATGACGAACGCGGCGTCAAAATTGGCAGGGCGCCGCCCACCAAAGACGAACTCTATACCGTGCCGGGCGCGGCCGCGCTTGCCGACGAGATACCCGGTCAACAGCCGACCCTGGCCGCCGAGGCGCGGCTTTCCGGCACCATTCCCGCGCCGGCGCAGGTGGATCCCGACGATGTAATCCCGCGCGCCATCGATACCGATTATGAGCTGGGGGCGTCGCCGGTTGTGCGGGAGCTGCTGGGTTCGCAGCGGAGCCGACGGGTGCGCTTGCTGACGATCCTCCTAGCGGCGCTTCTGATGATGGTGCTGGCCGCTGGAATCATCGCCGCTGGCGTCATAATGATGTGGTATCGCGATACGGTCGCGCCCTTCAGCCAGGGCATTGCCGACCTCGTAAACTACAGCGGTGCCTACCAGACCGCCCGCATCTTCGACTCGGAGGGCAATCTGCTCGCCGCCTTGAACAGCCAGGAGACAGGCGCCCGCACCGCCATCCCGCTGGAGCAAGTCAGCCCGTATATGATCCACGCCATCGTCTCGCAAGAGAATGAACGCTTCTTCGATGATCCGGGCTTCGATCCGGTCGCCATCGTCCGCGCTTTCATCCAGAACGTCAGCGGCGGGGGCATCGAATCAGGCGCCAGCACCATCACCCAGCAAATCGCGCGCAACCTTGTGCTGCAAGATCGCGAAGTCACCATCCAGCGCAAGCTCAAGGAGATACTGGTCGCGCTGGAAATCGCCAATCGCTACGACAAGAACTTCATCCTCGAGCTCTACCTCAACGAGATCTTCTTCGCCAATCAGAATTATGGCGTCGAGGCGGCCGCCAATTTCTACTTCAGCCACAGCGCCGATCAGCTCAACTTCGCCGAGGCGGCGCTGCTGGCGAGCATCGTGCCCTCGCCAACACAGCATGACCCGGTGGCGAATCGTCCGACCGCCGTCGCCGGCATGCGCTCGACCATGCGCAAGATGATCGCTGTCGGCTGCTTGCAATTCCAGCACGGTGATTGGCTCGAGCGCGGTCCCTTCTGCATCATCAACAACGCCGAAGACGATCTGGTGCGGACGAACGCTAAGGGAGAGATCTCAGGCGGTCTGGCGATCCTGCAAATCGCAGAGATCGAAACCACTGCGTTTCAGCCGGGCGAATACCGCGCGCGCCATCCGCATTTTGTCGATTTTGTACGCGCGGCTGTCGAGGCGGAACTGGGAGAAGAGGCGCTCTTCCAGCGTGGCCTGAGCATTCACACGACCTTGAATCCGGCGCTGCAAGAGGCGGCGGAAGCGGCATTGTACGATCAAGTGCGGGGGCTGAAAGCATCAGCCACCGGCGTGAACACCGGCGCTGTCATGGTGACTGATCCGAAGACCGGCGCCATCCGCGCTATGGTTGGAAGCCAAGACTATTACGAGGCCCTATCTGGCCAGGTCAACAACGCGCTGACCTTCCAGCAGCCCGGTTCCGCCATCAAACCCTTCGTTTATCTGGCCGCCCTGCAAGACAATAATGGCAGCTACCTGACGCCGGCCAGCATCATCTGGGATGTGCCTCTGGTCGAAGATCTGGGCGCCGGCGGCATCTATGAACCGCAGAATATCGACCGCGAATTTCATGGACCGGTGTCGGCGCGTTCCGCCTTGCAAAACAGCTACAACGTGCCCACGGTCAAGGTCTTCCGCGATTATGTCGGCGCCGGGCGCTTCGCCGATACCGCCGATGCGCTGGGCTTGCGCTTCCCCGAAGAGCCCTTCATTTCGCTCGCCAGCGCGCTGGGCGCCAACGAAGTCTCGCTCTTCGATCTGATGGGCGCTTACGGCGTCCTGGCCAATGGCGGACGGCGCGTCCCGCTCTATGCCATCGAGCGCATTACCGAATCGGTCGATGGCGAGCAAATTGAGATCCCGCGCGAGCGTCCCGCCGGCGAGCAGGTGATTGCGCCCGCGCTCGCTTACCTGATGCAGAACATCCTCAGCGATGACGGCGCCCGCGCGCCCAGCTTCCCGGCAGGCTCGAACCTGACCCTGGCGCGCCTCGGCCTGCCGACGCAGAACAGCGTCGCCGCCAAAACCGGCACCACCAACGGCGGTCGCGATCTCTGGACGATGGGTTTCAGCCGCAATGCCGTCGTCGGTATCTGGCTGGGCACGTCCGACAATTCGCCCACCTACAACACCAGCGGCTATCGCAGCGCTGCGCCCCTGTGGAATGCGGTGATGACGGCGGCAGTCAACTGGTATCCGCCCGCTCCATTCGAGAATCCCGGCGGTGTGGTCGCGCGCGAGATCTGCCGCAGCACCGGCACGCTCAACTTCCCGGCCTGTCCCGAGCCGACAACAGACCTGTTCTTGCACGAACAGTATCCGCCCGCGCCCGAGGCCGGTTTCCTCCAGCGCGTCGCCGTCGACAGTTGGACACTGCTGCGCGCCAACGAGTTCTGCACGGGCCACGTGATCGAGCAGAACTTCGCTTCGGTCAGCGAGGCTGCCGCGCTCGATTGGCTGAACAACACCGAAGAAGGCCGGACTTATGCCGAATCGCTTGACTTGCGCCTCCCGGTTACGCCGATGCCGGGCGCCGGCTGCGCGCAAGGGCAGCAGCTGCCGCTGATCAATCTCAGCAGCCCCAACAATGGCGCGGTCATTCGCGGATCGGTCGAGCTGCGCGGGCAGGTAGCCGCGCCCGATTTCGACAAGTTTGAGCTGCTCTACGCCAGCGCCGATGATCCGGAGACCTTCTATCCCATTAGCGCCTCGCTGGTGCAAATGCCGCAATACGGCAGTCCACTGGGCGTTTGGGACACCGTTGCAGTGCCCAACGGCGACTACATCTTGCGTCTGGCGGCCGACTCGCTCAGTGGCGGCTTCATCAACTTCGATCTGAACGTCAGCGTCGACAACAGTGCCGTAGAGCCGGGCGAACCCAGCTTCGGTCCAACCGTCGAAGAAATCATCATCCCGACGCCCACCAGCGGCTGAAAGAGCGCGCTTACACAGAAGTGTAGGAACCCCCGCCGGGTCCCCCCAAAATAATGCGTTTGTCCCTTCGTCTTCGCGCGAGTATCAAGTCGGTCTTGCGATTCGCAACCGGCTTAGTTATACTGCGCGATACTATGCGGGTATAGTTCAGCGGTAGAACGTTTCCTTGCCAAGGAAAAGGTCACGGGTTCGAATCCCGTTACCCGCTCAAGCGAACCAATCTCCACGATTGGTTTTTTGGTGGCGGTTTCGCCGCTAGCGGAAGTTCACAAGTAAGATGCATTAGCGCAACGGCGTCTTAGGCTTCGTGCGTCGTGAAAATGCAGCGGCCGCATCCAGGTGTTGAGTAGGAGTGTGTGAGTTGAATATAGTGGCGGAATCATCCGAACTGCGGGAAGACGCGGAATTGGTCATCGAGGTATTGAGCGAGAAGGAAGACATCCAGCTGGATTACTCGGCGGATTCGATTTCCTGGCTGGATGCCTATATCGATGAGCATCGCACGAAACTTGACGCTGGCGACAAATCGGTGCTGCGCGAAAAGCTGGGCGCTTTCCTGGGCGAATCCATCCGGCGCAATTTTGGCGGGCGCTGGGTCAAGGACTTTGACGGCAGCTGGATGATCGTGTTTGACGAGGAGCACCAGGCCTCGCCCTTCGATATCATCGGCGAGCACTTGGATCACCACGCTTCGCTGTCGCAGGCCTTCGAGCATCTGCCCGATTTAATGGTGCAGCGCCACAATTAAGCGGCGGGCACTGACGAGAATCTACAGGGGTGACGGGCAGCCGTCGCCCTTTTTAATTTCCCCTTTCCATGATTATCTGTACAAGCGGCTTACAGGATCGCGTAGGGCGCGTAGACACTGCCCGCCGACACTGACCCCAGTCGCCACTACAAGGATTGTTTGTATTACAATTTGAGCACCGAAATTCTACCCCATTCCCCGGCGCCTTCCCGGAGGTCTATGTCTACGTGACCCAGCTAGCTAGGGAAGGGGAGCAAATGCACGCGAATACGCAGTTTAGGGCAGAGAAACCCCACGCTGACGGGCTTGACAGGAGCAATTGGGCACAGATTGGGTGCCAGACAGCTAATGCCAATCAACCATTACTACAATTAGTGTAGTGGTCACGATCAAATTGTAGACAGTTATTAGCTGTAATTGTAGGCGTTGGCGGCGTAATCGCGGGCACTGCCGGCCACCACTGCGAGGGCAATTCCGCGGGCGGCAGCGCGCTCTTTGGCGCCGGCCACTTCCTTCTTCAGCAGCAGCAGTTCGCGGCTTTCCGGGTCGTAGGACAGACCGTCGTTGATCAGCAGTTCGGCGATGGAGGAGAGGAAAAGGTTGCGCATCATCAAGCTAACCAGGTCGGCGATGACGCCGATAATGTCGTCGCTGTTCTGCTCCTCATAGGCGACATGCAATGCTTGCCGAAAACGCGTCAGCGCTTCGGGCAGTTTATCGGCTTTGATGAGAATCTGGCCCAGGTGACGGAGCTGCCGTCCCTCCAGGGCGCGGTCCTCAATTTCGCGAGCGATATAAAGCGCCGAGGTATGGAAGTTGATCGCCTCGCTCCAACGCTCCAGCTTGACATTGACCTCTCCCAGACCGCGCAGCACCTGCCCCTCCATATCGCGTTTGCCCTGCTGCTTGAAGCGGTCATTGGCGTCTTCCAGCATTTCGATCGCCCGGCGCGATTCGTCGGCAGCGAGGTATGCCAAACCCAGCTTGTGGAGAATCAACGCTTCGTTCTGCATGTCGTCGCGATTGCGCGCGTTGCGCAAGGCGCTTTCGTAAGCCTCAACAGCGATGGAGGCTTCGCCCAGTTCTTTGTGGGCCTCGCCACGGGCGATCTGCAGGAACATCTCGGCTTCGTAGTCCCCGAGTTCCTCCGCTAGGTGCAAGCCGCGCTGGACATGCGCCAGGGCGGAGACGGCGGAATCACTGCGGACGAGCAGCCCGGCGAGCATGTCCAGCGTTTCCAGGATTCCCTTGCCGTCGTCCTGTTTTTCATGAATCGCCAAAATTTCGTTATAAGTCGCGACCGCTTCCTTTTCGCGTTTCTGGTCGATTTGCACCTTGCCGACCGCTTCCAGGATTTGCAGGACGCGAGGCGTATCCTCATGCTGACGGGCGAAGGACAGCGCCGTCCGCAGCTTGACCTGCTCGATGGCGGCCGGGGTGCTTTGGTTGCTGACCAAGAGACCAGCCAGCATGTCCAGCGTCTCCAGCACGCCGTCTTTGTCTTCGCTGTTTTCGTAGATTTCCAGCACATCGCCGTAGGTGGCGATGGCTTCCTTCTCGCGGCCCTGGTTGATCTGCATGCGGGCGATCGCCTTCAGAATCTGCAGTTGGCGCGCGGTCTCGTTATTTTGGCTGGCGACATTCAAGGCGGTGCGGAGCTGGTCGATATTGACCGATTGCAGGTCTTTATCGTCGATGGAGATGAAGGTCGCGTCATCGGCGGCGCTCGTCTCCGGCGCCATTTCCTCGTCAGCATCTTCAGACGCGGCCGGCTCGGCGTCGCTGTCCACCAAGGGCGGCTCGTCGTCATCGTCCAGCAGCGTCAAGTCCTCACCGTCGTCGGCGGCGGTCCCCGCTTCATCCTCGACGATCGTCTCCGCTTCGGGCTCGGGCTCTTCTTCCGGCACGTCTACAAACTCGAGGGCTTCGCCGTCGCGGATGGCATGCAGACGCATCAGCTCGTAGCCGTAACCCTCCGCCTTGAGCCGCGTTTCAAGCGGGGCGAGCGTTGCCGCGATATCCCCCGCCAACTCGGCGTCCTCATTCCGCGCCGCCCACTCGGCGGTGGCGATGAGGTTCTCCATTTCAATTACAAGTCGCATAATGACGTCATCGGTCTGGCCGTGCACATCCAGATAATCGCGCGTACTATCGACAATATCGGCGCGCAGCCCGTCGAAGCGATCACGTTCCAGCGCCCAATCCTTGAGGAAGTCGCACACCAGCGGATGCAAGCGATAGTAGGCTTCGCCGAGGCGTTGGAAACGCTCCACCATGAATAGCCGCGAGAGGATGGTCATCGACATATCGATCGACTCGGCGGCGATACCGCTGAGCAGATTGAGAAAGGCGACAGAGGCTTCGCCCCGCATGGTCGCGCACAGGAAAAGCAGCAGGTCGCGCAGGCGCTCGTTCAGGCCCGCGAAGCTGATGCTCAGTGCCGCCAGCGCCGCCTGATCGTCGTAGCTTTCCAGCGCTTCCGCCAAGGTGTCGCTGAAGTCGGCCGCCGATTGCCGCGCGATGATCATGCTGCGCGCAGTCAGCGCCAGCGGGAAGGCGGCTCCCTTGAGCTGCGCGGCGATGACCTGAATGGCGGCATCGTCCTTATCATCCTTGATGCCGGCTTTCTGCTTGAACAGGCGGACGGCATCACTCTCCGCCAGGTTGCCGATCGGCTGGTTGCGCCAATCGCCATTAGCCAGCGGCGCGCTGCTGGTGACCACCAATGGGACGTCGGCTGCGCAGCGCTTGACGAAAGGCGCGAGAACCAGTGAGTCAATCTCTCCGTCCAGCACCAGCAGGGGCCGCTTCTCGCGCAACAGCGCTTTGACGGCGGCCGCGCCCGTCAGCGGGTTCTCAGCATTGCTGATGTCGTCCTCGCCGTAAGCGCGGGCGATGCGGACGATCAACTCGACCAGGGGCGGATTATCGACGCTCAGCCACAAGATGGGGCGGTCGTGCTGCTGCAAGTAGACGTTGGCGATGGTGGCGGCGACGGTGGTCTTGCCCGTGCCAGCCGCGCCATGCAAGACCAGTTGCTGGTTTTGGCGCAGGCGCAGCAAAAGCGCCCGCAGCAGTTCGTCGCGGCCGATGGGGCGCCCGAGACGGCGCAGCGGCAGGTCCGTCACTGTTGTGACAGGCGCTTCAAGGGGTGCTAATTCCGCCATATATCCCCCCGCGAGTGCGATTATTCGCAAAGTCCGGTAAATCAAGATTCAGTATATAGGGACATTCAGATTAGGACAATCAAACTGAGCGCTTTAACGGGGCTGGTTTTCGCCGCTTCAGAACGGCTGGCGGGGATAAGCTGCCGCTTGAATATCGGCGGTGTCGTCACTATAATCGAGGGCTGTTTGGGCGCGTGGCGCAATGGCAGCGCAGTTGACTTTTAATCAATTGGTTGCAGGTTCGAATCCTGCCGCGCTCATACTCCCATTAGCGCTCAACTCGGCGTCCAGGCGCGTGGGGCGATACCCTCAACGCTCGTCTTCACATCGATGACGGCGGGACGCTTGGCGGCGAAGGCACGCTCCAGCGCCCCGCTGATCTCGCTCGGCTCCGTCACCGTCAAGCCCAGGCAGCCGAAGGATTCGGCCATCGCCGCGAAATCGGTATCCTCAAAGAGCCAGAGCTCATCCGAGCCGCTTGTCGTCCCGCCATAGATCGCCTCGACACCATCGCGCTCCTGATTGAGCGAGTGATTATTGTTGATGATAGTGACGGTGTTGATGCCACAGCGCAGAGCCGTTTCCAACTCGGCGATGTGATACCAGATGCCGCCATCGCCGCTGAAGCAGAGCACGGGGCGCTCCGGCGCCGCGCATTTGGCGCCCATCGCCGCCGGCAGTCCCCAGCCGAGCGAGCCCGAACAGCGGATGTACGATTGCGTGGGATGGCGCAGATCGAGCATAGTGCCGGTCCAAATGCCGGCGTGCCCGGTATCGGAAACGAGGATGGCGTCAGCTGGCAAGTTCTCGCTCAGTTCTTTGCAGAGGCGCTCGGGCCGCATCGGTTCCTCGTCCGAGCTGTAGTGAACATCGACCTCTTCCCACCAGACGGCGACCCGTTCCTGAACCCAGGTGATCCAATCGTGGCGCGGGTCGGCGGCCTCGGCGGTCTTCAGCATCTGACGCAAGGTGGCGCGAACATCGCCGTGCAAGCCGACCGAAATCGCGTAGTTGCGCCCGATCTCTTCCGGATTGATATCGAGCTGGATGACCTGCGCGCCTTGAGGCGGGATCACATAATTGAAGGTCAACTGACCGCCGGCGTGGCTGCCAATATAGAAGAGCAAGTCAGCTTCGCATAGCACCTGATTGGAGCAGGCGCGCGAGTAAGCGCCTGGCACGCCAACCGCCAGCGAGTGGTCAGCCGGAAACATCGCTTTGGCATTGAGCGCCGTTGCTACAGGGATCGCGAGCTTCTCCGCTAGCGCGATGAGTTCGGCGCGGGCATCGGATGCGGTCACGCCGCCGCCGGCGACGATAACCGGTCGCTCCGCCCCCCTCAGTAGAGCCAGCGCTTCGTCAATCGACTCTTGGTCGGCAATCGGGCGAAACGGGGGCAGCGCCGCGAACTGCTCCTCGACGACGACATCGAGGTCAGCCTCGACATTGACCACGCCACCGCCGTCGATGCCCTGCAGATCGAGATGTGTCGGACGTGGCGTGCCGCTGGTCGCCGCGCGAAAGGCCTGCCGCAGATGATGCGAGAGTTCCTCCGGCCGGGAAACGTAGGCGCTGTAGTCGGTGACGGCGGAGAAAGGCGCCATGTGATCGACTTCTTGATAAGCGTGGCGCAACTGATGCTCCTGCCACTCGCGGCCGGTGATGGCGACCACCGGCGAACAGGATAACCAGGCATCTTGCAAACCCGCCGCCAGATTAACCGCGCCAACTGACTGCGCCATACAGAGCGCCGGCGAGCGTTTAACGCGGGCGTAAGCGTCGGCCATATACGCGGCCGCTTTCTCGCCGTGGGTCTGCACCCGTTTGATGCCCAGCTTCTCCATCTCCATCAGCGCGCGCGGCGCGATATAGGGCATGAAGAAGACGTGCGTGATGCCGTAGCCGTGAACCGTATCCGCCAGTAATTTGCCGCCTGTCATCCTGGGCATGTAATCCGCTCCCCTTTGCGAAACGATAATGGCGGAGCATAACGCCTAATCGCCGCCCGCGCCAATAGTGGAAGCAGGGGCTGTCGTTGGCAAGCGCGTCGTTCTCGCGTTATCATTCGCAAGAGGATATGTGCTGCCATGAACTCGCGTCCACAAATTACTTGACGGCGGCTTAGGAATCGCGGTCATTCAAACGAGAAATGTCTAATACTGAGGATATGCAGTTGCCTGCGATCTTAGCAAAAATCTCTGTGCCCTCTGTGTTCTCTGTGGCAAAAATCCGCGTGACATACTCGGCATAGAGCATATCCATCGATTTAGACACTCCCCCTCTAAAGGAACGTATTTGACAGACTCGGAAGTTCTAGTTATACTGTTCGCATGGGTTAATCGATTTAGCACATTGCAGCTTTCGTCAGTGAGGCGTCGATTTACGAAGCTGGCGACCAGTAGAGAAGGAGGCGCCGTGGAAACAGGCAGCAGTGTACCGCAGGTAAATCGGAAATTTATTATGAGGAGCTTGAGATGACAGAAAGAAACGAAAAGCAGATCAGCCGGCGCGACATGCTGAAGATGCTGGGCGGCAGCGCGGCCGGCGTGAGCTTGGCCAAGGTCGCCGGACTCAGCGGCGCCGCGACCGCCCTGTTGCAAGGCATGCCGGCCGGCGCGCAGAGCAAAGTCGAAATCTGGACCGGTTTCGGTCAAGGCCGTATGGCGGACGCCATGCAGGGCGCGATCGATAATTTCGCCGTTGAGAATCCCGAATTTGCCCCCGAGCACATCATCGTGCCTTGGGGCGAGATCCATGATCGGGTGCTCGCCGCCACCGCGGCCGGCTCACCGCCGGATGCGTATCGTGGCTGGGCTTGGATCGTTGGCGACGCCGCCATCGGCGCCCTGACCAACTTACAGCCCTATGTCGACGCCGAGAACGTCGACCTGATGGACTTCTGGCCCGCGACGCTCAATCAAATGAAATACCAGGGCGACGTGCACGCTATGAGCATCTCGACCATTGTGCAGTTCATGTACTACAACAAGGACCGCATGAGAGAGGGCGGCTTGGATCCGGACAATCCGCCAAGGACGATCGCCGAACTGGACGAGCAGGGCGCGATGCTCAATGATATCGCCGACGATGGCGAAATCCTGCGTCTTGGCTTTTCACCGACGCTCCCGGGCAAACAAGTCTGGGAGTGGGGCGCGGCCTTCGGTAGTAAATATTGGGACGAGGCTGAGGGCAACATCGCCCTTGACGAAGAAGCGTGGATCGAGTTGCTGAACTGGTACAAAGGTTATGGCGAAGAATTTGGCGTCGAAAACCTGGCCGGCTACGCTTCCACTTACGGCGGAAACGGCTTTGGGCGCAACTCGCCACAAGGCATCTACTATACCGGTTTGATCAGCTTCTGGGTTATTGGCAGTTGGCTGTTCAACGACATGGGCGAATACGGACCGGATGTCGATTTCGGCGTCATCCCGATCCCCACCTTGGAGAGCGCCGACGACGCCACGCCGGGAACATCAATCGCCAATATGTACTTCGTGCCAGCCAATTGCGCCAACCCCGACGGCGGCTTCGCCTTTGCCAACTATATGAGCTCGTCGCCCTACGTGGCGATCAACAAGGCCCTGCCAGATAGTGTCATGCCTTCGCGTCCGTCACTCGCCAATTTACCAGAAGTCGCCGAAGAAGGCGCCTGGACGGTCCTGGCTCGTGACGAGATTCTGCCCAACACACTCGAGAGACCGAGCTTCCCCGGCAACGGATTCCTGGGCAGCGCATTGAATGAGGCTGTCGACAATGTCATGTTCAATGACGCTGACCCGGCGGAAGTGATTGCCGATGCGGTCGCGCGTTCACGGCGTGAGGTTGAGCGCCTGCAGGGCTAGCCTTTGCAAGTACTGTTACAACGGGTCAGCTAGTGGCTGACCCCTACTGCATGGGAAACTGTAGGGGCGGCTCTGTGAGTCGCCCGACTTCAAGGTTTCGCTGTGACCGACGGGCGACCCGGTGGCTCGCCCCTACAGACGAAGGATAATCCAGGGCGTTTCATGTTCAAGTTAAAGCGGGATCCAGCTAGCAAACCCAACAGCTGGCGCACGGACAATCTCCCGGCCTGGGGCTTGTTCTTTGTGGCCCCCTGGATCATCGGCTTCGTCGCCTTTACCGTTTATCCTTTTTTCGCCTCGCTCTATTACAGCTTCACCAACTTCAACATCATCAACTTAAGCCCGCGTTGGGTGGGCTTGGACAATTATGTCGAGCTCTTCACCGCTGATCCGCTCTTCTGGATATCGATCAGCAACTCGATCAGATACGCCACCCTGCTGCTTGTCTTTGCCACCATATTTGACATCTTCATCGCCTATTTGCTGAGCCAGAATGTAAAGTTCCTTTCGATCTATCGCACGATCTTCTTTTTCCCGGTGCTGGTGCCGGTGGTCGCAGCCAGCTTGACCTGGATCTGGATCCTGAATCCACGCTTCGGTTT
>JAAXID010000105.1 GCA_012270545.1 Anaerolineae bacterium | reverse complement strand
CCTCCTCGAAATTAGACACTCCCACCGGTTTAATGCGGTTAACATGTGAATGGATGACGATTACAATAGGTACAATTTGGAGGCGAGAAAGGAACTATGCTGACGGCGCTGTATGACGGCAATTGTGTAGTATGCCGATCCACTTGCGAGACGATGCGCGCGCTGGATTGGCTGAAGCGGATTGAGTTTGTCGACCTACATGAGTCCGATGAAGCGAGTGAGCGCTTCGTCGATTTGGGTCACGAGCGGTTGATGAGCGAGATTCACGTGCTGGATGATGGGGGCCGTCTGTACGCCGGCTTCGCGGGCACCCGGCGTATGCTGCGGGAATTGCCACTCGGTTTACCGCTGTGGCTGCTACTGCAACTTCCCGGGTCCGATGCGCTTGGGAAGCGCGTCTATCGCTACATCGCCCGCCGCCGCTACCGCATCAATGCGCTGCTCGGCAAGGAATTGCCCGACTGCGCCAAGGGCAGCCGCAAGATACCGCGCTGAGGACGATTTATTCTTCCGCGCGGATCCAGTAGCGGCGCGTCAATACGCCGCGACCATTGTCGATCCGGTCTTGCAGAACGCCGCCGTTGGCTTCGATGATCTTGTAAGAAGCGATGTTGTCGTCATCACAGGTGATGAGGATGTCAGCGATGCCGAGCAGGCGCGCTTGCTCAATCCCCAGGCGACAGATCAGCGCCCCGTAGCCGCGCCGGCGGAATGAGGGGCGTATCTTGTAGCCGATGTGACCGCCGAAACGCCCCAAATTTTCGTTCAGGCAGTGGCGCACATCGACATCACCGATGTAACCATGGCCGGCAGCGATCAGCCAGAACAGGGTGGCCGGCACCATGCCCGCGAGCGGCTCGGTCTCCATCTGCTCTACGACCTTCAGGTACTCGTCAAAGCGCGCCCGCAGGATTTCCGGGTGCCAGTTGACCGCGTGCTTTTCGCGGATGTATTCGTAGACGGCCTCGATGTAGCTGTCTTTGTGGCGCTCGTGCGGGCGTGTCAGAAAAGCATTTACTCGGGTCATGCGCGATATCTCAGTCGACGTGTGCAAAGCAGAAAATGCTCCCCCGATTCCGGGGGGAGCGTTGCGTGGTCATTCGTAGTTGTCTGGATGAGACGAGATTGGACTGTCAGTCCGTGCTTTTGACTTCTAGCGCCGCGACCTCTTCAGCGTTGACTTGAGCTTCGTCTTCGGGGTTGTCCGTGTCTTCCCAGCTGATGATCCAGATGCAAGCGCCGGCGACCAGGATTGTCGCGACGATCAGCGCGATCCATTGCGAGGGGAGCAAGCCAACGGCACGCGCTTCGCAGACCAGCAGGGCGACCATGCCCGCGGCCAAGACGACCCAAGCGCTGAAGCGAGGGCGCTGCATCACCCATTTGACGGCGGGATTGTTTTCCATGATTCGTGATTCCTCATCCGCGAGTCTGATGACAAGTATAGTGCTTTTTCAGCGGAAGCGACAAGTGGGAGTCGGATTGCGCCGCCAGCAACCGCTTGCCCAGGTTGTGCGTATACGCAAAAGATAGATCAGCAAGGAGACTGACGGGATGAACAAAGAACATCGCAAGGTCGAGTGGTCTTTTGACTTCGAGAACCTGCGGGTGCGCGCGGGACAATTTGTCAGCGACATGATGGGCGGCGAGGTGGAAGCGAAGCGAGCATCGCTGCAGGAGGAACGGGGCGAGGCGACATCGGCAAGCATCCAAATTGACTTCTCAGTCGGACGAGCCACCGTGAGCGCGCTCGATGCCGGCTCGGCGAATCTCTTTCAGGCGGAACTAAAATACATTGGCGAATATGAATACGAGGTGAGTGGCGGCGCGGAGCGGGTCATTTCGCTGCGGCAGAAGGGCAGCTTCCCACGCGATCTGGCAGTGATGGCGGGCAATGCGCGGGATCTGCACTGGGATATCGCGCTGGCACAGAATCTGCCCCTGAAATTACGGCTGAAGGGCGGGATTGGCGAAAGCGAAATCGATCTGAGCCGATTGCAGGTCGAAAACTTCAAGTTGGAGACTGGCCTGGGGCAAGTCACGTTGACCACTCCGCTGCAAGAATCAAGATTCGCCGGGGAAGTCAACGGCGGGGTTGGCAAAACTGAGGTGACGATTCCAGCGAGTTGCCGCGGCCGCCTCAAGATCGCGGGCGGGGTCGGCGAAGTCCGTGTTTCAGTCGCGCCTGGGGCAGCCCTACGTGTGACCGGCAAGACCGGTTTGGGGCAAGTCAATCTGCCGGCTGGATTCAAAAGACTCGAGGGTGGCGGAAAGCAGACCAGCGGTGTATGGGAAAGTCCCGGATTCGCCGATGCGGATAATCAGATCCTGATCAATTATGAAGGCGGGGTCGGCAGTTTCAGCCTGGCGTACTTCGACATCCTCTAAAGGTGGAGAGGCGCGCAGGCTCAGGATTTAGAGGGATTCGCTGCCCTCTTCCGGCGGCGCGTCATCCGGTTCCTGCACCATGCGGTAGAGCATCTGCGTGAGATGGCTGCTGGCCTGCTCAACCGTCATATCGGCGCAGATGACGGCGATCTCGTGGCTGAGCATCTTCATCAAGCTGCTTTTCATTTTGAGTTCAACCGAAGTGAGCTTGTCGGTTTGTTCACGCCAAAACAGGTCGCGCAGCGCCATAGCCATCGCTTCGGGCTCGCGGGTTTGAATCTGCTTTTGAATCGTCGCCTGCCGCGAGCGATAATCGTCCGACAGTTCTGACGGCGGTGCCGCGAATACAGTTTCTATTATGGACAGATCTTCAATGGCGGGCCGAATATTCATATCGCTGGCCGCGTCGACCGGGATCATCACCTCGCCACGATCGCCCACCAACTCAACGATGTGGTAGTTGCGCAGCTCGCCCATGAAAGTCATCTTCCGTTTGCCGACGATCGTTCCGGCGCCATAGCGGGGATGAATGATCTGGTCGCCTCTTGAATACATAAGCTTGCTCCGGTCTGTTTTTCATCAATATATACGCAGTGGCGGCCGCCTGTGTTTCCTTATACAGCGCCCGGCGACCCATTGCTCGCGCCACATTTGCGCGCGGTGGCGGCAGGCAAAGACGCACGCTGTCCCACATGCGCCCAATTCACATTGATGGAAATGTTGATGAACCGAGGGTATGCTGCTTTATTGCGAAATAAGGAAGCGCTTTTGACCGCCAGATTACCATTCACGCGGCGAGTATAGCACAGGGGCGGCTCGCTTTCAAGCCTAGCGGTGGCGCTGACCTCAGCTAGTCAGGTAGGCATCGGGACGGCGATCTTCGAAGACCGGAATCGCGCGGCGGACGCGGTCGACTTCGTCGAGGTCGATTTCTGCTGTCAGCATGTCCTCGTCTTCGCCCGCTTCTACGATGACCTTACCCCAGGGGTCGACAATCATCGAATGTCCGGCGAAGACGGTGTCGCCAGTATTGCCACATGAATTGCTCGCGGCGACAAAGCATTGATTTTCGATCGCGCGGGCGATCAACAGAGCCCGCCAATGCTCGACGCGGACGAGCGGCCACTCGGCGCAAATCAGGATCAGCTCCGCGCCATACTCGACAGCATAGCGGCGGAATAGCTCGGGAAAGCGCAGATCGTAACAGATGCTCAAGCCAGCTGTTCCCCAAGGCTGTTCAATTACGGTCGGCGCTTCTCCCTCGCCCAGCCACTTGTGCTCATCAAAGAGCCGGAAAAGGTGAATCTTGCGGTAGACGCCGGCGAGGCCGCCATCCGTGTCAAAGTATGTAGCGCAATTCAGAAATTGATCGCCGCGCCGCTCGAGAATCGAGCCGAAGACGGCTATCGACTGCTCGCGCGCTGTTTTGGAAAGCTGGGCGAACATGCCGGCGCCTAGCTCGTCCGCGTAATCGCCGGCGTTTTCCAGGTCGTAGCCGCTCGACCAAAGCTCGGGCAGGACGATCAGCTGCGATTGGCTGTCAGCGGCTTCGGCGATCATGCGCTCGGCGGTTTCGAGATTGTCTTCGACGCGCGCCAGCTTGATCTGCATTTGTCCCAGGCTTATCGATACCGTTGTCATGCTCCCCCAGAGCTATTCCGCTATTGCCCTCAGATGCCATTGAGTGTAGTCCATGAGCGAGGACAAGGCAATGCAAGCGCGCGAGCTGATACGCCTGGCTGGAATGAAACAGGAGTATGGGACCTGGCGGCGCGCTTCCCCTCTTCGTTTTGCGTCAAACAGAATGTACGTTAAGATTCTCACAATTGACGCATAACCTGTCGTCGCTGCGGAGGACCCTATCCCCGCGACGCCCCCTAACAGAAAAGTGGAGGCATCGATGTTTTCCCACCGTCCGAGCTTGTTCAGAAGCTCTCTGCTCATCGCAATTGTCAGTGCGCTGTTTACATCCGCGCATTTGGCGCCCGCTTCGGCGTCGGTCTGTACCCTGGCCGATCACATCCGGTCGGCCAATACCGATACCGCTGTCGGCTTCTGCCCGGCAGGAACGAGCCACGACATCATCACCATCGCCGAAGACATCACGCTGAGCGAGGCGCTGCCGCCGATCACGGGGACAATCACGATTGAAGGCGGCGGTCATACGATTAGCGGAGATAACCAGTTTCGCATCTTTGATGTAAATGGCGGGCGACTGACGATCAACAATTTGACGTTGATTGAGGGCAGTGCCGACGAGGAGGACAACCTGGGCAGACCTGCGAATGGCGGCGCCATCATAATGGTTGCTGGCGCCGAGGTTGTCATCAACAATTCCGTTTTCTCAAAGAATTACAGCGCCGGTTTCGGTGGCGCGATCAGTGTGCATGATAGCAAGCTAACTGTCAATAACAGCAGTTTCAATAACAACCGCGCTCGTGGGGATGGCGGAGCGATCTATTTGTGGTACAGCAGCAGCGTCATCGAAAACAGCAGCTTCCTCGGCAACCGCACACGGAGCATACAGACGGGCGGCGCTATTTTTGTCGGCATAGGCGTAGAGTTGGATGTCACAAACAGCACGTTCAATGGCAATGCGGCGGGATATGGCGGCGCCGTCGGTTCCGAAGTCTGGACGCCGGGCGGCATTGTCGCATCCAGAACCACCCTGACGCACGTTACCATGAACTACAACGAGGCGCATAAGGCGGGGCACAATATTTGGGTCGACGATGATGACAAGAACTTCAACCTGCGCAACAGTATCGTCGCCGGCCTCGCAGCCGGGAATTGTCGGGGACCTTTGAATGAGAATATCGGCAATTTGATAAAGGACGGCTCCTGCGGGTCGATGGCCGGTGGCGATGCCATGTTTGCCGGGAAGAGCGGTTCGCGCGCTTATTATGAACTGCTGGATGGCAGCCCGGCGCTTGACGCGGCCGATGCGCGATTCTGCCCGGAGACCGACCAGCTCGGCACGCCGAGACCGCAGGGTGGTGGCTGCGATATCGGCGCTTTTGAATCGACAACGGCGATTCCGGCGCCAACTGCAGTGCCGGCAATCTGCCCCTTGCCCGACCAGATCATCGCCGCTAACACCGATACGGCGGTGGGCAACTGCCCGGCAGGGAATGGCGCCGATACCATCTTTCTCATCAGGGACTTCACTCTCAGTGAGAAGCTGCCGCCCATTACCAGCGTGATCACGCTAGAGGGCAATGGATACACGATTAGTGGCGACAATGAATTCGGCATCTTTGCTGTTGATGGCGGCGCGCTGACGATCAGCAATGTGACCTTGACCGAAGGCAATAGCCCCAAGGGTGGCGCCATTTTGCTGAAGAATGGCGGCCGAGCCGTCGTCGAGAATGTCACCTTCAAAATGAACACGGCCTTTTTCGGTGGCGCAATCGCGACGGAAAGCGTCAACGACAGGCTAAATGTCAGCAACAGCCGCTTTGTGCTCAATAGAGCCAAGACCACGGGCGGCGCTATTTTGACGGAAGGCGGCAGCGTCGACATAAATGGAAGCGCCTTCCTCGACAATTGGGCGGGGGAATTTGGCGGCGCGATCGCTA
Organism: Anaerolineae bacterium; assembly: GCA_012270545.1. Lineage (GTDB taxonomy): Bacteria > Chloroflexota > Anaerolineae > Aggregatilineales > Phototrophicaceae > UBA6055. The sequence continues at coordinate 12,410 of JAAXID010000105.1, read as the reverse complement.
CGTTGAGCGGACGGGCAGCAGTTGCGAACAGTACGCTCAGCGGCAACAAGGCACAAAAAGGCGGCGGCATATATGCAATTGGCGGCGAGACCAGCCTGACGCATCTGACCGTGATGAACAACGTGGCAGCGCGCATTGTGGGCGCCGGCATCTATCGCGAAGCGGGCGCCCTACACTTGCGCAACAGCATCGTCGCCGGCAGTGGCAGCGGTGATGATTGTTCCGGCGGACTGGATCAGAATCGCGGCAATTTCAGTCAAGACGGGACCTGCACCAGGCAGTCTGGCGGCGATCCGCTGCTGGCGGAAATGGTCGAATCACCGGCGCATTTTCCGTTATTGGACGCCAGCCCGGCACACGGCGCGGCTGATCCAGCGTTCTGCCTCCCATCGGATCAGCTCGGCAACGCGCGACCTCACTGTGACATCGGCGCGATTGAGTCGGCGCGCGCCTCCAACTTTACCGCTGGGCAACCTGCGGCGCGGCCGGTTGGCTGCACCTTGGCTGACCAGATCATCGCCGCCAACACGGATGAGCCAGCCGGCCGCTGCCCGGCGGGAAATGGCGCCGACGTCATTGAGCTGTCACGGGACATTGTGCTTAGTGACGCGCTCCCGCCGATTACGAGCGACCTCACTATTAACGGCAATCGGCATACGATCAGCGGAGGCAACCGCTTTCGCATCTTCGACATCGAAAGCGGCACAGTCACCATGAAGAACATGCATCTTATCAACGGCAGTAATCCCGACGGGTACGGCGGCGCGATCACAGCGCGGAATGCCTCCTACCTCATTGTCTCGGCTGTCAACTTCCGCAACAACAAGGCGAAGCGGGGCGGCGCGATTGCATCGACAGATAACAACAACCTCAAAGTCTTCGATAGCAGCTTCTTCGACAATGCGGCTACATATCGTGGTGGCGCCATCTGGAGCAACGGCAGATGCGGAATTATTGACAAAAACACCTTCCGCCGCAATACCGCGGGCTCCCCCTCATTCAGCTTGTCGGATACTATCGTACATGTAGATGGCCAAGCGGGTTTTTCTTGTCTTGGCGGCAGCGCGTTCAACTATTTCTCTGACAGCTAAGCCAGCGGCAGCATCGCTGGTGGCCGCAACTAAAGAAGCCTAGCCTTCAGACAAGGGGAGACTCGCATGTTTTCAAATCGGTTGAGCCAACACGCTTGCTTCGTCCTGCTCATCGCCGTCGCCGCGCTGTACGCCGGTTCAACAGCGCCCGCTTCGGCATCGGTCTGCACACTGACCGATCACATCCGGTCAGCCAATACGAATACCGCGGTCGGTTTCTGCCCGGCGGGGACGAGCCACGACATCATCACCATCGCCGAAGACATCACACTGAGCGAGCCGCTGCCGCCGATCACGGGCACGATCACGATTGAAGGCGGTGGTCATACGATCAGCGGAGACGGGAAGTTCCGCATCTTTGACGTGAATGGCGGCAATCTCACGATCAAGAATTTGACGATGCGCGCTGGCAAAGCCGAGAAAGGCGGCGCGATTCTGATTCGTGGCGGTTCGGAAGTCGTCATTTCCCATTCCACCCTGTCCAATAATTCGGCAACATATGGCGGCGCGATCACCCAGCTCGGAGACCACCGCAACCGGCTGAGCGTGGATAACAGCAGTTTCCTGAACAATAGAGCGGATTGGCATGCCGGCGCCTTAGAAATCGCCAGAGGCACGGTTGACATCAAACAGAGCAGCTTCCTGGATAACTATTCTGATGATTACGGCGGGGTGATTACCAATTCTTCAGCCACGACACGTATTGAAAACAGCACCTTCCACAACAATTCCGCGAGACATGACGCCGGCGTCCTGCACGTATTTAGCGGCGATGTATCGCTCATTCATGTGACAATGGTGAACAACTTCCTGTCGCAGCCATACAACATTTCTGGCAGCACGATAACCAATCATGCGTCTTCGCCAGAAGAGGGCCAGGTCAGCCTGCAAAACAGCATCGTCGTCGCCCGCGGCCGCACTGCCTGCTTCGGCGGATTGGATCATTACAGCGGCAATCTAAGCACAGACGGATCCTGCGGCTATGAGCGGAACGCCACAACCCGGCTTGGCGATTTGACCGGCTCCCCAGCGTACCTGCCCTTGCTCAATCATAGCCCGGCCGTCGATGCCGCTGACCCGGAGTTCTGCCTGGAAACGGATCAAATCGGCACGCCCCGTCCGCAGGGCGGCGGCTGCGACATTGGCGCGATCGAATCGACGACAGCCAGGCCGGGAGCGACGCCCACCCCAACGATTTGCAACTTGCCGGACCAGATCATCGCGGCGAATACCGATAAAGCCTATCGATCCTGCCCGGCCGGGAATGGCGCCGACACAATCTATTTGATCCGCGATTATGTGCTCAGCGAACCGCTGGCGGCGATCAAGTCAGAAATCACCATAGAAGGCAATGGATACACGATCGACGGGGGATCCCGCTTCGCCATCTTTGACGTCATTGGTGGCAAGCTGACGGTAAACAACGTGACGCTGACCAAGGGCTTAAATGCTTTTGGCGGCGCGATCAGTCTGAAAAACGGCGGGACGGCGATCGCCAACAATGTCAAATTCATCGGCAATCGGGCAGGTAGCGGCGGCGCGATCGGCTCCTTTTTCCCCGTATATATCGAGGTCAACAACAGCAGCTTCGTTGACAACTTCGGGAGTAATAGTGGCGGCGCGATCAGTATGAATGGCGGCGGCTTCGCAAGAATCACAAACAGCAGCTTTATCCGAAATAATTCCGGATATGAGGGCGGCGCCATTGGCACCACGTCCGGCGGGCTCGTCGTCAGCAACAGCACTTTTGTCGGGAATAAGGCGCGGTATGGCGGCGCCCTTTCGGCCGGGGGCTCAAGCTTTTCCGCTAGCGAGCGTAGAAACACCAGTTTCCCAGTAAATCTCACACACGTTACGATGATAGATAACACTGCTTCGAGCGGAGCAGGGATACACATAGATGGACAACCTCACACAAAGGTCGCGCTCAGGCTGCGGAACAGCGTCATTGCCGGCGCCATCTCTAGAAGAGCCAAGCATTGCGTTGGCCGCTTGACGCAAAACCTTTACAACTTGATCGAAGACGGTTCCTGTTCACCGCTGCTCAGGGGCGATCCAATGCTGGAGGAAGTGGAGGAATCAGCCGCGGTAGTCGCGCCGCGCGCTGACAGCCCGCTGATCGACGCCGGCTACCCGGAAGTCTGCCTCGATTCAGACCAGCGTGGCCAGCCGCGTCCGCTGGGCAATGGCTGCGATCTTGGCGCTATCGAAGTCATGCCTGTTGTCGAAGCCTTGTCCGATTGCCGCGTGCGCCCGACCCACAACCTCAACTTCCGCGACGCTCCCTGGGGCAATATCATCGGCGTCGCCAGCTACACGACGACATTTGTCGCCAGGGCGCGAACGCCGGGCTGGTTCCAAGTGGAAGATGAAGAAGACGAAGAGGAAGGCAGAACTGGCTGGATCAGCGCCCTTTATGTGCGCATGGAGGGCGACTGCGGGTAGCTCACTAGCCGCATGACTGGTGCACAGCCGCGTCTAGCCCGGTTGTCAGAGGCGGCAGCGCTTCTCGCTAATCCAGCGCGATCGAGACGAACTTGGGGTCCATGTACTCGTACAAACCCTCTTGCCCGGCTTCCCGCCCGAAGCCGCTGGTCTTGACGCCGCCGAAGGGCGCCTCGGCCGTGGCTGGCACCAGGTCGTTGACGCCGATGATGCCGAAGTCCAGGCCCTCGTAAACGCGCGTCGCCGTCGACAGGTCCTTTGTCATCACGTAGCCGGCCAGGCCGTAAGGCGTATCGTTGGCCAGCTGCAGCGCCTCGTCGATCGTGGAAAAGGCGCTGACCGCCATCACTGGACCAAAGACTTCGTCGCAGCCGATCTGCATGTCGGTGGTGACATCGGTCAGGACGGTCGGCTTGTAGAAGTAGCCCTTCTCAATGGCGGGGCGCCCGCCGCCGGCCACAAGCGCAGCGCGTTTTGAAAGGGCGTCATCGACGAATTGCTCGACCTTGTCGCGGCCCGTGCCGCTGACCATCGGTCCATTGGTGACATGCTCGAGCAGGCCATCGCCGACGACGAGCTTCTCGGTCTCAGTTTTGACCGCATCGAGGAATTCTTCCAGAGCAGGCTGCTCAACGTAGAAGCGGGTCGGCGAAATACAGACCTGCCCGTTATTGCGGAACTTCGCCATCACGCCTTGCTGCGCCGCCCAATTCATATCCGTATCGGCGAAGACCAGAACCGGCGCGCTGCCACCGAGTTCCAGGCTGAGCTTCTTGATGCCAGCGGCCGCACCCCGCATGAGGATCTGGCCAACGCGCTGCGAACCAGTGAAGCTGAGCTTGCGCACGCGCGGGTCACGGAGGATCGTTTCGCCCATGATCTGCGGCTCGCCGTTGATGAGATTGACCACGCCTTTGGGCAATCCGGCTTCGACCATCACATTCACCAGCGCCATCGCGCTCAGCGGCGTCAGTTCGCTCGGGCGGCCGACGACGGTGCAGCCGGCGGCGAGCGCGCCCGCCCACTTCCGCGCCAGCAGATAAGCGGGGAAGTTCCAAGCGGTGATGGTGGCAACGACGCCGACGGGCTGCGGAATCGCGAGCAGGCGCTTGCCCAGTTTGCGCGCCGGAATGGTGCGGCCATAAGCGCGCTTGCCCTCTTCGGCGAACCAATCGAAGAGATCAGCGCAGGCGCCCCATTCACCCGCCGCTTCGCCCAGGGGCTTGCCGCACTCGGCTGTCATAATAGGCGCCAATTCAGCGGCCCGCGCGCGCAGGGCGTCGGCGATATCGCGCAGGATGCCGCAGCGTTCGTAGGCAGTCATGCCCTGCCAACGGGGTAGCGCCTCATGCGCCGCTGTGATCGCCCGCGTCGTTTCTTCGGCGCCACCGAATGGCACATCGGCGATCGGCGCCTCGCTGGCCGGGTTCAGCACTTGCCAGGTCGCGCCGTCGGCTGCGTCCTGCCATTGACCGTCAATCAGCATCTTGTTAATCATAAGCCCGCTCCCTGTTTCTGACTGTCCAGCAGTGATTTTACCTCATGCGTGGGGAAGCATATGCGCTTTGCCCCGCCTGGATTGATATGTTGATCATGTTGTTTGTTGCGAACTGCGCAACATAGTTGGAGGCATTGGCAGATTCGGGCTGTTCGTGCCGTTACGAGGGCTCGGATCTAGTTAGCGGATGCCTCTTCGCTACTGTCGCGCGCTAGCTGAAGCTGGGCGTCGTAGCCCATACGTATTGATAAGGCGTCGGCGGTTTCCTTGACGACGGCGCCAAATTCATCGATGCGTTCCAAGGTAACGCGGCCGGCCGGTCCGCTGATGCCGATCGCGCCAACAAGCAGGCCGCGGTGGTCGTAAACCGGCGCCGCGACGCAACGCACGCCATAGTTGTATTCCTCATCGTCGATTGCGTAACCGCGACTTGCCGTCTGCGTCAGCTGCGCCTCCAAGGTAGAGGGATCGGTGACCGTGCGATGGGTGAAGGGTCTAAGTTCCTCCGGCATGCGGCAGTCGCCGAAGGCAAGCATCACCTTGCCCAGCGCCGTGCAATGGAGCGGGGAGAGCGTGCCGATCTCCGATTCCACCCGCAAGGCCGCGGTCGATTCCGCCTGATCGATGTAGAGCGCCTGCTGCTGCGCCTGAATCGCCAGATGGGCGCATTCGCCGGTCTTGTCCACCAGCTCGTGCAAATAAGGCCGGGCGTGATCGCGCAGGGTGATGCGATTGAGCAGGTGTTGCCCGAGGGTCAGGAGCTGGGGTCCCAGCAAGTAGCGCGCGCTGTTCTCGTCTTGCTCGACGAAGCCGTAGTTCGCCAGCGTATGCAGCAGACGCGAGGCGCTGCTCTTGTCGATGGAGAGATGCCTGGCGATTTCGGTCGTTCCCATGCCGTTGCGCGAATGCTCAAGCAGGTTCAGGATCTTCAAGCCCTTTGCCAGAGCCTGTATCTCGGCCATAAAGTTGTCTCATATCACGCAACTAAAAGTGCAATCTATGCAACAACAGTTGCGAATCGATAAAGATGTGGTCAATTAGTTGACAATTATAAAACAGTGTTGTATCTTTAGCAACATGTACAAGGAACTGCTTGTGTTTTCAGTGAACTTGCGCTAATTTGTATATGAAGCGAGGAGGTGACGATGATCGAATTCACCAGCTTTGCCTTCGACAATGTATCAGAGCTTACGGAGAAATGAAAATGTTGAGCAGACGCTTGATCCTGGCAATACTCATAGTGTTGGTGGCAGGGCTTTCTGTCGCGCCGGCGCTGACGCAAGACGATTTGATGGGCGACTTCACCGTATCCCACTACTTCGGCGGATTCGGCGGCGAGTTCATCGATGGCATCGTTGATGCTTTCATCGCCGAGAATCCGGGACTGACGCACGCGGCGAGCCCGGTTGATCACGAGCAGTTCAAGACCTCGATTCTGGTACAGCTGGCCGGTGGCAACCCGCCAGATATCTTCAGCTACTGGGCGGGCGCGCGCATTCAGTTCGTCGTTGACGGCGGCCGCTTGCAGCCGATCGATGACATCTGGGGAGCGAACGACATGGATTCGCAATTCCCGCAGGCGGTTATCGACAACGCCGCGACCTACGACATGCAGCGCTATGCCGTGCCCTTGACCCTGCACTGGGTCGGCATGTTCTACAACACAGCGCTCTTCGACCAGGTCGGCGCAGAAGTGCCGACGACCTGGGACGAGTTGGTCGCCGTTGCCGAATCCTTCAAGGAAGCGGGCATCCCGGCCTTCTCGCTCGGTTCGATTAATCGCTGGCCCGGCCAATTCTGGTTCGACATGATCTTGCTGCGCACAGCGGGCAACGATTATCGCAACCAGTTGATGAGCGGCGAAGCCTCCTACACCGATCCAGAAGTGGTGCGCGCCTATGGGCTATGGAAGGAACTGGTCGATGCCGGTTACTTCTATCCCGATGCCAACGCCTATGATTGGGATGAGGCGGCCAACTTCGTCGCCAATGGCGAGGCGGCCATGACATTGATGGGCACTTGGATCGGCGGGCTTTACGCAGGCAACGAAATGGTGGCGGGCGAAGACTTCGATTATTTCTCCTTCCCCACCATTGACGAAGACACGCCGCGCGCTTCGCTCGGTCCCATCGATACCTTCGTGGTTTCGGCGGATGCGGCCAATGCGGACGCGGCCAAAGCCTTCCTGGTCTACCTGACCAATCCGGATGTTCAGGCGGAATTCGCGCTGGGCGCTGGCAACCTGGCGCCGAGCTTGCTGGTCGATACGGGCATCTACAACGATGTTGTGGCGCGCATCGCCGGCGAGATCGCCAACGATCCAGTCTTCGCTTTCAATTACGACCTGGCGACGCCGCCACCGGTCGCCGAAGTCGGCTTGAACAGCTTCTCGGAATTCATGGCGAATCCGGGCGACTACGAAGCCATGCTGGAGCGCGTCCAGGCTGATGCCGCCGCCGAGTTCGCGGGCATGGAGTAGAGTTCAATTCCCATCCCTCCGTCCCCTTCCCTGCCGGTCAGTGTCTACACGACCTGCGTGACTCACAAGGAGGGAAGGGGAGTCACCACGCTCTATCCGGGCATAGCGGGCGACCTGCTGGGTCGCCCCTACAGTTAGCAGCGCGTGAAGTATCGCCTTTGGGGGTGGGGGTTAGGAGCAGCAATGCTTAGACGCCACCCCTGGATCATTCCAGCCAGCTTCCTCGCCCTGCCCCTCCTGGTTTATTTCACCTTTGTCATCCTGCCGACATTAAACTCGCTCTATTATTCCTTCACCGATTGGGTCGGATACGGCGCCGACTTCAACTTCGTAGGAACGGCGAATTTCGAAAAGATCTTCACCGACCGCCTCTTCAGCAACGCGATCAAGAATACGGCGATTTGGCTGGCGCTGGCGATGACGGCGCCGACGCTCTTGGGCTTGGCGCTGGCGCTGGCTTTGCAGGGCAAACGCGCCATCAACACGATTTACAAGTCGCTTTTTTATCTGCCGATCTGCCTGTCGCCGATCATCATCGGCATCATCTGGGTCTGGCTTTACAGTCCCAAGCTGGGCATCGTTAACCTCTTCCTGCGATCAATTGGGCTGGATCATATCGCGACCGCCTGGCTGGCGAACCCCAATACGGCGCTATTCGCCGTCTTCGTCGCCTGGGCCTGGCAGCAAACCGGCTTGAACATGGTCATCTTCCTGGCTGGCTTGACCTCAGTGCCGACGCCGCTGGTGGAAGCAGCCAAAGTGGACGGCGCCAACTACTGGCAGACGCTGATCAAAGTAATCATCCCGATGCTGCGGCCCGCGACGGTGGTCGTGCTGGCGCTGACAGCGATTAGCGCGCTGAAGAGCTTCGAAATTATCTGGGTGATGACGATGGGCGGACCCTTCAACAAATCGGATACGCTCGCCGTCTTTATGTACAGCGAAAGTTTTCGCAAGTTCAAGATGGGCTACGGCAGTTCCGCCGCCGTGATTCTCTTCCTGATGACACTGGTGATTATTGTGCTTTATTTCCGACAGACGGCCGCCGCCGAGGAACTCTATGACTAGCGCAGCGCAGAAGCCGGTGAACTGGGGAAGGCTGCTGGGAACTGCCCTGCTCTACTTCGTGCTGACGATTATGCTGATTCTGTTCATGGTGCCCGTTTACGGCGCGATTGTCACCGCTTTCAAGTCGCAGGCCGAGGTCTCCGCGGGCGGCTACTGGACGGTGCCGACCAATTTCGCCAGCGACAATTTCGAGCGGGTGATGGATCCGGAAGACGGCAACCTGGGCTTGTACCTGCAGAACTCGCTGCTGTTGACGATTCCGGCGTCGCTATTCTCGATTGCGCTGGGTACGCTGGCGGGATACGGACTGGGCAAGTACCGCTTCAAGGGCGATGGCGCGCTGTTCATCCTGATCGTGGCCGGCATGTTCCTGCCGCCGCAGATCGCGCTGATTCCCGTCTTCCGGCTGATGAACGATATCGGGCTCTACGATACGCTCTGGGCGGTCATCATCATCCACACCGCCTTCGGCATTCCCATTTGCACGCTGGTAATGCGCAACTTTTTCCAAGTCGTGCCGAACGCCCTGCGGGAAGCGGCGCTGATTGATGGCGCCAATGAATACAGCATCTTCTTCCGCATCATGCTGCCGCTGACGCTGCCGGCGCTGGCGGTGCTGGCGACGCTGCAGTTCACCTGGATCTGGAACGACTTCCTCTGGCCCTTCATCCTGACGCAAAAGGCCGAGAGCCGCACGGTCATGGTCGGCATTCTCAATTTGACTGGACAGTACACGGTCGATTGGGGTGGTCAAGCGGCGGCGAGTTTGATAGGGTCACTGCCGACGCTGTTCATTTTTGTGTTCTTTCAGCGGTATTTTATACGGGGTTTGACGCTGGGCGCGGTGAAAGGATAGAACGTTTTGAATAATTCATCAGTTTTGACCATCGACAGCCTGCCCTTCGCGCAGCCGGGGCGCTTTTATCGCGGCAACCTGCACGGGCATTCAACAGAATCCGACGGCGCATGGAGCCCGGCTGAGCACATTCGGCATTATCGACAGAATGGCTACGATTTCGTCGCGATCACGGATCACTGTATGGAACAGTACGGCTACGCGATCACGGATACGCGACAGTTTCGAAGTAACGATTTCACCACGCTGGTCGGGGCCGAACTGCATCCGGGGCAGATCGAATCGGGCTCGTCTTGGCATTTACTCGCGGTTGGCTTGCCGCTGGATTTCGATTCGCATCGCCCGGGCGACAGCGGTGCGGATGTCGTCAAACGGGCGCGTGAAGCCGGCGCGTTCGTGGCCGCCGCACATCCAAATTGGTACGCCCAGACAGTGTCGGATTATGAATCGCTGGGCGCGGCAGATGCTGTCGAGTGCTACAACGGGGGCTGTGATGTCTCAGCGGACCGCGGTTACAGCTGGCATTTCATTGACTTGCTGCTGCATCGGGGGCATCGGGTCGGCGCCATCGCCGTCGATGATGTCCACGCTAAAGGTGGAATTGGCGACTTCATGCGCGGCTGGGTTTACGTCAAGGCGGAGGCGCTCAGGCCGGATGCGCTGCTGCGGGCGCTCAAAGCCGGGCACTACTACTCCAGCACCGGCGCGCAGCTGCATCATATCGAGTTTCACGGGCGTGACAAACTTGTCGTCGAGTGCTCACCGGCAGAGCGGATCCTGGTCACGGGTGGTCGCGCGGGCGCATTGAGGGTTGTTGGCGCGCGGCTGACTGGCGCGGAGTTTGATCTGCGGGATCTGTCGTCGCGCTGGCTGCGGGTGACGGTGAGTGATGACGCCGGCGGGCGAGCATGGACGAATCCGGTATGGTTTGATTGACGCCTGTTAGAGTTTCCGCGAGAAGTCAAGCGGCGACACGTTCCATTCTCCTGATTCAACTCGCCCGCAGCTGACGCGCCAGCAAGCCGCTGACCAGCCGAATCAGCGCGTAGGGCAGCAGCAGCGGCAGCACAAGCTCAATTGCAATCGTCAACCCAAATGCCAGCGCCAGCCGCATGTTGGCCGCCTGCAGCGCCAGCTCAGACGCTTCGCGCGCCCCGTCCAGCGCCGCGCTGAGAAACTGCAAGTTCAACTGCTGAACCATATTGATCAGGACGAAATAGAAAGCCACCCAAGCCACCGACGAGATCATGGCGATGGCGCGGAAGGGCAGGAAGGCGCCGATGCCGACGCCGACCATGCCAAACATCAGCGGCTCGAGGACGAGACGAAGCAGCGATGTGATCGTCATAACGATGATCAGCAGATAAGTCAGAGACCCCGATTCGCGCAGGGGGAATAAACCCGCGTAGTGCATGATGATCAGCGGCGGTCCAAACAGCGCCGCGCCTTGCACGATCAAGACCAGATCGTCCATCTTGCGCCAGAGCGCCGAAGCCACCTTGCCCAGGAAGATCTGTTCCAGCGACATCGGCGTCGACATCAGCAGCTGCATGGTATTGTTGCGGATCTCGTCGGCCATGACCGCGGCTGAATTGGCGGCGATGGAAAAAAGCGCGCGCAGGTAAAAGATAATGCCGACCGGAATTACCAGCACCGAGACGACGATGACGGTGGTAGCCAGATCAGTGACAAAAGGGAAGACGAGGCCCGCCAGCAGCGCCAGCACCCAAAAGCCGGAAACATAAAGGATCGGCTCAAACTCGGGCGGCAGCGTGCGCCAATACAAGCCGAGATGACGCCTCACGATCGGATTGGTAGCGCGCGCCCAATAGGGCAGCGTATCCATCGGCGAGCGGTCGTCAACGGGGATGGCCTCGGCAGCTGGATTATGCGGCTGTGCATTGGCGGTCATGCGGCTCTCAGGGTGTCTATACGAAATAGCGCAAAGATTCGCGACGCGGCTTCATCCGCTGACTGGGAACAGCTGCCAGGCTCGCTCATGACCGGTTAAAGACGATATTTCGATACACCTCCACCAGCGGCAAACTGCAACCCAATGCATCAAGAACGAGCACATCGTCAATATTAGAATATATTTGTCGAAGCCAGCCCTTCTCCGTTCCTGTATGCAGTTCCACTTCAACCTGATGCTGATCGATGATGAGATAAACCCGCATGCTTGGTACAGAGCTATAGAAGCCAAGCTTGTCCGCCCGGTCATAATAGTGGGACGTGGGCGATGTCACTTCGACAGCCATCACTGGGTTAAGCAAGGTAGTAGAATTATCTTCAAGTAGCGGCGCCCCACAAACCGCACTCAGGTCCGGGTAGACATAACGACTGTCGCTGATTTTGACACGCATATCACTATCACGAAGTGAGCAATTGGAGCCTGCAAGCCGGCGATATAGATTACCAGACACATTCAGCTTGATTAAACTGTGGTTGTTCGTCCCGCCCGTCATAGCAAAAATCTCTCCGTCGATGTATTCGTAGCGGCGGTCGTTTTCAACCGCTTCGATGGCGAAATATTCTTCTATGGTCAATGTGGCTGGAACGGGTTTGGCTATCATGGCTTTCCTCGCGCGCTCACAAGCGTATTGTAACATGGCAGCGGCCCATTCTCCACATTCATGACAATGGCGCAGCGTAGGCTGTTTTCCGACCTAACTCGTCATGACCACCACAGTCAAAATGTGTTACAAACATAGAATAGTTTTCCCAGAGGATAGTCATGCGGGTCGCGATTATCACCGAGACCTTCCTGCCCAAGGTCGATGGCATCGTCCAGGTGACCTGCCTGTTGCTCGATCACTTGTCGAAGCGCGGCATCGAGGCGCTGGTGATCGCACCGCGTTATGGTGAAAGCCCGCGTTACAACAATGTGCCGGTGCGCAGCCTGCCCAGCCTGTCCTTTCCGCTGTATCCGGAGGCGCGGCTGGGCTTCGCCACCTTGTCGCTCTATCGCGATCT
>JAAXID010000047.1 GCA_012270545.1 Anaerolineae bacterium | reverse complement strand
GCCGCCGAAGCTGGGTTCGACGCCGCCATCGACCTGGCGGATCTGCCCAACCATGAGTTCGGTGCCGTCGTCAAAGATCAAGCCGAACCAATCCCAACCCTGGGCATTTTCACCCAGGGCGGAAGTGCTGAATTCGTGATCCATCCAGGTGAATCCACTCACGTCGACGGTCTGGTCGCCGATGGTAATGCCGCCTTCAGTGAGCAGCCGGGTCAGGCTGTAATAGTAACTGGCGTTGCCGATCTCGGCGCTCTTGGGGCTTAGTCCGTTTTTGCCTTGCAGCGCTGGGAGCTTCATCTGATAAAGGTGCAAATCGATGGCGAAGTCGGCGCTGGCGGCGGTGATATGCGTTTTATTGGCGGCGTCATCATCGGCGATGACCCCCCATTCTTCGAGCCAGACGCGATAGAAAGGCTCCACGGTTGCGCCCGCGAGGCCGGCGGCGCCACGGGCATAGCGCGCATCGTGGTAGAAGTCGCCATTGGCGATATCGCTGACGGTGAAGTGCGCCATGTAGATGTCCTTGGCGCGAAACTCGGAGCCCGATGATTGGGCGAGCGGCGAAATTGCGCGGCGGAAAATGGTGAATTGAAAGCCGAAACGCCGGCCCTCATCACTTGCTACATTGCCGGTGTAGTACCACCATTCGGTTTGGAACTCGGGGTGGGCGCCATGGTCGCGCGGGAATCGCCAATCCCAGGCTGCGATGGCGCGGGCGTATCCGCTGGCGTCCTGGGGCGGCGCTTCGAGTCGCGTATGGGCGCTGAGCGCGACCCCGCTCGAAGGTTCGTACAAGCTGATTCCGAAGAGCAGCACCAGCCCAATCAGGAGCAAGAGTATGACGATGCGCCAGTTCATACGTTGTCGTCTTGAGCGGACTTCAATTGGCGACGCCGGCGACATCGAGCGCCGCATGCAGGAGGACGTTGCAGACGGCTTCGAGGTCTTCCGGCTCGGCGCTTTCCGATTCATGGTGGCTGATGCCGTCTTTGCAAGGCGCGAAGAGCATCGCGGTCGGGCAGCGATTGGCGATGTAGCAGGCATCGTGCCCCGCGCCTGAGGTGATGGTGGTGTGGGATAGGCCGAGGCCTTCGCAAGCGCGCTTCAACGCGGCGACGCAGCCTTCGTCGAAGGCGACCGGCTCGGTGTAGGAGATTTGCTCCAAGGATAGATCCAATCCGATTTCCTCAGCGACTTCCTCACAGACTGCGCGCAGGGAGGCGTCCAGCGCCGCGAGTGTTTCGGCTGAGGGATGGCGCATGTCGACGGTGAAGTTGACCGTGCCTGGAATGACATTGCGGGAGCTGGGCGCGACTTCGACCTGTCCGCCGACAGTGCCGCGGGCGAGCGGGGCATGTTCATGCACGATGTCATCGACCGCTTGAACGACTTTCGCCATGCCCAGCAGCGCATTGCGCCGGCCGACCATCGGCGTTGAGCCGGTGTGCGAAGGGAAGCCTTCCAATGTGATATCGTACCAGCGGAAGCCCTGCGCCGCGTTGACTACGCCGACGGCGATGCCTTCGGAATCGAGGATGGGACCCTGCTCGATATGGCATTCGAAGAAGGTGGTGAATTCCTGTTCGCCGATGGACCGATCGCCGTGATAGCCGATGCGCTTGAGTTCGTCGAGCACGGTCGCGCCAGTATCGACTGCCGCGCGCGATTGCGCCCAGTCGAGCTCGAAGACGCCGCCGTAGACGCCCGAGGCCAGCATTGCCGGGGCGAAGCGAGCGCCTTCTTCGTTAGTCCAGTTGACGACCGCCAACGGTAGGGACGTGGTGATATCATGGTCATTCAAGGTGCGGATGACCTCGAGCCCCGCGAGCACGCCGAATACGCCGTCGAATCGGCCGCCGTAGGGTTGGGTATCCAGGTGGCTGCCCATGCCGACCGGCGCGTTATCCTTGTCCCTGCCAGCGCGCCGCGCGAACATATCGCCCATTTCATCAATGGTCAGGCTAAGCCCGGCTTCGGCGCACCAGCTGGCGAATAGGTCGCGACCGGCCCTGTCCTCGTCGCTGAGGGTGAGTCGATGGCTGCCACCATTGGCCGTGGCGCCGATCTCCGCCATCTCCATGATGCTGTTCCAAAGGCGCCTTCCATTTATTCGCAATTCTTCACTCATCGCCGACCTCCAACGCGGAGCTCACGACGTCAGCCGCACTCGCCTTGCGGGTTGACATAATCGGCGCTGATCCAGCCGACAGTGCCATGATAATCCACCTGGAACCAGCCAGGCACACGTGACAGCGCCGTCAAGGTTGCGTTAAAGGGCAGAATGTCGATTATCTCCCCGCCGGGCGTGGCGCGGAAGTTGAGCATATCGGTCGTCGTGACCATGCAGCCTTGCAAATTCTGGGCTGGCGGCGGCAATGGCGCGGGTGCTGGTCCCGGCACGAGAACCACCGAACCGGGGCGGTCAATCCTGCCGCAGGTCATGCCGTCTTTGCTGTAGGCTGGCAGTAAACTGTCGCTGCGGGGCGCGGTCGCCGCGTCGAGGAAGATGAGCGAACCACTGGCGCGGAAGCAGACCTCTACCCCTGTGCTCAGATAACCCCAGATGTCCACCGCATCAATGAAGCCGGCGTCGATCACCCATTGTATCCCGATCCCAGCGGCGTCAAGCTGCTGACACTGCGTCCCGCTGGTGATGCCGAAGACAACAATGCTGTCGGGTAGCATTGATTCGCAGGTGGAAACGCTAGGCGTCGCTGCTGCCATACTGGATGCCGACCCGGTCGTTGTCATTCCGCCTGGGCCGCTTTCACCCTGATCGTGTCTACTCGGATCGCTTCCGCTCGCATGACGTTCGTCCGGTCTGCTTCCACCCGGAATAGGTCCGCCCGGGTCGTCATTGCCCGGGATAGGCTCTGGCGGATTTAGCAAGCTCGAATCGCTTATATATTCAATAGCGCCAACATCACAGACGCTGCCTTGTCCGGCTCGTCGTATGCCCCTTTGATCGAACTCCTCACAATGATTCGCATCGGCAGCGTCGATCGCCGAACTATTTGACGTTAGCGGCCTGTGAGGAGCAAGCGAATCATCCGTTAAGCTGGTGAGCCCAAGAACGAAGTCCGCTGCTTGTGAAGTATTGCAACCGGTCGAGCCATCTTCGATGATATTGCCGATATTCGCCGCCAGGGTGCCAGCGCAATCTAAACCGTCAGAGCTTCCCGCAATCAAGCTGTTGTAGCTCTTAAATGTTCCCGATCCGATATGCACGCCGCTGGCAACAGTTGGGACGGTGGTACTGTTGTTTGCGACGGTAACATGAGTTAACGTGGTTGTGCCGCTGCTAAAAATCGCTGCTCCTCTCCCAGCGTCGAGAGCCCCTTCAGAGACTTGGGTCCCGGACTGATTTCCGGAAAAAGTGCTGTTGGTGATCGTTAGGTTTCCGGACTTGTTGTATATTCCGCCACCGTCATATCCCACGTCATTCAGAGTAAAAGTGCTGTTTGTGATAGTGACTGTGCCCGAGTTGATATAAATCCCGCCACCGTTTGAAATGAGTTGCCGAGCGCTCTGCACAGTGCTGTTTGTGATGGTGACTGTCCCCGAATTGACATAAATGCCACCGCCGTTCCCACCGGCGCTATCGTCGACGATGCTGGAGTTGATATTGAGCGTGCCGCCATCAACATAAATGGCGCCGCCGTTCCCCGCGGTCCCGCCCTTAACGAGTGTCAGATTGTTGATAGTCAGGTGGCCGCCGCTGCCTACATAAAAAAGCCTATGCTGGTAAGAGACAGCAGCAACCGTATAACCGTTGCCTTCGATGGTAATCCTTGAAGTGACTGTGGTGGGGTCGGCTTTGACGGTAAAGTCAGCTGACAAGACGATGGTGTCCGCGCCGCTCTCGCCGCCGCTGCAAGTTGATGTTTGGCTGGGGTCGTTGGCGTGCGCGATCGCCGCGTTTAGGGTACAGCTGGTGCCGACGTTGATAGTGCCGGCGGAAACCTGCGTTATGGGCAAAAGAAAAAGCGCGATGAGGACAGAAGTTGCCTTTGCTGCGATAATCGGAGTTACATAATCAGAAATTCGAAATTGAAGAGATAGCGCAATCATTCCAATTTAATCCTTTGTGATTAATACCTGCTGATCCGATTCTATCCTTGTTTTCAAATACTTTCTACTTTCAGTCACCTGTTATCGTTTTGTGCAATACAAGGTGTATTACAATATGCAACTTAACTTTTCCGAAATTTTATTGGCTTCTGAAAGACGCATTCTTCCTATGCCAGCGTTGACTCATCTATCCCGCAGCAGCGGATCCTGCGCCCGCTCCTGCCGCTCTCGCAGACTCCTGCGCAGCCTGCTGACAACCGAAGCGAATTCGGGCTCGCCAACCAGATTGTTTCGTTCGTAGGGATCTGCCTGCAAGTCGAACAACTGCCAAGTGACCTTACCATCGACCACGGTTTGGATCAGCTTGTTGCGCTCGTCTTTGATGCTGCGCTGATAGGGGGCGCCTTGCGGGTGACCGAATACACCTTGATAAGCGGAAAAGATCTGCTTGCGGTGCATATAGGTGACTTCGCGCAGGAGGGCGGTCAGGCTGTGGCCCGCTGTGCTATCGGGCACGGGGACATCCGCTAGTTCAAGCAGCGTAGGGTAAAGATCGAGCAAGTACAGCAGCGCGCCGCAGCTCAGGCCGGCGGGCACCCCGGGTCCGCGCATGATCAAGGGGATGCGCATACTGTGGTCGTAAAGGTTCTGCTTGCCCATGAGCCCGTGTTGGCCGACGCCCAGGCCGTGATCCGAGGTGTAGATGACAATGGTGTTTTCGCGCAAGCCGCGCGCGTCGAGCGTTTCCAGGATGCGGCCGATGTCGTAATCCATGTGCGAGATCATGCCGTAGTAATCGGCGATGTGGCGCTTGATCTCGTCCTCCCCGCGTGGATAGCCGGCCAGCACTTCGTCGCGGATAGCGCGAACGCCGATATCGAAGGGATGCTCGGGCATGAAGTTGGGCGGCAATTCGATGTCGGCGGGATCGTACATCGTATCAAAGGGCGGCGGCGGCGTGCGCGGGTCGTGGGGCGAGGTGAAGGCGATATAAGCGAAGAAGGGCTTCTCGTCTTCCGGGCTGCGCGCCTTGAGAAAATCAATCATTTCGTCGCTGAAGACGGTGGTGGAATAGCCATTGGCGATATAGGTCTCGTCGGGCGGGTATTCGCCGGCGGGGTCGAAGTCATTGACGGGCATGGCGTACTGGTCGGACATGCCGCCGAAGAAGACTTTGCCACTCTCCCCGAAGCAGCGGGCGTAGCTGCCGCGGCGATTATGCCATTTGCCGCTGCCGAAGGTTGTGTAGCCGTGTTGCCGCAGCAGCTCGGGCAGGAGCGGGACATCCTCCGGCAGGGGATCGGGCGTCTGGAAGAGGCCGCAGCCCGACATCAACATGCCGCGGCTGGGCATGCAGACGGCGCCCGAGGTCGAGCCCATGATATGCGCTTGGCTGAAGCAGGCGCCATCGGCGATCAGCTGGTCGAAGGTGGGCGTGCTGACCGATTCCGTTCCCAATGCGCCGATAGCGGAATGGCGGTGGTCATCGGCGATCATGAAGAGAAAATTGGGGCGGGTCATGTAGCTTCCTATGCGGTTTGCCTCTAAAGAGATGATACAAGTTGCGGGAATGGCTGGCAAGGATCTGCATGTATGCGGGCCGGCGCTTGGCACGAGTTGCTCGTTGGGTTAATCTTCCCCGTACAGTCTGAAGCCATCGTGAGCCAGTGGGTCGTCTTGCTGGCGCCGGTATATCAGACATATTTGTCGTGCGATCTGACGGCTGGGGCTGCCCATGGCTGAAGCTGTATGGTCCATCGGCGGGGAGAAGAGAATGGGCGTTAGTTTGAAAGCCACAATTGCTGCGCTACTTATGTTCATGCTGGCGCTGACCGGGTCCGCGCAGAAGGCGGATGAATACTACATTAGTGTAAGCTACAACACAAACCTGCGAGCCGCGCCAAGTATCCGCAGCCCGAGAGTGGACCTTGTCGTTGCGTCACAAGTGCTGGTTGTCGTGGGCGAAGTTGGCGATTGGCTGAAAATCGACCGCTTAGGAGCCGAAATGTATATGGCGAACTGGGTGCCATACCGGCGCGTTGGCGGCGGCACACAAGTCTCTACACAGTTCGCAGATCTCAGCTGCGAAAACGGTCCGCAGTGGATACAAAGGGAGAACTTCCCCAAAGGCGGCTATTGGTTGTTCACTCAGGGTCATAGAAGCTGTAAAGTAACGGTGCGCTCGCCCCTCAGCGAAATGCCGGCCGAAGCCTTTGTTGATTTCGGGCGCGAGGTTAGCGTAGAAGGGTCAGCAGAAATCGTTGATCAAGTGAACAAAGCGCTGGACTGGCTAATGGAAAAGGAGCCAGAGTGGAATGCCTTCGTCAGCAACGCAGTCAACAAGATCATCGGTTACGAGCCGGACTCGAAGTATGATACGGTCTCAGGCGATGCCTATGTGCATCCCCACCTCAAGATTATGTTCATCAGCAGATATGCTGCCTTCGGGTCGTCGGGTCCCCCGGTGCAGCAGCTTGCCACAGTACTCGTGCATGAAGCCTGCCATGTATATCAGGTGGAGACCGGTATGAAGCTGGCTGGCGATGAATATGAAATCATGTGTCATGCCTTGGAATTGGACATGATCGACGCCCTCGACGCTTCACCCTCGCTGAAACGTCTGGTCGAGGGCGCACTCAAGGGTTATCTGTTTTTCGAATCCTTTTAGCCGCCGACGCTTGGCGCGGTCAGTTTTGTGCAGTCAGGAGCGGGACATCCTCGGGCAGGGGATCGGGGGTGTGGAACAGCCCGCAGCCGAAGATCAACAGGCCGCGGCTGGGCATGCAGACGGCGCGTATTTCTGATGGTGGGTTGTGGACGACTAATGGAATAGTCCACGGTGAGCCTCGACCGGGAGTTTGGGTTGCCGGCAAAGCTTGTGGCCCGCCACGAGGAAGCGGCGACTCTTAAAACTTGTTTTTTATTTTTGGCGCGATATGCTCGTATGCTAAGACGGTCTTAGAGTCGAGGAGGCGTCTATTCCAAATACCTGAAGCAAGAGTTGTCTTGTCCGATAATTTTATTTGAGGAGATGGATTACGATGAATAGGTTCAGAATACTTTTGGTGATCGTGCTGCTGCTGGCGGCGGCAGTCGGCGTGGCTGCGCAGGACGACGGACTGGTCAGCGAAGCAGGCACTGGCGAAATCCAGTTGCTCTTCTGGAACGGCTTGACCGGTCCCGATGGCGAGACCATGATCCCGATGATCGAGGACTTTGTAGCGCAAAACCCTGATGTGTCGGTGCGTATGGAGCGCCTGAATTGGACGCAGCAATACTTCCCGAAACTGCTGGCCGGTCTGGCGGCAGGCAATCCGCCCGATATCTTCTTGATGCACGAATACGAGATGACGCAGTTCGCCACCATGGGCGTCTTGCGCGATTTGAGCGACCTGTATTCCAACAACGGCGGTCCCATCCCGATTGACGATGTGTCGCCCGCCATCATTGAAGCGCTGACCTTCGATGGCAAGGTCATGGGTGTGCCGTTGGACTTCCATGGTTACGGCGAATGGCACAATTGCGATCTGTTTGAGGCGGCCGGCGTACCATGTGATTCGCTGGCGACAACGCGCGAAGAGTATCTGGATCTAGCTCAGAGGCTGACGCTGGATGGCAGCGGCAACAACGCGCAGTCGCCCGACTTTGACCCGAATGATATTGTGCAGTGGGGCACTTCCATCTTTTGGTATCGTCCCGGCTTTCTGACGGCTCTGGCGCAGAACAGCATGAGCTGGGCGGATGATATGGGACACGCGCTGCTTGAGGATTCGGCCATCATCGACACCATGCAGTGGTTCCAGGATCTTGAGTGCGAGCATCACGTCGCGCCGCCGCCGGCTGGCTTCGATCGTTATCGCGCTTTGTCCATTAACATGGCGATATTCAACCATGGCAGTTGGGCTTGGAACTTCGTGAGCCAGAACGTTGAAAACTGGATGGCGCTCCCGTATCCGGCATTGGGCGAAGAAGGCAATAATGCCGTTTGGGCGAGCGCACACGTCTTCTATTTGCCGATTCAGGCGGAAGGCGAACGGCTGGAAGCATCCAAGCGCTTCCTGGCGTATATGTCCGATGCAGGTTTGGATTGGGCGCATTCGGGTATGCCACCGGCGCGAATCTCACAGATTGAAGGCATGGATCCGGAAGTGTATCCATCCGCTTCGGTCTTCGGCGCCAACTTGCTGGCAAACGGCGTATTTGATCGCCAGCATCGCAACTGGCTGGAAATTGAAGCGCAATACGCTGACGCCATGGCGCGCGCTTTCGAGAGCGAATGTGAAGTTTCGATGGCTGATGTCTTCCCCGAAGCGAACGCGCGTATCCAGCGCATTTTGGATCGCTACAACTAGGCGACAGGATCGCAACCCCCTCTAATCTCCCCCAATGCATTGGGTCGCGTAGGGGCGCGTAGACACAGCCCCGCCGACACTGACCGAAGGGGAGACTTGCCCGCGATGAGTAAGCTCCCCTTCCCCGATGCTTCGGGATGCTCGCCATAGAGATGGCGAGAGAGGCCGGGGATGGGGTTGGCAGGCAGGGAAAGACACCGATGTTCAGCAAGATTAGGCGATCGCTTCTGCCGGAGACAAGCGCTTCCGGGAGTTGGCGAACATGGAAATGGTACCTCGGCAATTACATCTTCATACTTCCTTTTATGATTTTGTTCGCCATCTTCATTTTCAGGCCCATCCTCGCCAGCCTGCAGATGAGCTTCTTCCGCTGGGAGATCTTCGGTCCGAAACCTTTCATCGGCTTCGAGAATTATGACGAGCTGTTGACTGATGATCTGTGGTGGGTGGCGCTGCGCAATACCGTTTATTTCGCATTCCTGACCAGCGCCTTGCTGACCACCGTTCCGATATTCATTGCCATATCGTTGAATACGAATATCCGTGGACGTAACGTCTTTCGCACCCTGTTTTTTTTCCCATACGTGCTTAGCGCATCAGTAGTCGGCCTGGTGATCCGCTGGCTGCTGGGTCAGCAATTTGGCATCATCAATTATTTGCTGGACAGCATCGGGATAGGTCCCATTCCCTTTATTGCCGATTCAGATCTGGTTATTCCGTCATTGAGTGTTGCTACGCTGTGGTGGGGTTTCGGTTTCCCGATGCTGATCTACCTGGCCGGGCTGAGCAATATCCCGCAGGATATTTATGAAGCAGCTCGTATCGATGGCGCGCGTGGCTGGCAGATGACGCGCTACATTACCATCCCCTTGCTGCGACCGACGATCCTTTTCGTCGCGGTTACCCAGCTCATCTCGCATTTCCAAGTATTCGCGCAGCCCTACGTGATCACCAATGGCGGACCCGGGCAAGACTCATTCACGGTGATCTTTTATATGTTTCGCGCAGCCTGGACTTATTTCCGCATGGGCTTTGCCACGGCGATGGCGGTGCTGTTGGCGGTCATTATTATGGCATTTACCTTATTGCAGTTCCGCTTTGGCGGACGCCGTCTGGAATACTAAGGAGCGGACGTGCAAGCAGAGGCTCAACCCCCGCGTCTCGACGACGCGAGTGCGCAGATCTCGCGCATCGCGCTATACGTGCTGCTGATTATCCTGGCGATCGCAATACTCTTCCCCTTTTACTGGATGGTGGCGACATCGCTGAAGACGAATCCCGAAGCATTTTATTATCCGCCGGATTTTTACCCGCCGAAGCCCACCCTGGAACATTACGAAATCATCATGACGCGCGATGACATCAACGTGCCGCGCTGGGGCTGGAACAGCCTGTTCATAGCGGTCGCCACCACGGCTGTCACGCTCTTTGTGACCAGTCTGGCGGCTTATGGCTTCGCCCGGCTGGATTTTCCTTTCAAGAATCTGTTGTTCATCGCAGTGATATTTACGCTGATGATACCGTCGCAGATCTATATGGTGCCCAATTATCTCCTAGTGCGCGATCTGGGCTGGTTGGACAGTTATCATGCGTTGATTTGGCCCGCTGCGCCGAATGTCTTCGGCTTATTCTTGCTGCGCCAGTTTTTCTCCACCTTTCCCCGTGAACTGGAGGAAGCCGCAACTGTCGACGGCGCGAGCCGCCTTCGCATCTATTGGCAGCTGATGATTCCGGTCAATCGCAACGCGCTAATCGCTCTGGGTATCTTCGTCTTTTTGCACTCCTGGAACGATCTATTCTGGCCGCTGATCGTGCTCAGCCGGGTCGAAAACAGGACATTGCCAGTGGGCTTGGCGGTGCTGGCGGGGGCATACGGCGCGGGAGATTCATTCTCCGAACCCGCGCTCATCATGGCCGCCAGTTCCATGTCGAGCATTCCGGTGCTCATCGTCTATGTTATATTCCAGCGGCGGATCACACAGAGCTTTATGCTCACCGGCATGGGCGGACGCTAAACAAGGACAACATACAGGATGCTACGAACCATACCCGAAGTCATGACCGTGCCCAAATTCGAGGGCGACGGACTTATCAGCTTTCATGAAAAGGACGTGCCGGTGCCGGCAGTGGGGCAGCTGCTGCTTCAGGTGGGCGCGAATGCGCTTTGCGGCTCGGAGCGCGGTCAGTTCTACGAGGGCAGCGCTGTGACGCCGGGGCATGAGGGCGCCGGCATCGTCGCCGCTGTGGGGCCGGGAACTTCCACGACAGTCGGAACGCCGGGCGCGGTCTTCTTGATGGACTTCTGCGGGGACTGCCGCAGCTGCGCGCTCGGGTTCACCAATCAGTGCCTGCGGAAACGCGCCGACTATGGCTTCAATGCCGATGGCGGTTTCGGCGTCTATGAACTGGTCAACGAGAATGTTTTCTTCGCCGTCGATAGCGATATGACTCCGACGGAGGCGACGCTGCTGCTGGACATCATGGGCACCAACGGGCATGGCCTTCGGCGCGCTCTGTTGCTGCGAAAAGATATCGAGTCGGCTGTTGTTGCTGGCGCGGGTCCGATTGGGCTGGGCATGCTGGCGATGCTCAAGGTCATGCTGGGATTCGATTTGCCGGTGGTGATTGCGGATGTCATCCCCTATCGGTTGGCTTTGGCCGAGCGAATGGGCGGTTTGCCAGTTAATGTGGCGGAAGGATCATTGGCCGCGGGCTTGAAGCGTCACGGGCTATCAGAAGTTGATGCTGGCTTCGACACCAGCGGGAAGAGTAGCGCGCGGCGCGCTTGCCTGGACAGCCTGTCGCAGCGGGGAACGCTAGTCTGCATCGGTCATGGCGAAGGGCTGGATCTGACGATTTCGCCCGACCTGATAGGGCCTGAGCGGGCTGTGATCGGCAGCGAGTATTTCTGCTATAACGAACTGCCCGACAACCTGGCGCTTTTGCGGGATCACATAGATTACTTCAGGCAAATCATCACCCATCGCCTGCCAGTCAGCGAGATACAGCGCGCCTTTGAGCTCTTCTTTGAAGGCAACACTGGCAAGGTCGTCATTGAACAATGACGAAAAGAGAGCGCATCAAGGTCGCGCTGGTCGGCGCCGGCGGCTGGGGCTATCAGCATGCGCGTGTCTTCGCAGCGCGCGACGATGTGGCATTATGCGCTGTTGCCGGGCGCACGGAAGCACGCACCAAAGCGCGCGCCCGGCAGTTCAGCCTGCGCTATTACCTCGATGTGGACGAGATGCTCGCTACCGAAAAGCCCGATCTGGTCAGCATCAGCTTGCCCAACATGGGACATTTCGAGCCGACGCTGCGGGTGATAAGGGCGGGTTATCCCCTGCTGGTGGAGAAGCCGCTGGTCTTCGACATGGCAGAAGCGGAGACTTTGCTGCGAGAGGCCGAGGTGCGCGACCTCTTTTTCGCGATTAACTTCAATCACCGTTATGCCAAGCCGGTGCAGTTGGCGAAGGCGGCGATTGACGGCGGGCGCCTGGGCGAGCTGGTTTTCGCGACTTGGCGCTTCGGTGGCGAAGGTGGCGGCGAACACCCTCAGGCGAATCTGATCGAAACGCAGTGCCACGGTTTCGACATGCTCGAGCATTTGTGCGGACCGATCGCCACCCTCCAGGCGGAGATGACGGATATTACTGACAAAGGTTTCAGCACGATGGCGCTTTCGCTGAAGTTCGCCAGCGGCGCGGTGGGCAGTCTGGTAGGGTCATACGACTCTTCCTACGCTTATCCCGAAACGCACCGGGTTGAGGTAAATGGCACGGAAGGCCGTATAACGATTGACGACACGGTAAAGCGCTACAGCTTCCATCGCGCTGGCGAGGAAACAGGCGAGATTTGGGAGGCGGGCTATTTCAACGACCCGGATCGCGAGTTTCACCGAACTTTCGATCGCTATCTTGAGCCGATGATCGCAGCCTTCAAGCGTGGCGCTGAACCACCAGTGCATGCGCGCGCCGGCCATCGCGCTCTGGCGCTGGCTTACGCGGCGATTGAATCATACGAGACAGGACGGCGCGTTGAGGTGACTGACGCGGAAAATCAGAGTAGCTGAGGCCGGGATCCTATCCGCTGCCTCGTCCGCAGCCCGTCATTAGAATGTAAGAATTCTGTGCTAAGCTTGGCGCATGTATCGTTGCCAGCGTTTAGAGGTGACTACAATGGTTCGTGTCATCGCTCTTCTTCTCGCCTTGTTCCACTTGGTTTTGGCGGCTTCAGCCCAGTCAAGCGGCGCTGAATTGGTTCTTGAACACGAGAGCGCCGTCCGGACAGCGTCCTGGAACGCGGATGAAACGCGCATCCTCACGGCCGAGGGGAACGGGTCGATACACGTCTGGTCAGCGGAAGATGGCGAGCGTCTGCTCACATACCACGAAAGCGGGACTGCGGTGACGCACGCGCAGTGGGTTCTGGACGACGCGGCGATCCTCTCGGCGGAGGAATCGGGTACGGTGCTTTTGAGCGACGCCGACGATGGCTCGACGGTCGCCAGCTGGGAGCTGGCTGGTCTGCCACTGGCGCTGGAGCTGAACGCGGACGAAACCGCCGCATTGGCATTCGCGCGGGCGGGCGTCGGGGCGATCCTGTCGCTCCTAGATGGCGAGATGGTGCGGCGTTTCGAGGCGCCGGTGGAAATTGGCGGCGCGGTATGGAGCGCGGATGAGTCTGAAATCCGCGCCTGGTCAGAAGCCGGGCGGATATACGTCTGGGATGTCGATTCGGGCGACGAGCGCCATTACGCGCTGCCACAGCGGAGCATGCTACTCGGTCTACAATGGAATGACGATGAAACGCGCTTGTTAGCTTGGTTCGCCAATGGCGCGGCGCAAGTGTATGAGACGGACGGATTTAGCATCAGCGGACGCGCGCTAAGCGGCGTGCGGCACCGCAGTTTCGTGAAACGAGCGATCTGGTCGCGCGATGAATCCATGGTGATGTCCTGGTCGGGTGATGATACCGTGCAGATCTGGTCAGTAGATGGCGCCAAGTCACAGCGCGTCTTCCGGCATGACGACTGGGTGATCGGCGCGCGTTGGGATGGTCTAGAAGAGCGCGTGCTTTCCTGGTCGCATATCTATGTCTACCTCTGGGACGAAGAATCGCCGCGGCGCCTGCGGCATCGGAATCTGGTTAACGGCGCCCTCTGGAACAACGATGGCACACGTATTTTATCCTGGTCTTGGGATGGGACGGCGCGGATCTGGCGCGCGTGACCCGGGGCTAGATTAACATCCCCATTGCGGCAATTACCCCTAGAGGCGTCAGTACGCCGATCAAGGCGCCGAGGATGATCTGCGCCGGACTGTGACGCTCCAGCACCAGCCGCGCCAGCACGACGAGCAAGAGCAGCGGCAGAAACACCAGTCCATTGCTGAAGCCATATATCAAGGTGGTGGCTGAGATGACGCTCGCCATGCCCGCGGCATGAAAGCTGATGTGAATGAAGATGGTGCCGACCAGCATAAGGGCGAGTTCGGCTATGGTAACAAGCGTTACAACGTAGAAAACTGGGTCGGCGTCAATATACCCGAAAATCATTGTACAAATTACGCCACCGATAATGGCGATGGAATAGGGGATGTAGCGCTCGCGGCTTTCTCGCATATGCAAGTCGCCGATGCGTCCGTTGCGGACCATGAAGGACACGAAGAGAATCGGCGCGGCGCAGACAGTAAATGCAAATAACGAAGCGAATAGCAGATTCGGGTGCCGGTTGGTGCTGGACGTCCATGCGATAGCGTAAACCCAAACCGTCCAGACGGCCGGTGGACTGAGCAAGAGCGAGCTGAGGTAGGCCCAAGGATATTCTTCAGATTCGACTCGATGGCGGAGCGCGGCCGGCAACGGCAGACGGATGTCCATGGGTCAATCTCATTCGGCGAGTCCAAATATCCATTATAACAGCCATTCGAAGAGAATGACTACGAAGCGCGACTCTGAGCGTCAGACGTCGTAGCAGGCGGAAAGTCCGCTAGCGACTCTTCTCAACGACGGAATCCAGCAGATCCAGCAAGCCTTCAGGATAAAGCGGCGGCGCATCCTGCTCGCGGAAGAAATCAAGGCGCTTCCAAGACCCTTCGTAGAGGATATCGCCATCATCGGCGCCGGTAACGCTGATTTCGTCACGATTCATGACGGGATCGCAGAAGCGGCCATCGTAAATCATGATGATCTCATGATGCGGCGCGCCTTCGTAAAAGAAAATGTTTTCGAGAGTGCCGAGGTAAAAGAGATCGGCGACTTCGGCGTCGATTTCTTCCCTGACTTCGCGCGCGACTGTTTCTGCGCCGCGCTCGCTAAATTCAATCTTGCCGCCAATCGGCCGATAGAAGGTTTCGCCCGTATGCGAATCGTAGCCGCGTGAAACGAAGATCTTATCTTCGCGCCGGAAGACGCAGAGGGCGAGCGGCCTAATCCGTCGTTTTTTCTTTTTCACACCCATATCTTTTGCGCTATTGGCTGATTTCGGACGACTCAAGAGTCGCCCCTACGGATTCTCGGAATGCACGCAGCGGCTCATTCCACTTCGAAGCGTGTGCCCAGCGCCTTCGGTGGGTCGGAGCGGAGGAAGGCGCGCAGGCGGCGCTGCACGGCGCGTGGCATATACTGCAGCAGGCGCTCGGTGAGTCCGCCGCTGACGATGAGGAGCGTCACAATCATCAGCAGCCAGGGCAAGGTATTGAGCAGAACGAAGGGGAAGTTGATCTCCTGACCGAATATGAACAAGCCGTTGGTCTGGATATTGCTGGAAACGGCGCGCAGGGCGGCGAAGAGATAAGCGCCCAAGACGACGCGGAATGGGTGCCAACCGCCGAAAATCACAATGGCGAGCGCGATCCAACCGTCGCCTTGCATCGCCGGCGGGCTCGACCAGCCTGGCTTGACGTTGAGCGAGTAGGCGGCGCCGGCCAAGCCGACCAGCGCGCCGCCGAGGAAAGTGTACCAATAGCGCTGGCGCTGCACGCGGGCGCCGCGGGCATAGGCCGCTTCCGGTCGCTCGCCAATGGCGCGCAGGGTCAAGCCCCCGCTGCTGCGGAAGAGCCAGAACCAGATCCCGAACATCAGCAGGTAACTGAAGTAAACGAGCAGATTCTGTTGGAAGAATACGGGACCAAGTATAGGCACATTCTCGAGAAGCGGGATGTTGAATCGCGTGATTTGTGGACCGGGAATGCGAGTGAAGTCAGCCCCGAGGAAGCGCGCCAATTCGGCCGCCAGCAAGGTTAGCACGAAGCCGACCGCCACTTGATCGCGGCGCAGTTTGATGCTGGAAAAGCCAACCAGCACGGCGATCAATGCACCGGCCAGCATGGCGACGGCGATGCCGAGCGCGATCTGCAGCGGGACATCAAGCACGCCGGCTTCTTGCGCGGTCCAGGCGGCGGCGAAGCCCAGGACGGCGGCCAACGCCAAACTGCCATCCAGCGACAGATTGACGACGCCGGCGCGTTCGGTGATGGTCTCGCCGAGGCTAGCGATCACCAGAGGGGTAGCGGTGCCGACGATGCTGCCGAGCGTGTTGAGGAATTCTTCGTTCACCTCACCCCCCTCTAATCTCCCCCATCGCGGTGGAGGAGACTTCCAGGCGACGACAGCAACTCCCCTCCCTGATGCGTCGGGGAGGGGTCTGAGGACTCGTCATCAGCCAAGGTCTGCGGGAAGAAGACCTCCTGCACACCATGAAACAGAATCACAAAGAGTACGAGCATGCCTTGCAGCACGCCAGCCAGCGACGAATCCAGCTTGAGCGCGATCTGCAGGCGTGTACTGCCGGTCAAGATGGCGGCGAAGGCGAAGGCGATCAACGGCACCCAAAGCAGGCGGATGCTCAGCAGCAGCACGACCAGCAGCCCGAGGAAGCCGATCCCGCCCGATGCCAGCGGACGGAGATTATCGAAGGTGAAGAGAACGCGGTAGGAGCCGGCGATGCCCGCCAGCGCGCCGCAGACCAGAAAGGCGCTCAAGGATGTGCGTTCCGTGGCGACGCCGAGCAAAAGCGCCGAGCGCATGTTCGCCCCGACTGCTTTCAGGTTCAGCCCCCAGCGGGTGGCGTTGAGCATGATCATGACGATGACGAAGGCGGCGATGACGAGCGCGATCATGAAGATATTGGTTGGAAATCTGGCTGAGAACTCGGGCAGCAGGGCGGGGCTGGGGAAGGGTTCCGTGCCTTGCGCCGAGCCGCCGATGCGCGGCTGCCAGGGACCGGAGATCAGGTAGATCGAGATGACGTTGACCAGGGCGTTGAGGGCGACGCCGCCGAAGATCTCGTTGACGCCCAGCCGGATTTTTAATATGCCGACCATGCACCCCCAAAACATGCCGCCCAGCGCCGCGAGCGCGATCAGCATCAAGTGGAGCAGGGGCGCGAGGCTCTCGTCCAGCAGAAGGTATTGCGCGCCCCAGCTGGCGAAGAGCGCGCCCATCATCATCTGGCCTTCGACGCCGATGTTCCATAAGCCCGCGCGGAAGGTGACGACCAAGCCGATGCTGACCAGGGTGAGCGGGATCCAGAAGTTGAAGACGCCACCGAGCTTGCGACTGTCTTTGAAGGCGCCTTTCCAGAGGGCGTCGACGACTTCCAGCGGGTCGCGCCCCACGGCGATGACGAGGGCGGCCCCCACCGCCAGCGAGATGGCGATGGGGATGAGCAGGAAAGCGATTTGGATGGCGATGGCGCGGGGGGATTTCATTGGGGACAATTACCGTTCCTTAAGCGCACCGTCGCTGTCTTCTAAACCCATCCCTATCAACTCGTTTTGAACTGGCTTAGGGCGGTCGTAAGCATATATTGAATCTTCTATGACTTTCAACTTCCCCTCTCGATAGACGATTGAGATGCTGTCAATGGCTGGCGCCGGCTGCGGCACATCAAAATATTGTTGCAGTTCAACCCAATCCTTGTCGCGAATTGTGGCGACCTGATCCAGATACAAGCTAACCCAAGAATCGCCAATCTTGGACGTAGGCTGCACCGCGTCTACATGGGCGCTTGAAATCTTTACGTAGTTCGCGTCGATATCCGTTCCCATGTAGTTTCTGCCTAGTCGCTTCGCGGCAACGGCAGTTGTTCCCGTCCCCATAAATGGATCCAGCACAACATCACCTTCATCAGTGCTCATCAAAATAATGCGTTCGAGGAGAGGGATAGGTAGTTGGCAGGGGTGCCTGTCGCGGCGTTTATTGTGCTTAATCCGGTGCAAGTCCGTCCAGACATCTGACACGATGGGGCCAAAGGGATGCAGTCTTTTCTTCTTGCCGCCATAATCTTTGCGCAGCGTATTGCATTTGCGGCACCTGTGATGGGGATAGCGAACATCGTAAAACTTTAACTGGCTGTAGTCCTTCGCGTAAAACAGTATGCCGTAATGCGTCGGCAGCAGCGTCTTGCCAAGCGGGGTACTCATCGCCTCCCAGGCAATCCAATGGCGGAAGTCCGCGATATCGTTCAGGACATGGCAATAGTAACTCAGCCATTTGGGGATGTTGTGAATGAAAATGCTGCCGCTTGGCTTGGTTACCCGCACCAGTTCTCGCAACCATTGGTGGCACCATTCGACATACTGCGCCACGTCCAAGTTGTCCCAATATGTGCTGTATTTCTTCTTTAGATTGAAGGGCGGGTCGGCAAAAGTGACATCGACGCTCTCATCAGGAATGTCGCGCAGATAATCCAGGCAGTCGGCGTGTGCAATGTGATTGAGATTCATTGTGCAAACGTGTTTCTCAGCAAAGTACTGAAGCGGTCCAACTCGTCCTCATGAAATGTAAAGACTTCGTGGAAAGCTGAAGTAATACGCTGGAGATCCCGCTTTCGCACATACCAACCGATGCCATCGACAAATCCGACAAACAACGCACTCGGATAATGAACGCGGATACGTTCGCCGTTTCTGATCGTTGTCTTTGCCTTATCTCCCATATGCGAACTAGTCGTCGCTTGGAAGGAACTCTCAATGATTATTCTTGGCGCAGCTTGGTTTGGTATAATAAAATCCATCGTTCGGTCAGTATCGTCATTTGTACTGCGAAGCCGGTCTAGAACGGCCCCACTTACATGCTCTAAACCGTAAGAATCAAGAATTGCTGAGATCTTTTGATCGGCGTTTGTATCTTTCTGGCCCGAATGAGACCCGCCTTCCTTATATCGAACCAGAGTATCGAGAAT
This sequence comes from Anaerolineae bacterium, assembly GCA_012270545.1. GTDB lineage: Bacteria > Chloroflexota > Anaerolineae > Aggregatilineales > Phototrophicaceae > UBA6055. Next base: position 14,148 of record JAAXID010000047.1, on the reverse strand, counting down.
CGCGTCACTGCTGAAACTAAGCTTCTGTATGCTAAGCTTCTTTAGGTGGAAAGGAGGAAAGTGCCGACGGAGATAAGGATTGGACGCGCCTTCAAAGAACAGATTTACCATGCCAGCGCGAAATGCGTCATTAGTCCTTACTAGCTTTTCAATTCTATCGGTCGCAAACTCCGAAACATCCCTAGGATTGCCACCCTCTCTGATGTTCCAATTCTTACGGTGCAACAATTCATTCAGATTTGGGTCGTTGACGGCGCGCGCAACTGTTGTAAGCCGTTTCAGATTCTCTAGCGATAGTCCATTTAATGCAAGAATTGCAGTGAGGCCGTGTTCCTTTTTCAATACATCATCAAAAATTGCGCGCTTCACGCCTTCGTTGACAACTATTTCGCGTAGATTAAGGAGAATAGTAGTTATAGCTGTGATATGTCCAGCATCATACTTTTCTTCGACTGCATCATCAAAGTAATAGAATGTGTTCTTTTCCAGTACACGCTGGTAGAAATCGGCTGCCGTTGCCACACTCGCGCCCCTATCACCTTCTCACGAAACGATGATAGCGGCGCCAAACATGGTGCCAAGCCTCCCCCTCAAAAACTCCCGCCAATCAGATGCCCCAGCTCATCGATGCTGGTGCGCTCCACATCCGGCAGCTCATGCACGCGCCCGGCGTAAAACACAAAGATGCGGTCGCTGAAGGTGACCAGCTCTTCCAGGTCGGAAGAATTGAAAATAATGGCTGCGCCCCGCCCACAGCGCTCCAACAGCTGCGTCCAGATCCAGCGCGCCGAATCGACATCCAAGCCCCGCGTCGGCTGTTCCAGGATGAGCAGCTTGGGATTATCTGGCAGCAGGCCGATGAGCACGCGCTGCTGATTGCCACCGGAAAGCTGCTCGATAGTATCGGCGGCGCGTCCCTTGATGCGGTAATGGTCGATGCGCGCGACCGTGCGCCCTGCGACTGATTTCCAGTCAATTTGCAGCTTGTCGTCGGCCACCAGCGCCGTGTGTTCGGTTAATGTCAAACCGGCGATCAAGCCTTCTTCCAGCCGGCCCTCCGCGCCGAAGACGCAGCCGCGCCGAAACAGCTGACGATAACTGGCGTTGGTGATGTTGTCGCCATCGAAATGCAGCGAACCGCTGTTGATGCGCTGGAGGCGGGCGCAGGCGCGCATGAACAGCTCCTGGCCGCTGCCCCCCAGACCGGCCAGCCCAATCACCTCGCCGGCGTGGACGGTCAGCGAAATCGGCTGCATATCGAGGCGCAGGTCATGCACGACGAGCTCCTCGGCGATGAAGACGGGCGCGCCAATCTCGTACTGGGGACGGCTCTGCGCTTCCAGCTCTTCGCCGAACATCATGGTGACCAGTTGCTGTTTGGTCTCAGCAATGACGGCGCTGGTCAGATTCTTGTCGCTGACCGGCATCTCCATTTCGCCAACCATGAGTCCGGCGCGCAGCACGACCACTTCATCACAGAGGTCGATCACATCTTCGAGCTTGTGCGAAACCAGCAAAATGATCATGCCTTCGGCCTGCGCCAGCTTACGCAGCGCGTCAAAGAGGATGTCCTTCTGCTCGGCCGATATCCCGGTGGTCGGTTCATCAAGAATCAGTGTCTCGACGCCCAGCGCTAACAGACGGATGATTTCTAATTGCTGCCGCTGCGCGATCAAGAGGTTGTCGATCGGCTGATGCGGATCCAGCTCAAAGCCGAAACGCGCGCTTAACTCGCTCAACTGCGCTTCGGCCTGGGCGCGCTGCAACGTAAAGCCCTCGGCGCCACCATAGATGAAGTTTTCCAATACAGTGAAGGCGCCGACATCGAGGGGGTCCTGCTGCAGCATGCCGATGCCGTTGGCGATGGCGGCGGTCGGACCGGTGTAATCGATGATCTGGTCATCGATCAGGATTTCGCCTTGATCGGCCGGCTGAAATCCCGAGAGAATCTTCATCAAGGTGGATTTGCCGGCGCCATTTTCGCCCAGAATGCCGACGATCCGGCCATGGCTGAAACGGACGTTAATGTCGTTATTGGCGTGGATGGGTCCAAATCGCTTGTGTATGTTCCGCAGTTCGATATCCATCGCTGTGGCCGGGGTGGCGATCATTCTCAAAGCAATACTTAATTGTAGCGCAGTCTCAACTATTGACCAATTTGCTTCGCTGGGGATCTAGGCCGGCGGAACGACTTGCAGCGCGATGATGTGCGGGTGGCTGGCTGTGCCATCAGCGCGATAGGCGACCACGGCAAACTTGTGCCAGCCAGTCTCTTTGGCGAACCAGTTCATGGTAACGCGATAGTCGCGCAGGTCCCCGATTTCGCTCTCGCTCGTCTGCTGCAGTTGCTCGTCCACATAGAGCTCGACGCGCTGGACGCCGGCGGCTGGATCCGAGGCGTGAATGTCGATATCAAAGATGACGCCCTCGACCACTTGCTGATTGTGCGCTGGAAAGAGTATCTGTACCTGGGGAATCGCAGGCGTTGGCACGGGCGTAGACAATGGAGTAGGCGCCACGAGGTTGCAGGCGGTGAGGCAGGCGAGGACGGGAGCTAACTGCAATAGGATTCGCGTTTGAAGTCCTAGTTTGGGCATGCTTCTGAGTAACCTCGGTTGCGGCTTGCAGCAGCTGTCAGCACGACGGGCAGCGGCTGGCCGTCATGCGGGAAACTGCTGTTCGCAGCTATTCTGCGCAATGCCTCAATCATTTCTGATTATGCGGTTTTGGTTTTACAAGCGCAAGCCGGCTAATAGCTGCCCTTATATTCCTGTTAGCGCGTGACTTCGTTTCATGATCGATCGCGCTCCGCGGGGCTGAAATCCAACAGCGAAAGTCTTGACAGCATATCATTGACGAAATCTGCTACTTCGGGGCGGATCTGCTCCGCTGTGCGAAGGTCGCAATGCGGATTAGCTCGCCAGCGCAAGGCGCTCTCGACAAGCGCAGCCCATTGCGGATAAAGCTGTTTTGCCCAAACAGCCGCCTTGATCTTTGAGGTCGCTCGTCGATGGCTAAGCGTGTACGCACCGCGGGCGACCGTCAAAACAATGTAGGAGAGCGCGGATTTGTTGTGCGGCTTCTTGACAGAATCGCGATAGCGGCAAATGTGCTCGCTGACAGCTTGCAAGTATACATGTGTCGGGATGTCATCAATGAGGGATTGTATCGGCGGACCCACAAGCGCAAGGCCGTCTTTGCGTAGGGCGTACCAACTGATCAGCCAATCATGCCCGGCTTGAATCAGATGAAAAGGCTCGCCCGGGCTGATGATGCCGATTGTGCTGGTCTGGTGGCGGAATGCGCGCAGCCCCGCCCCTGAGATGTAGGCCAATTCGAGCCGGTCGTACCAGTCCGGATGTCGCTCGACGACGCTTTGGTGCAACCTGTGCAGCGCGTTGAACTTGATCGAATCAAGTGCTGTGGTCATGACGACAACGAGATCGATATCACTGATGTCGGGATCGAAATCGCCGCTGATCAGCGAGCCGTAGAGATAAACGCCGACGAGTTCTTCGCGCAGGACGGATCGCAATCCGTCAGTCAGTTGAGCGAGAATGCGGCTGACAGTGTCGTCTATGGTGAATGATATGTGTTGGGTCACGTGTCAGTACACTGCGTCCGTCTCGATATATGCCGCGCGCGAAATCGCGAAGAATCGGCTAGACTATAGCGAATTGGTTGCCGAAGTTAAAGCGCAGGCGAATGAAGATCGAACGAATCGAAACTTATGTGGTCGAGCAGGCGCTCGATACGCCCTTCTATTTCTCTCAGTTTGAATTCCGCTCGCGGCAGATATGTATGGTCAAGGTTGTCGCCGCTGACGGCAGTTATGGCTGGGGTGAAGGCTATGGTCCCGCGACCGTCGTCAAGGCCGGCGTCGATTTCTTGACGCCGCTTGTGCTGGGAGAGGATCCGCTGCAGGTCGAGCGGGTCTGGAACAAGATGCATTTGCGCGCCCTGGATTATGCGCGGCGCGGCGTGCTGGTGGCGGCGATCAGCGCCATCGACATCGCCTTGTGGGATTTGCGCGGCAAGCTGCTGGGGCAGCCGGTGTCGACGCTGCTGGGCGGTCGGCGGCGGGAGCGGGTCAAGGTCTACGCGACCGGCATGTACTTCATCGAGACAGGTGATTTGACCGGCAAGCTGGTTGATGAGGCGCAGCGCTATGCTTCGCAGGGCTTCCGCGCCTTGAAGATGAAAGTTGGGCTGGGCTTGGAGACCGACGTCAAGCACGTGCGGGCAGTACGGCAGGCGATCGGCGATGATTTGCAGTTGATGGTGGATGCCAACCACGCTTATTCGCTCAGCGAGGCGCTGAGTTTCGTGCGGCGGATTGAGGAGCTGGATATCAGTTTCTTCGAGGAGCCGCTTTCGCCTGAAGACTACGAGGGCTACCGCGAGCTGCGTCAGCGGGCGTCGATTCCGATCGCGGGCGGAGAATGCGAATATCTGCTGGCCGGCTTCCGACATTTGCTGAGCAACCGCTGCGTCGATATCGCGCAGCCGGATATCTGCGGCGCTGGCGGCTTGACCGAAACGAAGCGGATCGCGGCGCTGGCTTACGCCTTCCAGACGAATGTTATCCCGCATAGCTGGGGCACGGGGATCGCTTTCGCCGCGGGCTTGCATCTGGTGAGCGCCTTGGATATTGTGCCGGGAAGGCTGCGGATGCCCGAGGCAATGCTGGAGATGGACCGTTCGGAGAGCGCGCTGCGCGAAAATCTCACGCATCCGAAGTTCGCCCTTGAAGACGGTCGAGTGGGGGTGCCGAAGGCGCCGGGACTCGGCGTCGATGTCGATCCGGATTACCTGGCGCAGTATGCGCAAGCTGACTAAGTGATTCCCCTCGAAGCGATTCAGACGGCCGCGGAACGGCTGCGCCTCGCCGATGCCGCAGTGCGGACGCCGCTGATGCGTCTGCCGGTCGATGACGAGCGGGCCGAGATCAGCCTCAAGTTGGAGAACTTGCAGCCAATCGGCTCCTTCAAGCTGCGCGGGGCGGGTAATGCGCTGGCTCGGGCGGGGCGGGAGGCGCTGGCGAAGGGCGTTTACACGGCGAGCGCGGGCAATATGGCGCAAGGCGTCGCCTGGAATGCGCGGCGGCTGGGCCTGCCTTGCAGCGTGGTCGTGCCCGATCATGCGCCGGCGACGAAACTGGCGGCAATTGAGCGCTTGGGCGCGCGTGTCATCAAGGTCCCCTTCGAGCGCTGGTGGGCTGTGATCGTCACCGGCGAGTACGAGGGGCTGGACGGGCTGTTTATCCACCCGGTGAACAATGCCGACGTCATGGCGGGCAATGGCACGATTGGGCTGGAGATCCTGGAGGACCTGCCGAATGTCGATGCGGTGGCGATCCCGTATGGCGGGGGTGGGCTGAGCTGTGGCATCGCCTCGGCGCTGCGAGCGTTGAAGCCGGAGACGCGCATATACGCGGTTGAGGTGGAAACGGCGGCGCCGCTGGCCGCTTCGCTGCGGGCGGGTGAACCGGTCGAGGTCGACTATGAGCCGAGCTTCGTCGATGGCATCGGCGGGAAGAGCGTGCTGCCGGAGATCTGGCCGCTGGCGCGGGAACTCCTGGATGGCTCGCTGGTGGTGTCGCTGGACGAGACGCGGGCGGCGATTCGGCTGCTGGCCGAGCGGGGGCGGGTCATCGCCGAGGGCGCGGGGGCGGCGCCCGTGGCGGCGGCGCTGGCTGGCCTGGCGGGCGGCGGGAAGGTCGTCTGCGTGGTATCGGGCGGGAATATCGACAGCGGGGTGTTGGCAGATATTTTGGCCGAGTCCGATTGAAAGCTACAGCTTTTGCGGCGGGTTAAACAGATCGCGCTCATAACCCGTGCCCGTCCGCCCGGCTGGGCTGGGCATATTGAACTTCGCGCCATTTAGGATTTCGTCCACCGTCAGCATTTGCATGCGCGGGTACAATCTGCCCGCAATCTCCAAGTCGCCGGCCAACGCCATTTTCTGCTTGAAGTTTTTGGTTTGCTGATTGCCCGGTTGATGGAGCGTAATCAGCCCCGCCAGCTGCACATTTTCATATTGCAATACGCTGTTCAGGTAACCCACATCGGCAGGACCGACATTCTGCCCGCCTTTGACCTCCAGCGCCATGCTCTGAAAGACCTTGACGCCCGGCATGTCGAAATAGATGCGCCCGTCAATGCCATCGTCCGCCGTTTTCTTGACGTTCACGAATCCCTCTACCAGCTCGACGCACCATTTTTGGAATTGGTAGGGGTCCTGCTTCCACAGCTCAAACGCGCCTTCCCAGTTTTTCGGCACGCCGTCGATGACATAATCCTCGCCGTCGATGAGGTGCAGGCGCTCGCCCAAGCGGCGGCGTGCTACACGGCGGATGGCGTGGATGGTGATGTCGATGCCGATCCAGTTGCGGCCGAGGTTGCTGGCGGCTTCGATGGTTGTCGCGCAGCCGCAGAAGGGGTCGAAAACGACATCGCCGGGGTTGCTGCTAGCGCGGATGATGCGGTCGAGCAGAGCGACTGGTTTTTGCGTGGCGTAATCAAGACGTTCTTTTGAACTCGATCTTAAGGAATTTATATCTGTCCAAACGTCACTCAGGGGATTACCTTTTGCATCCTCTAAGTAGTTCTTTTGTACAGGAACATTGCCAGGTTTCCTCTGAATTACAATGCCTTCTTCATATGCCTTTTGCATTCGCTCTTTTGACCAACGCCAAACGCGAGTTATCCCAAGGAATTCGTATGTTAGATTAGGGCGATTTCTATTGGGGTTCGTTAAGTCTCCTAATTTGTATCGCTTCCCCGTACCCTCTTCAATATATTTGTATAGCCGTTCAATCTGTTCTTGCGAATATGGCCTATATTGCGGATTCCAAGTTGCCTTTGAGGATTTAGAGTAGCGGAGAATTACATCGTGATTGTTTGCTAGATTGATGTATGTATTACCCTTTGAGTTTATTCGCTCCCACACAATCTCATTCCGAAAATTCTTCCGCCCAAACACCACATCCAACACCACTTTCAAGTAATGGCTTGCTGTCGGGTCGCAGTGTAGATATATCGACGCTGTTGGCTTCATCGTCCACTTAATCCACAGTAGCCGCTCAGTCATGTATGCCAAATACGCCGCCATATCCGCCTGGACGTTGACCAGCCCGCTGATGAAGCCGGCCAGAAAATCGGCTTCATGCCCGCCGACGCCGTGCTCGCGCAGCAGCTTGGGCAGCGCTTTGATCGTCCGCATCCGCTCGTTATCGAGGAACCAGGTGTCGGTGTAGGCTTCGACCTGATCGGGCAAGGGGCGCCCCGTGTGGTCTTTGTAGATGCTGTTGTAATCACGCTTGGAATTGAACGGGGGATCGAGGTAGACGAGGTCGACGCTTTGGGGCGACATCTTCTCCCGCATGATGGTGAGGCAGTCGCCATAGTAGAGAGTGTTCTGGTGACTGGCGTCTAAACTGGATTTAGCATTAATTTCAGTCGGGGGGGGGGGCAGACATATTCATTGTTGCTCCGGGCGGGAAGGCTAATCCGATGGCGGCACGGCAGCGAGCACAGGCATTCCGCCGATGGCTTCGAGGTCTTCGCGGCGGCGGACGATGGCGCTCTCGAGGTATTCCAGCACGAAGACGACGACCCCGCCGACGAAGAAACCGGCGATGAAGCCGACCAGCGTATTGATGCGCAGATTGGGGCGGGCGAGGGTGGTGACGGGGCGGTCTTGCAGGCGGGCGACAATGCGATCTTCGCGGCGGCCTTGCTGGTTTTCATCATTGCGATAGATGACGAGCAGCTCAGCCCAAGCGGCGACGATGCTTTCGGCTTGGGCCGGGTTTTTGTGCTCGGCGTCGATCTGGATGATCAGGCTGTCGAGATCGGGCGCGATGCGGACATCGGCGCGCAGCTGCTCGGGCCTCATGTCCATTTGCAGGCGGTCGATGACTTCGGCGGCCCGTAGCGAGCTGTTGAGGTAAGCCACATGGCTGTTGAGGGTCTGCTTGGCGGCCTGGGTTAAGCCGAAGTCGCTGCGGCTGGGCACGATGAGCACCTTCTGGGTGGCGCGGTATACCGGATCCATGGTTTTGCTGAAGGCGAAGGCGCCGGCGGCGGTGATGATGGCGAGCAGCAGCATGATCCAGCCGCGGCGGATGAGGATGCTGGCGTAGTCGATGAGGTTCATGGGCCGCAGTTTACCATAGTCGAATTATCTTGTATACTGATGGTCATGCGCGGAGTCATCACTAAGACAGAGGTTGTGAATACATGACGACCTTGGACGTTCGACTGGAACGGATCGAGAAAGAATATGGCAGCCTGCGCGGCGCGCAGAACCGTCTGATGGACAAAGTGGATGGTTTCGAAAGCGCGGTGCTGGGTTTGACTGAAGTCGTGGCGGAAAACCGCGAGTTAATCATGGAGAACCGCGAAATGCTGCTCGCCATCATCCAACACCTTGAAGTGCCCTATAAGCCGTCTATGGGATTCCAGAAGGACTAAGCGCCTCAGTACCTTTGTGGCGAATCACCCACCCTCGACAAGCGCAATCTCCGCCTCGCTCAGCCCATACAACTCATAGACCAGCGCGTCAATCGCCCGATCTGCCGCCTCTATTTGGGCTTGGATGATGTCGCGGTGGGGACCGGCGAGATTGTGAAGTTGCTTGTGCAGGTCGAGCATGGTGTTGACGAGGGACACCATTTTGTCGTGGCGGGCGACATCGGCTGGGTCGTCGAAGTCGATTGTGCGGATGGGGAGTCGAGACAAGAACTGTCGGTTGGCTGACAACCAGTTGCCGCGAAATGGCGCACTTACAAACGGAAAATACCATTTCAAAAGTGCAGAGTTCAATAAACCCAGAAAAAACAAATTGCTGTATTGTAAATGACCTGGCTTTATTGTTACTCCACAAACATCTACATTATCAAGAAAATACTCACCGTATTCATCGAAACTCATATAAAGACTTTCAAGAAGGCGTGGAATACATAGTTTTATTCTTTCTTGAATTCCTAGGTTCTGGCTCCGCCCAAACCTATACCAGGAGTTATCTTTGAATTTTCCGCTTTCCCGATTCTCAAGTAATTCTCGATTCTTCAACAGGTAATCCGCCGTAAGAGGGAATCTGTCATTTAATTCGTCAAATGGTATCAATGTCGCTTTCTCATCAATTACATAATAGGGAAACAAAATATACTGACGAGTCTTCGAGATAGCATATCTGTTTACATCTGTGCCACTTACTACTGGATGAAGCAAGTCTTTTTCAAATCTACACGTCGCATTTACTGTCTGTGACCGTAGCACAATATTTTCTTCCGTTTCCTCAACTAGATTCATTATGTAGACTTTATCTGCACTTGTTTGTAATCCGACGAAAATATTGGTTAAATCGCCGAGTTTCGGATAACGATCAGCGAAACGGTAGAAAAGATCTGCTCCCCTTCCAACTACAAAGTTCCATTCGTCGCTTGACGCCCGAATAGATGGAATCGTTCCAGCAACGCCAGCCTTTGTCGCGACCCAAGCCTCTAAATCATGGGCCTTAACATATTCAAATTCAAATTGTCCGGATTGGTGAAGAAATAACAGACACGTATACGTTGTCGCACCAGCGAACACTTGCTCCGCACCAAAATGCACAACCTGCGTGAGATGCTGACCCTTTGCAATTAAGCCTCTTAACGGCTCACCATATTTCGCATTAAAGAACTTGTGTGGGAGAATGAAACCCAGCAAGCCTTGCGTATTGAGCAACTGCAAACCTCTCTCGGCGAAAACCACATAAATGTCGTAATTGCCTTTGGACGCTGAAATGTAATTCTTCTTGTAGTAAGACACAGTTTCGGGAGCGGTCTCTCTCATCGTCTGAATGCGCACATAAGGTGGATTGCCAATCACCGCGTCGAAGCCGCCTGCCGCCACGATATCGCCGAAGCCCTGTTCGCGGCTCTCCCAATCGAAGGGCTTGACCTTATACAACTCTTCGTCAGTAAACATATCCATCTGTTTGCCACTGTAGAAATCGCTGCCGATGAGGGAATTGCCCCATTTGATGTTGCCGCTCAGGTCGGGCAGGATGCGTCCGCCGGCCGCGAACATGAGGGTCTGCCGCCCGCTGGCGTCGTTCTCGTTTTCCAGCATCTTCAGCAGCAGCGAGAGCTTAGTCACCTCCACCGCGTTTTGGTCGAGGTCGACGCCGTAGATGTTGTCGGTCAGGATGCGGCGCTTTTCGGCGGTGGTGAGGATCATGCCTTCGCTGGTTTCGCGGCGGCGGTTGCGATACTGCGTCGGCTGCGCGCGGTAATAATCCAGGTGCCAGTCCAGCAGATATTGATAGGCGCCGACGAGGAAGGAGCCGCTGCCGCAGGCGGGATCGAGGATGCGCAATTCAGCCGCTTGGTCAGGGTTCAGCCCTTCCAGCAGTTTTCCGACTGTGTTCTCGACGATGTAGTCGACGATGTAGCTGGGCGTGTAGTAGACGCCGCCGGCTTTGCGGACTTCGGGTTTGTCTTCAACCCGCGCTGCACCTGTGCTGCTGAGTTCGATCACTTTGCCGAGAAAGCGCTCGTAGACTTGGCCGAGGATATCGGCGGGCAAGACGGAAAACTCGTAGGGACTGTTGGGATAATAGAGGCTGTTGATGATGTCTCGCAGTGTTTCGTTGGAGAGGCGGATGTGCAGCGATTGACGGTCGGGATCGCTGCCGCGCTGCTCTCTGCCAAAGTGGAACAGGCCGGAGTTGTATTTGTCGTCGGCCTCGTGGAAGAGGGTCTTCAGTTCTTGGTAGACTTGCTTGCCTTCGCTAGCAGCGCGCTGCAGGCGACCGTAACTTTCGATGTTGCGGTCTTCGGCGATGCGTAGGAAGATGATGCGGTCGATGGTGCGTTGGACCAGCAGGTTGAGCTCGCGCTGGCGGAGGCGGCGATTGTGCAGAGCCATGTCTTTCGCGAGCAGTTCACGCCAGCTTTCCATCTCGCGCAGGAAGGCTTGGTCGACGCTGGTCGCGCCGCGTGTTCTCTCGTCTTCGAGCCAGTTGCGCAGCGCGCCGTCGGCTACGGCTTCAAAGCTGAATAGCGACTCGAAGTCGCCCCAAATATCGACATATTGCTGGAAGGTCCAATAGCGCAGGCGTGCGATATCAGCGGGGTCGCTTCTTTTGGGCTGAATGCGGCAATCGTATACGCAGAATTCCTGGAAATCGGTCAATACGCTGACGAGTAGGTTGCCTGACCAGCCATAACGACGAAGTTGATAGGCGGGAGTGCTGTCAGTTCTTAGATTCACATGCGGTGGTTTTGTCTCGACGAAGAACTGTGTTGTCCTGCCGATGCGGAAACCATAATCGGGGCGTTTGGGTTTTATCTCGCCACCTTCATCCACATAGACGCGGACTTCCAAGCCGACTTGCGCGCCATCGGTAATATCCCAACCTAATGCGGAGAACAGCTTGTCAACGAATTGTTGGCGCAATTCTGTTTCATTGGCTGGCTTGCGATTTTCGAATTTTTCAACAAGTTCATAGACTTTATCCGGCGCAGCCATGCCCATCACCCTTCCATGTCAATCACGATCTTGACCGCGCCTTCGTCTTGGATGCGATGCAGCTCGTAGGCTTCGAAGACATCCTCGAACTTGAAGGTATGCGTGATCATGTCAGCGACGGGGACTGTCCCATCGCTGATCCACTGGAGGGCCTGGCGGGTGCTGGCGTGATTCGGCTCGTTGATGGTGCCGACATTGGAGCGGGTGGTGAGCGACTTCCAGAAGTAATCGAAGATGGGGAAGTCCATCGTCTCGAAGCGGGGGACGCCGAAGTAGAGGATGAAGCCGTTGTCGCGGACGATCTCGATGGCGAGGCGGATCGACGCTTCTTCGCCGGCCGCTTCGATCACGACATCGGGCAGGTCTCCGCCGTTGAGCGCGCGCAGGCCGTCGGCGGTTGCGATATCGGCGTTGTGAAGGGTGTCGGTGGCGCCGAAGCGTTTGCTGTAGGCGAGGCGGTAAGCTTTGCGGTCGATGGCGATGATCTTGGCGGCCTGGCGCCGCTGCAGGGCGAAGTTGAACCAGAGGCCCGCCGATCCCTGACCGATGACGGCAACCGTCTTGCCGCGCAGGTCGGGCAGCGATTTGGCGGCGAAGAGCACGGTGCCGAATTGCTGCGCCTGGACGGCCTGCTCGAGCGGGGTGCCGGGGGCGAAAGGCAGCAGGCGGTCGATGGGGGCACGGTAGTATTCCTGCATGGCGCGGTGATCGGGCGCGAGGCAGAGCACGGTATCACCCGCTTTGACGCTGCCGTTGGCGGGATCGATGGCTTCGACGATGCCGACCATTTCGTGGCCCGTTTCCCCGACTGGCGAGGGATAACGGTCAGCGGGCAGGTAATGGATATGACGGACATCGCTGCCGCAGAGGGACAGACGCAGGGTTTTGATGATAGCGGTGCCCGGCTGCAGGCTCGGCTTGGGCGCTTCGACGAAGGCGGTCTTTCCGCGGGCGATGATTTGGACGGCTTTCATTGGCTTATTACTCCGGCTGGCTCTCGGCACAATAGCGTGGAGTATAGCAGTTTCGCTCATATTGGCTAAGCTGCTTTTGTCTGTGGCTTCGGGATAGAATGGGCGGATGCGATCGATCCTGATACACCTGCTAGCGCTCTATCCGACGCTGACGCCGCATGTCTTCTGCGAGGGACGATGGGATCCTTTCTAATCTTTGGCGAACCTTGGCTGACTGGTTAGGGCGCGCAAGGTCTTCATTTACATCTTGCGGAGCTGTGATAAAACAAGGGCGATTGTTTAACGATGTTGCGCCGCGTCTATGTCGGGGGCGGCGGGCTGAAGTATTGCGGGAAGGACCATGAGCGAACAATTCAGTTTTCAGGCGGAAACGCAGCAGCTGCTGAATATCCTGATTCACTCACTGTACACCGAGAAGGAGATCTTCCTGCGCGAGTTGATTTCAAACGCGTCGGATGCGCTGAATCGGCTGCAGTTTGAGCAGCTGACCAATGACGATGTGCTGGATGCGCAAGCCGATTTGGCGATACACATTGAGCTGGATGAAGAGGCGAAGACGCTGACGGTCAGCGACAGCGGCATCGGCATGAATCGCGACGAGATCATCGCCGGGCTGGGCACGATCGCGAAATCGGGCGCGAAGGCTTTCATGGAGGCGATGGCGGACAAGCCGGATGATGCCGCTGCAATCATCGGGCAATTCGGCGTTGGCTTCTACTCGGCTTTCATGGTGGCGAAGCAGGTGGATGTGATTTCGCGCTCCTTTCGGCCCGCGGACGAGGCGGTCAAATGGTCGGCGACCGGCGGCACGAATTACACGCTGGAGACGACTGACAAAGACCTGCGCGGCACCGAGGTGGTGATTCACCTCAAGGATGACGAGCTGGAGTTTACGCGCAGCTTCCGCATCAAGGACATCATCCGGCGGCATTCGGATTATGTCGCCTTCCCGATTTACGTGGGCGATGACGAAGAGCCGACCAACAAGCAGCAGGCGATCTGGCGACGGGGACCGTCTGAAGTGGAAGACGAAGAATATGACAGCTTCTACAAGATGCTGACGATGAATTTCGCCGGCGCGAGCCATCATATCCACATGCGCGCCGATGTGCCCATGCAGTTTTATGCGCTGCTTTTCCTGCCGGGGAGCGGAGGGCGGAACATGTTCAGTCCGCGTGCCGAGCCGGGCTTGAAGCTGTATGCGCGCAAGGTGCTCATTGAAGAGTACAATCGCGATTTGCTGCCGGAGTATCTGAGCTTCGTGCAAGGCGTGGTCGATAGCGAGGACCTGCCGCTTAGCGTTACGCGGGAGAGCATTCAGGCGACGCGAGTGATGGCGAGCTTGAAGAAGACGATCACGCGGCGGGTGCTATCCGAGCTGAAGCGGATGGCGAAGAACGACCGCGACAAGTACCTGACGATCTTTCAGGAGTTCGGCGCTTATCTGAAGCAGGGGCTGGTGGTGGAGAACGTGGAGCGGGGCGATCTGGAGCCGCTTATGTTCTTCCAGACGACGCATGACGATGACCCCAGCAAGTTTCATACCTTGGACGAATATGTCGAGCGGATGTCCGAGAATCAGGACGATATCTATTATGTGGTGGCCGATGACTACGGCAGCGGCTCGCGCAGCCCGCATCTGGACGCCTTTC
>JAAXID010000027.1:26726-36841 GCA_012270545.1 Anaerolineae bacterium | reverse complement strand
ACAGCCAATCCAGCAGCAGCGTCATCGGGCGCGCTCCACTAGATAATTGAAAACGGCGTCCTCATTCACTTCGTAGATCATGCCACCCTCGGTGACAAAGGCGATGTCGAGCAGCCCAGCGTCAACCATGCGGTCGAATTTCGCCAGACCCTCGCCTGTTGTGTGCACCTCTTCCAACCCGCTTCTGATGATGTATTTGATATCGAAGTGCTGGATGATGTCGACGGCGATGTCAATATCGGCGGTGTTGTAAAACTGCTGAATGTTCTTCTCGCGCTGGTCGACCCAACGCGGCATCGGATGATAAGTCCGTTGCTGCCGCTGATGGAAGTTCCAGCCGAGCACCGATGGCAGACCGGTCATGATGGAAATGCGCCCGTTCCACTGATACTCGCTCGGCCGCCGCCGACCTTCAATTATAACTGGCGAGCCGCTGACGTTTTCCTGCAGCCATCGGATCAACTGATGATCCACAGAGAGGTCTATCCAGGCGCTTTTGCCCGAGTCTGGCGCGCTCTCATAATGTCGAGACGCGGTCATGTATGCCATACCGTCCAAGGTTAACGGCAGCTCTGGCGCCATGCGATCGAATGAGCGTCCCCGCGTTCCCATAATCGGGAACAGGGCGGCGATGAAAACCAGGAGGCCGCATGCCGTGTACCAAATGATACGCAGGGCCTTGCTGAAAGCCCCGGATGCGCGCAGCAGGCAAGCGAAGGCGACCCCGCCGGCGGTGCTCAGCAGAAGCCAAACCTGCATGTAAAATTTGAACACCGTGTTCTGCCGACCGATATCGCCGCCGATGACGATGATTTCGACGCCTAGCGTCAGTGACAGCGCCAGACCAATGAGTACAAGTGTAAAGCGCATGGCGACGGACTGGCGCGGGCGGAAGAATAGAAGGGCGATCCAAAGGACCAATGGCAAGACGATCAGGGCGACCTGGTAGCCGGCCGTAGCCATGACGACCGATAGCAGACACAGGATCAAGCCAGTGCCGGCCGCGGATTTCACAAGTGCCTGGTTTTCGATGAGCGCGCTGACCCGCGTGGCGCGCAGCCATTTCGCCGTGTCCCAAAGCAAGAGCGACACGATCAAGAAAAGAAACAGCCCGTGAATATCGAAATAGGCCCAGAGCGGGGTCTTGCCACCATCCCAGAGTCGGACGCTGTTATAAGTAGTGGCGTACCAAGAAGTGTAGGGCAGGGCAAAGGCGAGGTTTAGCAGAAGGAAGCCGCCGACGCGCCCCAC
Organism: Anaerolineae bacterium; assembly: GCA_012270545.1. Taxonomy (GTDB): domain Bacteria; phylum Chloroflexota; class Anaerolineae; order Aggregatilineales; family Phototrophicaceae; genus UBA6055. Next base: position 35,590 of record JAAXID010000027.1, on the reverse strand, counting down.
TAATTCAAGCGCGGACGCGCGCACCAACCAGAATCTGACGGCGACGAACAAGAGGATTAGCGCTGCGCCCCCCAAGAGAAGTATGCGAACTGCAACTGCGATGCTCGTCAGCGGAGACGTAATTCCATTGAAGCTCGCATGGGTTGAAGGGATCAAGAGTGTGACGAGCGCGGCCGCCAACATGAGGAGGCCAACGAGTCCAGCGTAGAATCGCTGATCGGTTAACGGCTGGAAAGTTGAACCCCAGCGCAGCCACCAGGCGTATCCCAGTCCGACGATGGCGAAGAGGGTCATCGTGGGCCAATCCCATGTATTGGTCGCTTGCAGAACGCCGACGGTCAGCGCCCCCAGCGCCAGCGCGAGAAAGCGTTCAAGGGTGGCGCGCTGCTCGCTTCCCGATTGCGCCAGTTCATTAAACAGGAACAGAATCGTCAAAAGAATCAGGGGCATGCTGATCATGTGGGCGTGGAGATCGCCATAAATAAATGTGAAGGACGGCATTTCCGTGATAGCGCCACCACGGACGCCCGGCGTCTCCGCCAAGACGCGAGAAGGACCCCAATACCAGCGATCACTGCTGATTGGCAGTGGCTCGCCTTGAAGCGCTCGGCCGACGCCACGTACCAGTCCGCCGACGAGGGAGGCCGAGCTGTCGAACTCGTAACGTACACGGTCCCACGGGTGCCAAGCTCTGGCTCTTTCAGCGATCTCGGCGCGCGCGTCCGCCGGCGCTTCAATGCCGTGCTCCGTAAGGTATTCGTTTGCCAAGAATTCTTCTAATCCCAAGGGCTTTTGGTAGCCGCCCAGGCTAGCGATGCCGTTACCCAAGACGCGTACCGTATCGAGGTTGCCAAGGACGACGCAGAGTAGCAGCGCCATAAGCCCAGCGACCCAAGGGTTGCCGAGCTTGCGCCTTGCCGAAAGCTGAGATTTTGCTGAGCGACTATGAACCTCGCGCCAATGCGACAAGATGTTGAAGGCGACGGCGAAAGCGCCCAGGCCAGTCAAACTGAAGAGGGTCGGAATCATGAGATTGTAGGCGAAGGGGAGAATCATCCCAAGCAAGAGTGTGGGCGCGCCCAGCAGAACATACCCGAAATAATAATAGTTGATGAAACCGCCGGCAAACCAGGGATCAATGGGCGGGAAGGTGGTGCTGCGTAAGACGCCGTTTAGATAGGCGAAGTCCATCGGTTTTTCGCCGCCCTTGTAAGGGTGCCAGAGGTCAGGATTAGTCAAGCGCACCAGGATCATCACGGCAAAGGCGCTGATGCTGATCAGCTCAATCCAAGCGAGCCGCCGCCAATGTTGGCGCATGAACGCTGCGAGGCGAGAACGACTGCGGTAACCGAGGTAGGCGCTCAACGTGGTGAGCAGGGCCAGCGAGAATAGTATTCCCCCTTGAGACCAGATGGGAATCTTCAAACTGGAGACGGCCCAGGCGAACCAGGCTACCAGCAGCATGCCCACCAGTTTGCAGACGCTATATCCGCCATCGGCCATCCTGGGAAACAGAGCGAACACCAGGGGAAAGGCAAGCGCGCCGAAGACGAATATCGTCGCGTACCAGACGAGCGCCCCTGCCAACTGATTCCTGTTGATGATGCTGCCGCTGAAGAAGCGCTCGGACCAGGTGCCGCCTGAAGACTGCCGTTCGTAGTCCTCGGGCGGGAAGGTCAAGGCCGTAGGAAGCGGATCAGCTTCGACGGAATTCCAGTAGAAGACGCCAAGGAGCTGGGCGCTCTCTTCACTATCGTACAATTCGTGCGCCTGTTTGAGCGAGACTTGGGAGAGCGCGACTTCTACCTTTCCGCGCGAATAATCCGGCGATTTTCGAAAGATGAACACGGCTGGATGATCATAGACGTGAAAGGCTTCGTCGGCTTCCAGCTCGTTCAGCCAGGCGGGCGAGTCGTAGATGGGCAGGTGCTGGTCGGACACGCGCAAGGGACCGAGCTCGAAACTTTCAGCGAATACCCGTTCCAGGTCGTAGCCGAGCTCGCCGGCGAACAGCTTTTTATAATAGAGCGTGGTCAATGGCCAGCGTTTGAGATTGCGCGTTTCTGAATCATAAAAGCGATTGCTGGCGATTGTCAGATAATCGCCGATGTCGAGGGTGCGCAGGATATCATCGTATTTGACCTGGTTGTCCACCGGAAAGGACATGATCTGGTCCTGGGCGTTGACGAGGCGATAGAAAGCCTGCGAACCCTTGCAATCCTGCGAGTTCAGCAGTCCGGAGGGGGGATCATCCGCCAGCGTAAGGCCCTCCGGCAAATCGCAGGTTCGGATGCCGGTGACGCGATTGTCCCAGGTGCCTTCGGTGAGCACGACTGATCCGGATCCGAAAACGTCGCCGCTGCCCGCTGTGGCGAGCACTTCGAATTCGTAGCTGAGGCCCGCTTCCACGTGCAGCGGCTTAGCGAATGGAATGCTGTATGATGCGCCGAGAGGATGCTCATCGCGATTGAGGTTTGCCCTCAAGGTCGCTTCGGCAAGTGGGGTATCGGTGTCGGCAGCATAAACCCGAATGATGACTTCTTCCGCTCCTTCATCATCCCGGGGGTCGGCGAGATGCGGCGCGAATACGCTCAATACTTCGCCGCTCGCCGGCGCGACAAAACTGACGCGCGTCGGTTCACCTTCGCGATACAGCGTTGCCCGGTCAAAGGGTGAGCCGCTCATTTCCCGAAGCGGAATGCCCGTGTCGCCCACGGCGATATTGATCAAGGGCACGCTATCGTCGGCGCCCTCGATTGTTATGGCGAAGTCGCCCGGTATGCGTTCAAAAATATAGCGCGAAGACTGAACAAGCGTCGTCTGATGGCGATAGATATTGCCGTGCATCAGCGCCCACAGCAGCGCGAATCCGACGGCGAAGACGCCCAGAATCACAGGGCGATAGCGATTGACCGGCGGCAACACGGCGCTGCTCAGCAGCACAATGCCGCTGACGAGCGCGCTAATCGCCGTCGCGTCAGATACGCCATTAAGGATCTGATAGACGCCGACCGCGGCAAAGACCGTTCCGAAAGCGCCGAGCAGCCAAGACGTGATCGGCGGGCTGCTCCTGTGAATTCTGGACTTATGATAGAGTTCGTAGAGGCACCAGCCCGCCAGGACTGCCAGCGCGCCGTAGAGCGGCAAATAGTAGCGCATGGTCATCGTCCACAGCCGGCCCATCCAAAGCATGTAGCCGCCGATCCAGATGAGCGGAATCAGGTTTGCGCTCGCGCCCGGTCGATAGCGCAGGGTGCGGTATGCCGCCCAAAACCAACCGAAGCAGCCGAGCGCGCCGAAGCTCAAGCCCATGCCCCAGAACAGCAGGTCCTTGGTGACATAGACGAATGGCGAGCGCGCCAGCCACTGCCAATTTGGCGGATAATCCTGGATGCCACCGACTCCGCGACTGACTTCGGCCAGGTTTCCGATCCAGCGTTCATTTGGCAACAGGCCGAAAAAGCCGGGTCCGCTAAAGGCGTAGGGATTGAAGATGCGGAAAGCCAAGAAGGCACCAAATCCAGCCAATATCAAGCCGGCGACATGACGGGCGACGATGGCTCTGCGCTCTCGTTGGCACAGGCGGGCGTCAAAAGCGGGCAGCGCCTGGATGCCTGCTGACACGATGATGATTCCAGCCAGGGGTGCAAGGTTGATGCGGCTGGCGACGGCCAGGCCACATGCCAACCCGAATAGCAGGTAGGGCAAGAGTCTCCCGCGCTGCTGGACGCGTACGGCGAAATAGAGAGCGAGGATGACGAAGAACGCGGCGATCGCATTGACGGTCCCGAAGTGCGCCTTCTGTATAGCCAGCGGCGCGGAGGCATAGAAAACGGCGGCGAGGAGACCAACCCAGCGATTGTGTATCCGCGCGCCGAGCATGTAAATCACGAGAATGCTGAGCATATCGAAAATCATCGAGAGCCCGCGCCAGACCAGATGGCCGCCCTGAAAATCGAAGAGGGGCAAACCAGCATCGGTGGCGGCGCGGACAAATTCACTGCCGTAATGGGCGAGTAGCAGGGGAAGCGTCCCATAAACAAAGAATCCATGCCCGGCGTTATGCGGATTCAGTGGCGAGCAGCGCGCGTCGAAGTAGCCGCCAACGCCGTTGGAATTCGGATTTAGATGACGACAGCGCAATGCCTGAAGATCGACAGACGAAATCGAATCCGTCCTGATTACACCCTCATCTTCCGGCGAGCGGCCAGTTTCGACGAGCAGCACGTCAACCTGGCGATCAAGCAGGGCGTCCTGGGCGGTCTGGAAGTCGTTAAAGACATGGATGCGATCCTCATTGATAATCCACTCGCTCGCCTCGGCCGCGAATGATTCGTGCAGGACGCCAAGTTGTATGGTTGGCAAATTGCGGAGGTCGTCTCGGCTTCGAACAGCGTTCGACTCGCGCAGGACGAGAATCTGCTGCTCGGGAAAATGGGATTCGCCCGCTGTAAATGAGTTGTCTCCACCGATGTTCGGCAGGACGAGCAGTGTGAGAAACAGTTCGTCGGGATGTGTATGGGAGAAATCGTCCCAGTTCTGCCCGACGAAGCGCAAGGCGCCGCCGTAGATGAGAATGGCTGCCAGCAGAAATGTAGAGAGGGCTTTATTCCTCATTTGCTAGCATTTCGACTTCCCAGTTCAGACTGCGTTCTTCGCGAATTGCTGTCATGTCTGCCGATTCTCGTCGAGGAATCGGCGCAGGCCGGCGGCGCCCAATGCCGGCGCGCGAAAGATATAGAATGATTTCTGTGCTGGCTGGACCCCAATTTCCAGCTGCCGCCCATCCGGAAACCACTTGCTGAGCAAGGGCAGCGCTTCCCGATTCTGACGCGAGTAAAAGAAGAGCAAATCGCGCTCGGCATCAAGTCGATATGCCGCCTCTCTCCACAAGCCCCGCTCCAACATTTGCGGCACTGTGGTCACGTCTCCGCCGCTATCCCAGAACATCACACCGGCTTCAATGCCGATCGCGCGTATGTCCCACCAGTGCGCTGAGGTAAGCACAAAGGCATTGCCATAGGCGCCGTCGCTCTCGGCGAATCCTCGCAGAATCTTGCCGGCCTGCGCCTGCGGATGCGCTGCGCGAAGGAAGTTGTCAGTGAATTCTCCGAAGTACAGGCGCGTATTGTAGTGATTGGCCGCCAGCAGTATGCCGGCAGCGAACGCGGCGGCAAGGACAATGCCCGCTCGTCCCGACAGTTTCTTACACAGGCGCAGGCAAAAGACCGCAATGGGCAGCGCAGCGATAAGATAACTTGGGGGAATCGCGCCACTGGCTCGGATAAAACTGGGGACTTCAATCGGAAACGATAGCGCAAGCGCCGTCGGCAAGAGTGTCGCCAAGAGATAGATTGGCACGAAGGCGACAACCGGATCACGCGTCTTCACGATCAGCGCGAGCCAGGCTGAAACGCCGAGAAACATGAAGGCGGCGGTCACGGGGTCCATTGCCGGCTCGTCGCCTAATCCGCTGACCCAGGCGCTGTCTCCATAAAAGTGGTACATCAGCGCGGTCTTTCTGACATTGCTCATCAGCACGGGGACGCTTTCTGTGAGGAAGGCGGCGCGTTCCTCGTCAGTCCTTTGCCGATCTCCAAATACGCGTGTGCTTGTTCGGCGCATGTAGTTTTCCGGTTCTTCCATCCAATAATGGAACAGTGGCAGGAAGACCATGAATGAAACGAAAGCCAGCACCGCCAAATTCAGGCCATAATCCAGGCGCGCGCGCCAATTCTGTCTCTGCAAGACGACGGTGACAGCCACGCCGGCGACGGCGGCAAGCGGCAACATACGAAGCGCTTGATATCCCATCAAGCCAAATCCCAAGGCAAGCCCGGCTTTCACGTAATCCGGGCGGCGATTATGGCGCAAGGCGCGCACGAGGTAGACGGCGGTCAGCGCTGAGAAAAGTGGCGCCAGGCTGATTCGCATGCCCTGACGGCCGATTGCCGCATGCCAGAAGCTGACGGCCACCAATGCGGCGACCAGCGTGCCGAAGAGCAAGCCGAACCGTCTGCGATGTTTTCCAATGACCTCAACGCCCAGCCAGAATACAATCGGCAGCGTGATGAAGCTCTCGATGGCCGACATTAACTTGAGCGCATAGTGATTGAATTCCATGCCCGGACGGCTTGCCAGAATGGACAGAAGGTAAAAGTGAAGGGGCTCTCGACCGCCGATATTGGCAAAAAATATGCGATAGTCATTGAGATGGTGGATCTTGTAAGCGTCCTGAATTTTCTCCACCAGATCGCTGTACATTTGTGGCGGGTAACCGTCAAGTTTGTTGAAGCGAAATGCGGCGCCCAGCAGCATGACCAGCGCAAAGGCAATTATCGTCCCGCGATGCTCGCGCCAGCGAATCCGGCGAATAGCGTCTATTTTGCCGCTGGCCCAATCGAAGAGATTCCAGCGGAGCGGCGCAAAGACAAAAGCCCAGAGCGCGACGCTAACTAGCCACACGAGGATGATGGGCGGCTCTATCCGATTGCCGCTGGTGTTCGCCCACACCAAGAGGCTGCAAAGGACTGCGAGTACGATTATCAGCTTGCGCAGTTGACTGATTTCCGACGAGATTGGCTCGCTCGCGGGCTGTCGATCCAGAATCTGCGGCGATACAACTCCCGCCGTTACGCTGCGCGGACGCGCTTGCCAATAGGCGAATTCGATCACAATCCAGAGTAAGCCTCCAACCGCCAACCGACCGACTGCCGCCAGCGCCAAATCAGTCGCGCTTTCAGGCGGCGCGGTCATGGATGCTGTCAATGTGAGGGTGGCGTTGATCCAGATCAGAATGGGCAGAACGCGCGCTGCCCAACGTAGACGCGCGCTGCGGTCAAGCCTCCGCCAATATCTCGTCAACTGCGTCCAATTCCCGACCAACTCAGCTGTGAGCCAAAGCAGAAACCCCAGCCAAAGATATGGACCGCCGACGCTCAGCGAGTAGCCCCCGGCGCGCGTCACATCATCGGTGCCACGAACTATAGTGCTGCCAATCAAGGCGCAAACCATGGCTGTTCCATAAAGGAGCAGCTGAATGGTATCCACTTGTCGCAGGGCGTGCGGCAGTGAGCGAAGCGCGGACATCGCTCTGTTTCCGCGTTCGATCGGCGCCGTCGGCGCCAACGCGGCAGTGGAAGCCGCCGCCCTAGCTTGAAGTCTGTTGGCGGTCCTGGAGGTCAGCGCGATTCGGAGCCTGCGCCAGGTAGGTTCGGGTGCGTGCAACCATCGATTGATGAGCTCGCTGAGCGTCAGCTGCTCGATCGGTCGGGCATCTGAGATGTTTTCGCCGTCTGCACTTGCTGCGGCCGGCTCAATTTCAGTGGAGTCAGCCAGCGACTCCGCCGATGCATTGCCAGCATCCTCAATATGAGCAGCGCGGATATTGACGGAGGCGTCCCCAATCTGCGGATCGCGCTGCATGTCGGCCTGGTCTTTAGGCATGAGGCTTGCGACCCCTAATTGCCAGGTTTACGGTCGCCCGATCCGGCCCCTCGTCCGCGGTATTTCCACGGTCAAATGCATTGAATAGCGTGACGCCCAACTTGACAGGATTTAAGATGCCACCCGTTGCCTGGAAGTCATGACGATCGGCAACAGAGCGCATGGATTCGGGCAGCATTTTGGACTCGAGCAGCGGTTTCCCGAGGCCATAAATCAGGTTATGGATAAATGGGAAACAGTGATGGGTCAAGGATCGCTCCTCTTCAATTTGGAAACCCGCCTTTTCCACCGCGCTGCGCAGTTGGCTGGGGGTATATAGCCGAACGTGATTGGCCCAAAGCCCCGCCAATGGACCGCGCTTGATATGCCAATTGAAGAGCCCTTCTAATACTTTGTTGATCGGATCCCAAAAGAAGGGATAGTTCGCGTTGGGTACTGTCACAGCCAGCAGGCCACCGGGTTTCATGACGCGAAACGCTTCCTCGAGAGCGCGGACATCGTCGTCGATGTGTTCCAGCACTTCGGACAGGATCACCGCGTCAAAGCAGTCAGGCGGATAGGGCATCGCATATATGCTGGCCTGGTTTAAGTGGATCTTCGGAAGTGGATCCAGGACCTTCTTTGCCGTCTTTAGCACATTCCAGTCCAGGTCAGCGCCGACCAGTTCACATTCGCTGACGTGGCGAAACATGTTCAGATAGAACCCGCGCCCGCAGGGAAGATCCAGTATCCGCATCTCATCGCTAGGGTTGATGAAATCAAAGACGGTTCTAACGCGTCTCTTGAAAGCCATGTCAGCTTCATTGCGCGTCATGAACTCAATCGTTTCCGGATCGACCACATGGCCTCCAGGCATGGCTTGTCATGGTCGCGCAGAATGTCCAGGGCTGGCATTGCGAGCTTGGAGGCAGTTCTTAGATTTTGGAACTGTCGCCGTCCTTGTTGCCGCCGAATAGACGCTTGCTGATGGCGCTGCCAAAGAGCGTGCCGGCAATTGTCGTGTCATATTGCAGGCGCGCGGACGATTGTTCGCCCCAATCGCCTTTGTGGCGCTTGTTGATCCACTCTTGATAGTCATCGGATGCGTCGATCAAGAATGCTTCTATTGCGCTCTCGTCGCCGTCTGCGAGGCGCTCACGCACCTGGCGCAAGCTCGCCAGAATATCGTCGATGGCGCGAACGAGCGAGTCGCTGTTGGCCAGCCATTCATCACGCAGCGCATCGGGATGGTGGGTCAGCAGGTAGCGCGTCAGTACATTGAAGGGCGGGTTCGTCAAGCGTTGCGCGTCACCCCAGGCATTGTGTTTCATGGCGGCTGAGTAGGCGGCAACGCTGAGCACTTGCGGAATTTCTTCGGTGATTGTCGTCAGACTGTCATGTTCGGCGGGATCGAGAAAATGCGGCTTGCCATCCAGAAT
>JAAXID010000027.1:0-26662 GCA_012270545.1 Anaerolineae bacterium | reverse complement strand
TGCTCAGGACTCAGCTGATGCTCCAGCATATACTCGGCGTTGACAACGGGCGTGAAACCGATCACGTGATGTTCTGTGGTCAGGTACTCCGCCGCCCACTTAAGCGATGGTTGCTTCATCACCGCCGTGTCGAGGATGACAACACCCTCCCGCAATGATGGAGCCACCAACTCGTAGCCGACGCGCAGGTCTTCGTAGGGCAGGTTCATAATCACCAGGTCAGCGGATTCGACGGCGGAGAACGGTTTTCGCTCCACCTTGTCGAAGACCTTAAGCTTCCGCGCTGGTTTTTCAAAGTCTTCCCGGCTGTCATAGCCGATCAGCCCGAAGCGGTGCTGACCGCCTTTTTTAACGTAGGCTCGCAGGCGCAGCGCTATCGAAGCGCCAAGCCGGTCCAATCCCAAAACAGCGACCGTCAGCTGTGCCATCATATGATCCTCATCTATCCGCTGGTGAGCGCGTCATCCAACTATAGCGCAGAATTCGACCATGTTTCCATAGCCAGGTCGTCCTTGCGTGAGCGCGCGATTCAGCATTCGCCGTCGGCTCTTTGCAGGGTCGACAGCAATACATAACACTGGCTGTCACGGTACTGTTCCGCGCTATCCTGATGTCGTTCCACCAGCCAGATCACATCCGCGTCCGAGCCGCAGCTTCGCAGAATCTCGCCACTCCACTTTGCATGGTGACGCCGCACGATGAAAGGCGCCCGCCAGAAACTAATCGTTTCATCACGGCTCAAGTGACGGCTTGCTTGTGGGGCAATCGCCTCGATGATCACGGCGAGCGTCTTTTGCAAAACCGAAAGATGATATCGCGACTTGCCGACATCGTGTAGCAGTGCCGCAGTAATCAATGCTTTCGCTGCGTTCGGATCGTCCGCGAGTACCTTTTGCAGCACATGAAGGCTGTGCAGCTGTTCCGAGCGTGACATGGAACGGAATGCGTTGTATTCGCAGGTGGACAGATGCCGCTGCGCCAAGCCCAAATTCGGCGATCTGGCGAAGGCGAAAAGGGCGCCTACACCTTGCGCAAACCGGTGAACCGCAACTTTCATCGAGCTAGAAAAGAAGCAAGCGGAGCAGGGCGCTTGTTGGCTGCGCAATGAAGATTCCAAAAGGATTAAAGCCGCCAAATGGCAAGAATGAAATGAAGATGAGCGCGACGAACACGTAATAGCTCGCCATTTGCCAATCCCGCCATTTGAATGCCGGGCGCATTAGAAATTCGGAGAGCGGACGCAGGCTCTGTTGGATGACGACGGGGATCTGCATACGATCCAGCCAGCGGCCGGGCAGCAAGCTCAATACGATATGCCAGCCATCAATCGGGAAGAGCGGAATCAAATTGAAGACGAAGAGCAGCAGATTCCAGAACACCATCGCGTAGAGAAGCGCCGCCAATATGCTGAGCGGATCGGTCATCGGTTCCAGACCGCGGTAGACCAGGAAGCCGTGCACGCTGAGCCCGCTGAAGCGCAGCATGATGGCGAAGACCAGCGCCAGAGCTAAGTTGGAAAAAGGGCCGGCAGCGACCGCCGCGAGGAAACCCTTGCGTGGGTCGCGCATACGCTCCGGCGATATCGGGGCGCTGCCGAGGATGCCGAAGCCGATGATCGCGAACATCAGCCAGCCCACCCAATTGATGTGCACAAGCGGGTTTAAGGTCAGGCGTCCTTGCAGTCTCGGCAGTTCGTCCCCCATCTTCCAGGCGACGAAGTTATGCGCGAACTCGTGCACCGTCATGGCGACGCCGAGGACGATAAGATTGATGATAATGGTGATCGGATTAAGGTCGAGCAACGTGGTCAGTCTCGCTAAACAATAATCTCTACATCTTTAATATACACGATGACGCCGGATTTTGAAATATTTAGAAGTTCTCTATGCGCTGTTTTGGGATGCCCCGTCAGTTTCCATAGGGGTTAGACCTCCTATTGCATGAAATTTGAGCTTTTGGATTCAAGTTGTTATACTCGCGCGATCGCCACTGACATGGAGCAAAGATTATGCGCCGCCTAATCCTTTTAGTATTGCTATTGACTGCTATCGTCGGATTCAGCGCTGTTATGGCGCAGCAGGTCCATGTCGTGAAGCGGGGAGAAAACCTTAGCAGGATTGCGCGGCAGTATGGCCGAACGCTTCAGGAAGTCGCGGGGGCAAATGGCATCAGCGAGCCATACATCATCCACGCTGGCAACGAGATTGCCATCCCGGCGCCCGGCGGCGCGCCAGCGCAATCTCAGCCGCGGACACAAACCTCAGCCCCCCCCCCACAAACATAGACAATTGCTGTTTCGTCGATCGTCAATGTACTACTGAGCAGGAATGGACGTCCGGGTATTGGGCTTATCAGCATGGAGAGTGCAGGGCGCCGGCGCAAACGCGGCCGCAGATTCAGCCAGGGACTCAGACGCAGACATGGATTCCGACCCAGCGAGACAACCCGGACGATATTAACAATTGCTGTCACTTGGATCGGTCATGCCACTCCGAAGAAGAATGGAGAGCCGGATACGTGGCATTCAAGGCACTGGAATGCTGGGATGAGTATCACAAATGGGCCAGAACCCCAGACCCAAGATATATGCCCGAGAGTGGCAGTGACAACTGCTGTAGCGCTCCGGGTTGGATTTGCCTAAGCGACGAAAACTTTCATAGCGGCTGGAGGGCGTTTCAAGCCTATGGGCACTGCAACCCGCGTATTAGACCCATGTACTTGCCCAGCAATCAGTATTATGACGCCACCGACAATTGCTGTCACCTCGGTCGGCAATGCCAGACCAGCGCAGATTGGGAACGCGGACATTCGGATTTCTTGTATTTCAAATGCGAGTTCAGCGTCCCGCTCATTGATTCTGTACCGGTATCGTTAACGGGCTCGCCTAAATTTCATACGGAGATGAAAGCGTTATTTAGTCTGCTGAAGGCAAAATCGCCTTACTACTATGACTACGCGGCGCGTGGACTGGACAGGATCGTACAGCGATCTCAATGGTCGCCGGGATCTAATTTGGGACAGTTTGGCGATCAAGATAGTGTTATCTGTACTGGAGAGCGCACATACTACTCCGGTCATACGGATGATCTACCAGGCAATTTCTGGCGAGTCATTGTCCAATCAATCTCGCGTATGACTCACGAAGCCTGCCATTGCAATCGACAGGCCGCGGGCCTCGATCAGGGGCTAGAGGGCAGCTTCATTTCTGGTGGGTTTTCAGCGAAGGAAGTGCCGTGCCTAGAACAGCAACATCTCGTTATGCGACAAGTCGACCCGGCCGATACCGTAGGACTAGGGCGATCTTATGCAGCGATTGTCAGACGCGAAATCACGGATTTTCCAGGGATAGCTCCTTTCCTGGAAAAACCGCTCTCCTATTACGACCATTACCTTGCGGTCGGCCCATAATTTCAGAGCGGGCAAGATCAGCGCGCTGAGCGAATAGAAGCCGCAGACTGATGCCGATGCATTGATGTCAGCGGGCTCTACCGCTTGCCATAGGCTGCAAAGGCCGGGATCCAGTTCTCGGTTCAAAATAGCGCATTCGGTGATAAAGTAATGGCGGGTATTACGCTGGATAGAAGTCCGGCGTCTGCTTTGAACTGTCCTTTTGGAGATGGCGGCGCATGCAAATCCATCTCGCCCGGGAACCCTCTGTGTGACCAAGAAGGTCCTGTTTCTGTTCTCCGATACCGGCGGCGGCCATCGGTCGGCTTTTCAGGCGATTCAGGACGCCATGAAGATTCGCTATGGCGACGCTGTCGAATTCGACGCCGTTGACGTCCTGCGCGAATGCAAGTGGCCGCTCAACAAACAGCCTGAGCTGTATCCGCGAGTCGTGAACACATCGAAATTCTTGTGGGCGCTGGTGTACCACAGCTTCGATGGCAAGCGCCGGACGGGTCTCGCGCGTCAGTTGATCTATCGCAACAACCGGCGAATCCTGCGCCGAATCGTCGCCGAACATCCGGCTGATGTCGTCGTCTGCACCCATTCCGTGATCGGCAACCCGTCGTTTCGCGCCTTTCTGACGCTGGACGAGCGACCGCCATTTTTGACTGTCGTCACTGATTTAGTCACGACGCCGTCGTTCTGGTACGATCCGCGTGTCGACCATTGCTTTGTACCGACCGAAACCGCCTACCGCCGCGGTCTGCGTCTAGGCATGTCGCCTTCACAGATGCAGATCACTGGCTTGCCGGTGAACCCGCACTTTATCAATTCAATGACGACAAAAGAGGCGGCGCGCGCGGAGTTCAGCTTCGATCCGCAACTGCCCGCCGTGCTGCTCGCGGCCGGCGGCGAAGGCATGGGCACCATTCACAAGATGGTGGAAGCGCTGGACGCGCAGCCGCTGGACGCGCAGTTGTTGGTGATCTGTGGCCGCAACGAGGAACTGAAGACGAGGCTGGAAAATCGCGAATGGAACAATCCACATCATATCTTCGGCTTCGTGACCAACCATCACGAGATGCCGCGCATCATGGCCGCCGCCGATATCATCGTGACCAAAGCGGGTCCCTCCACCATCAGCGAGGCCGCTATCGCGGGCCTGCCGATGATCATCAGCGATCGTATCCCCGGCCAAGAGACGGGCAACGTAAGGCTCGTGACCGAGAACAAAGCGGGCGTCTACCTGCCCAAGCCGGAGAAAGTGGCGGAGCGGATCCGAGAATGGCTCGATGAAGGGCCCGAAATGCTGCAGCAGCGCGCGGCAAACGCCAGGCGGATTGCCCGCCCGGACGCTGTTTGGGAGATAGCCGAGGCGGTTTGGGATTGGGCGAACAAACCGAAATTCGCCCGCTCGCGCGCCTCCTAATGATCGCCAATTTGGCCGAGGTAGACCGCGTCAGCAACTTCGACGAGACGATCAGCTTCCAGGTCGATCTTCCAGGTCACGTCAATCTGTCCCATTAGGACCAGCGCCGTCCTGTTCTCTTCGCCAAAGCTTAGCGGACGAATCGGACCAGAAATCGGGCTGCTGGCGATCCGCTGCCGGCCGTTCTCAATATCGACGTGAACAAGTACGGTTCGAAGCTCGTCTTGCTCGGCGCCGGGCTCGCGAAGCTGTGACAAGGCATAGAGCGCCTGTTTGCCATCAGCGCTAATGAGTATATTGCCCCCCTCGCTGTAATTCCCGCGGGACAGCGCCGGGATAACTTGCCGTTCGCCGCCGTCAAGGTTGTAGATTTCGACATCCAGCCCGTTTAACTCGCGATTCGGCGCCAAGCGTAGCATCAGATTCGCGCCGAATCCGACCGCGCAGTAACAGGTCTGATCGCCCGGCAGCGCCCGTGTGGCTAGCTCGTCTTCCGACAGCGCGAGCGCAAACAGCCCGGTCCGCCGCGGATAGGGGCTTAAACCCTCGCTGCCCTGTGCATAGGCTTCCATGAAGACGTCGTCATGGTCCGCCCCAAAGCCAAGCGGCAGCAACTGGATGCCGTCGCGGGGACCATAGACCAGTAATTCGCGAATCTCGGTTCCAGCGACATCGGCCAGCCAAGTCGCCGTTATCAGCTGCCCATCCTCGACCCGGCGGCTGACCGTCCAAACGATCCGATCTTTGTCATCAGATACTGCCCAGTCGACGCGCTGCGTTTCTGAGTTGACATTGATGAAGGGATGATCGCGGACGATGCCATCGGCTTTCGCCAATTTGACCTGCCGCTCAAGGATGTCAAGGAAGATGACGCCACTGTTTGTTAGCGTGAAGCGCTCGCCACTTGCGCTAAGCGCTGATTGATCGCCGCTGAGGAGATCGATGAAGATGACATCAGTCTGTGATGGGTTTTCCGCATTGCGCTTTATGAAGACATCCCAGCTGTGCTGCTGTAATTCGGGCTGTACGACATCCTGACTGTAGGATCGAATAGTCAGCAAGAAAATCAGAATGAGGAGAGGGAAGGGTTTCATACGTTGAGGGTCGCGTCCGCCATACTGACATCGATTATAGAGCCTAGTCCTGAAGCGGGCAATTTGACCGGGCATCAGTGAAATGAAAAGAGCCCCGTGTTTACGAGGCTCCTCCGGCTCAGTCGCCATTTCACTTAGTAGGTCTTGCGATTGCGGTGAAGTCGCCGTTGCTGCCAATCGGTGGCTTTGCGGTTCTTTCTGTCGTTCAAGAAGCGTTCAATCCTCGCTTCTTCCATCAGTTCATGCATGCGTTGCTTGTGAACGCTCGGCGTGATGATGCTCAAGTTCTCCATTATGCTCCTCGCGCGGTTAATATGTTCGCCATTCAGACTACACTACTTAGGCATTTCTTACGAGGTATTCTTCTAAATTCCTATGCAATTTATATAGTTCACTGTCGAATCGCGGCGAGTTCAGCGTGGCACTAGTGTCGCGCCTGCTTCTCTGCGTTCAATGCTGCTAGAATGCTGGCAGGCGGTCGCAAGGTGAAGGGCGCGGTCTTGAAGTCAGTCACCATTCGAGATATTAAGCTCCATGTGATAGCGCTGCCCCTGGTCGAATTGCTCAAGACCAGTTTCGGCGCCGAACCATACAAATCTGCTATTTTGGTCGAGGTTGTGGCCAGCGATGGTCTTACCGGCTGGGGTGAAACGGCCGTGAAAACCAAGCCGTCTTATGGCGCCGAGACGATCCTGACCGCGCTGCACATCACGCGAGACTTCTTAATTCCCAAGCTGGTCGGTCAGACGCTTGACACTCCTACCCAGGTGCCGGAACGCTTCAAGTCCGTCCGCGGCAATCATCATGCGCGCGCCGGTGTCGAAGCGTCGATCTGGGACTTAATGGCAAAGATGAACGATATGCGCCTCGCCGATTACTTCGCCCAGCATCTGCCGCCGGGCAACGCGCCGCGCGAGTCTGTCCCGGTGGGCGTCAGCATCGGCATCCAGGACTCGCTGGACGGGCAGATCGCTCTCATCAAGAAGCGGCTCGAGGAGGGCTATCGACGCATCAAGCTCAAGATCGCGCCCGGCTGGGACCTTGAACTGGCGCGCGCGGTGCGGCGGCATTTCCCCGATATCATGTTGATGTTGGATGCCAACAGCGCATACACGCTGGCCGATGCCGATCATCTGCGACAGCTCGATCAATTCGACTTGCTGATGATTGAGCAGCCGCTCGCCTACGACGATATCTACGAGCACAGCCTTTTACAGCAGCAGTTGCAGACACCGTTCTGCCTCGATGAGAGCATCTGCTCGGCGCATGACTGGCGGATCGCCCTCGAGCTCGGCGCGGGGGAGATCCTCAATCTCAAGCCGACGCGAGTCGGTGGCTACAGCGAAAGTCTGAAGATTTATAAGCTCTGCGTCGAGAGGGGCAGCCCGCTTTGGATCGGCGGCATGCTGGAAACTGGCATCGGCCGCGCCGCCAATCTGTCCTTTGCTGCGCTGCCGGGCGTCACCCTGCCCAGCGACATTTCAGCAACAGATCGCTACTTCGACCGCGATATCACTGAGCCGCCCTTCGTGTTGCAGCCTGACAGCACGTTGCGGCTGCCCGCGGGAGCAGGCATCGGCCTTGAAGTTCAACGGGACCGCTTGGCTGAGGCGGAAGCGCGCTGGCGGGCGCACAATCCCTTCCCACCGTTATTTTAGTGGTATCTGCTAGTAGGGGCAGGTATAAGTCACTCGCGGGAGCGTCTCCTGCGGCCGATCGGCCAACTCAAAACTCATGATCGACGCGGTTGCCGGATAATCCACCGGCAGCGCGTATTCGACCAGCCTGTCCTTCATCAGCGCTTCCGGTTCGACGCCTTGTGCGTGCAGCCAGGGAAACACAAGAATATCGCCATGCCCGACCGCGACCGCGGATTCGCCCGCGTGCTCGGTAACGACGTGCTCGAAGAATTCCAGGACTCGCTTGAGCACCACTCGCGGTGATTCATAGGGCGGCTCGTTGCCCGTATAGAGATCCCAGCCCTTCGCCGCCAATTCCTCCGTTGGACGACCCTCGTAAGGCGTCCGTACTTCGTGAATCCGCTCATCGACGGTGGGCACAAGCCCCTCGTGGCGCTCGGCCACAAGGTCCGCCGTTTGCCGCGCGCGTTCCATCGGGCTGCTGTATATCGCTTTTATTGGTTTCTCCGCTAGCCAATCGGCCGCTGCCCGCGCCTGTTGAACGCCGAGATCGCTCAAATGGAAGCCGGGCAAACGACCGTAGAGTATGTTATTCGGATTTCGCACATGCCCATGCCGCATAAGATAGAGTATCGTTGTCAACTCGGCCTCCGGATGATTGCGTCGGCTCGCTGCCCCTCTTCATTCTACCACTGCTGCGGCGAATGTATTCAACGATGCGGCGCTATCATTGTCACTAACGTTTGCGCCGACTTTGGCATATCATAGCAGAATGCGTCGCGCGGAATACACCAGGCTCAATTTTACTTGAAACTAAAGTTCGCAATCATCGATCGTCGTCTGCTCACCATTCTGTTGATCGTATTCGTGCAGATGGTCGGCACATCGATGGTCCATCCCATTTTGCCACTCTATGCGCAATCCGTGTTTGCGCTGGATGCCCAGATCATCACGCTCTTGATAACGGCATTCTTCGCCGCGCAGTTTTTGGCGGGACCATTCATCGGGCGGTTGTCCGACCAGCGCGGCAGGCTGCCCATCTTGCTCATCAGTCAGATCGGTACCGTCATCGCATTTCTTATGATCGGATTCGCCCAATCGGCGGCCGTTCTGTTTCTCGCCCGCGTACTTGACGGCGTCACCGGCGGCAACATCGTCGTCGCCCAAGCATACGTCACCGACATCATACCGGAAAAACGACGAACCGAGGCTTTGGGTTATACGATGGCGGCTTTTGGGCTCGGCTTCATCGTCGGTCCGGCCGCTGGTGGCATCCTGGCGAGCCGCTATGGCCCGCAGGTGCCATTTCTGTTTGCGGCCGCCGCAGCTCTGATCACGGTCGTTTTAACCTGGTTCACGCTAGAGGAATCGCTGAGCAATGAAGACAAAGCGCGCAACCGCGATAGCGAAAACTCGCGCCTGCGTCTCGCCGAACTGATAAGAAACGTACCGCTCGTGGCTGTGCTCATCGTATCCTTCATGTCCCGTTTTGGCATGGGGTTGCTAATCGGAACCTTCGCTCTTTTCGCCGAGGCGGTTTTATTCCGCAGCCATGACTTTGCGACGGTTAGCCTGGGCGTCGGGTTGATGCTTATGGTTGTCGGCATCGGCCAGTTTCTAACGCAAATCTTCCTCCTGCCGGCCGCGCTGAAACGCTACAGTGAGCCGCTGATTGTTCTCATCGGGGCGGTAGCGCGCGCCGCATCGATGTTTCTGTTGGCAATCGCGCTAGAGCCGCTAATCGGCACGCTGAGTCTGGCCATATTTGCGCTGGGCAGCGGCCTGCTCTATCCACCTTTGCAGTCGCTGCTGACCAAAACGGTCGCGCGTGAATTGCGCGGTGCCGTGCTCGGACTCAACCAGTCAGCGATGAACCTTGGCGTCATCCTGTCTACCGCCATCGCCGGAACACTTTTTACGCTGAATCCAGCCCTTCCAAACTGGCTGGGCGGCATACTTTATTGTCTGGTATTGGTCCCCGGTGCCTTCCTGTGGGCTTGGGCGCGCAGCAACGGCGGGATGCGCCGGGAGCGGCTGGCGGTGACGGCTCAATGAAAAATCGCCATCCATTTGATGATGACGATCTGGTTCTGTCGGGGCGGCGGGATTTGAACCCACGACCTCACCGACCCGAACGGTGCGCGCTACCGGGCTGCGCCACGCCCCGACAAATTCGTGGCAAGTGTAGCGAAGCCGTTTGGCGCTGGCAAGGCTGGAAATGACGACAGACGAGCGGAAGACGCTAACGGATCGCCTGCGAAACTTGACGCGCGCGCCCCTCGATCGCTGCGCTGTTTTCGTCGCGCGTCTGGGCATCCAGCCGGACTGGATCACCGCTTTTGGTTTGCTAATGGTCGCTCTTGCCGCGGTCTTCATCGCTCGGGGTGAATTCCTGGCTGGGGGTATCATCCTTCTGTTAAGCCTGCCGCTCGACGCCCTCGATGGCGCTGTTGCGCGCGCCCTAGAACGGGGCGGCGCCTTCGGCATGGTGCTCGATTCGACGCTCGACCGTTATGCTGATGGTTTTATTTTTGCTGCTTTAAGTTACTATTTTGCCGAATCGGGGCGGATGGATATGCTCCTTGCCGCGCTTGCAGCCTTGCTGGGCAGTTACCTGGTGAGCTATATCCGCGCCCGCGCCGATGACGCCAAAGTCGCTGTCAGCGTGACCATCGGCTGGCTCAGCCGGCTGGAGCGAGTGCTCGTCTTGCTGATAATGATGCTGGCAGCGGGCCTGCTTGGGAGCTTGGCGCCACTGGAGATCGGCTTGCTTATCTTGGCAATCGGCGCCAATGTGACAGCGTTGCAGCGATTGAAGCATGTGTACACTACGTTGAGAGACCGAGGTGACTAAATGGAGTTTGAACAAACCCATCTTGTGATAGGCAATTTGCAGATACGCTACTACGGCATTATCGTAGTGGTCGCCTTGCTTGCCGGCGCATACGTCGCTTCATGGCTGGCCGCGCGCAGCGGCCGCGACTCCGATCACATTTGGGGCGGCTTGACCTGGGCGATCATCCCCGGGATCATCGGCGCGCGTCTCTGGTTCATCTTGTTTCCGCCGATCTCGCTGGTGGCCGGCTGCGGCATAGAGGGCGAAGTTTGCCAGAATACAGCCTGGTTTCTGGAAAACTTCTTCGACCGGGAAAGTGGCGCGATCGCAATCTGGACCGGCGGACTGGGCATATTTGGCGGCATGATCGGCGCCACTCTCGGCGTCTACCTCTACTTGAGCCATTGGCATAACCGCATCATTGGCTTGTTCACAACGATTCTCACGCCGCTGCTCTGGGCGCTTCAGTTGCTGAACTGGCTGGTTGACAAGGCAGTTGGCGTCCTCAGAGGCAAGGACGTTCCCTCTTTCCGCTATCAACGGCCGGCGAGCGCCTTTCCCGACGGCGGCATGCCTTTGTCGCCCTGGCTGGATATCGCTGCCGTATCGATTCCGCTTGGTCAGGCGATCGGCCGCATCGCGAACTATGTCAATCAAGAACTGTACGGCACGCCGACCAATCTGCCCTGGGGGATTCAGATTCCGCGTGATGCGAGAGTCGCGCCCTATGAGAGTCTGATCGACTACCCCATCGATACGCTCTTCCATCCAATTTGGGCTTACGAGGCGATCTGGAGCCTGATCGCGTTCTACGTTCTTTGGCGCATCTATCATCAATATCGTGACCGCTTGTTAAGCGGCGACATACTGCTGCTTTACATCGCGCAGTATTCATTCGTGCGCTTCCTGCTTGAATTCTTGCGCGTCGAGATCGCTGTGATCGGGGACACCGGTATCAACAGCTCACAGACAATCACCTTGATCGGTTTCCTTGTTTCCGTTTGCCTGCTCATTTATCGTCATCGATCCACCCCCAATGCGGCCGATGTTGAAGCCGAACGGGGAGAAGGAGCGCAGCCTGCCGCGACACAGGATTGAGCGCGCCGCCGCAATATTTTCCGACCGCGTTCTTGCTTGAGGAAAGCGCGCAAACTGCCATTGGCTACAGCCCGCCTGGTCAATCATAGGTCGAAAATCTGTGATAGCATCGACTGTCATCACGGCGTGTTTATCTTGAACGGTTTATGTTATTGTCCGCTGGTCGAACTTACGAGCCACAGGTTTGATATACTGGAATAGGTTCCATCCGGCAGTTCAAAGGCGACTTTATGGCGCGTGTGATCATTCTGGGTACGGCCGGCGCGGTTAACAACGCCCAACATGACTACACGCATTTTCTGCTCATCGGTGAGAAAGACAGCCCGGTTTTAGTCGATGCCGGTTCCAATCCATTGGACAAAATCAAAGAACTCGGGATTGATGATGACAAGCTGCAAGACATCATTCTGACGCATTTTCACTCGGATCATGTGGCGGGCGTGCCCAACATGCTGATGCACATGTGGCAGATGGGGCGTAAGGCGCCAATCCGCTTTTATGGCATCCCGCATTGCATAAACCGTATCGAAGAGACGATGGACATGTATGGCTGGGAGTATTGGCCCAACTTCTTCCCCGTGTCCTTTTCGCGAATCGGCTTGCATGACAATACACTCCTTTTTGAGAACAAAGATTTCGCCATACACGCTTTCCCCGTGGTGCACTTCATTCCCACGATCGGCATGCGCATCACCAACAAGCACAATGGCAAGGTCCTCGCCTACAGCTGCGATACGGAACCCTGCCCCAACGCGCTGCAAATCGGCCGCGACGCGGATATCTTCATCCACGAAGCGGGCGGTCCGCCGCCGGGCCACAGCACCGCTCGCATGGCGGGAGAGGCGGCGGCAAAGGCGGGCGCCAAGGAACTGCGTTTGATTCACTATCAAGTCTGGAATCAAGACCCCGAGCCACTTGTGCATGAAGCCGCTGAAGCCTACGACGGACCTATCCACCTCTGCCGCGACTTTGACGAGTTCGAGTTTTAGCTCTCTGCAGCAGGTCCTCTCTCATCGGACATTATCCAAAATGAATGCCCAAAGAATGCGGGCAGGTGTCCATGCTGGCTTTTGTCGAGTAGACGGATTGCGTTACACTAAGGTTTGCCCGTCTTTCTAGTTGCGAATGGACGGGCGCGACCAACCTACCAAACTATGGAGGAAACGCTATGAATAGGCATCGCCGTAACTTATCGATTCTTGTGTTGCTGCTTTTGGCGCTTGGCTTAACGCTGGCGCCCACCGCGGGCCAGGACGATCTGCTAAGTTTTTCGGCGGAGGATTGCGATTATGGGGGCAACCTCAAGTCGGTCGAAGCGGTTGACGAACTCACAGTTGTGGTTACGCTATGCAATCCGGACGCGATCTTCGCGCAAGAGATGGCCAGCCTCGGCTTGTCCGTTCATCCGCGCGAATATCTTGACGCGACCGGCGGCGAGGGCGATATCTTGACCAATCCGATCGGCACGGGACCGCTGCGTCTGGTCAATTGGGACCAAGGCAACGAGATGGTCTTCGAGCGCTTCGACGACTACTGGGGCGAGCCTTCGATCGAGCCGACGGTGATCTTGCGCTGGAATTCGGAAGCGGCCGCCCGCGCGACTGAACTGCGCGCCGGCACAATCGACGGCATGAAATTCGCCAATCCCGACGATATCCCGGTTTTCGGCGCCGATCCCAATTTCAATCTCATCGAGATCCCGCCCTTGACTGGCGTGTATGTCGCCATGAGCAATTTCTTCGAGCCGCTGAATGATGTGCGCGTGCGCAAAGCCATCGCTATGGGCATCGATCGTCAGCGCATCGTCGACAACTTCTTCCCGCCGGGCTCGCCCTTGACGCCGGACTTTGTGCCGCCGGCGGTCTTTGGTCATGTCGGTGAAGGCGGCGTTCCGGGCTTCGATCAGGACGCGGCGGTGGCGCTGCTGGCGGAAGCGGCCGCCGATCTCGGTTTGACGCTGCCGCTGGATAGCGTGGTTGACAGGCGAACCGGCGAATCCCGCTCGCTTACCTTGACCTGGCGCGATGTTGTGCGTGGTTACTTGCCGAATCCGGGCATCATCGCCAACGATGTCCAGGCGCAGTTGGCCGAAATCGGCGTCGTCGCTGATGTCCAGGTGGTCGAGTCCGGCGCTTTCATCGCCTCGGCGCTCGCAGGCAACGAGCCGCTGCATATCCTCGGCTGGCACGCGGATTTCCCCGACGCCTCCAATTTCCTAACCTGCTGCCATGGGCCCAACTACAACCAGATGGGCGACCCCTACCCCGAGATTTACGAACCGCTGATTGAGGCGGGGCAGGCGCTGGATCCAGACAGGCGCATGGAGCTGTTCCAGCAGGTGGCGGAAGGTATGGCGTCTGCTGTGCCCTGGGTGCCTTTCGGGCATGCGGGGGCGGCCGATGTCTGGCAAGCGCGCATCATTGGCGTGCATCCGGGTGTTTTGGATGGCACCGAAGAATTCTCGCGCATTGAGGATCCCGATGACGACAATGTCATCTACATGCAAAACGCCGAGCCGATTTCGCTGTATTGCAATGACACCTGGGATGGCGAGTCTTTCCGCGCCTGCCATCAAGTGTCGGAATCATTGCTCGACTTTGCCAAAGGCGGTGTTGACGTGATACCGGGACTGGCGGAGACCTGGGACGTCTCGGAGGACGGCACGGTCTGGACCTTCCATCTGCGCGCAGGCGTGCTCTTCCATGATGGCTCGGGGCTGGACGCCAATGATGTGGTCGCTTCCTGGCACGCTTCCGCCGATTGCGCCAGCCCTAACCACACCGGCACCGGTCAGGGATTCGCGATCTACAAATCCATCTTCCAGCAGTTCATAAACGCCGATCAGTGCTAGCGGCATAATGCGCAAACTCTAGGGGCGGCCCCCGCCGGGTCGCCCGCTCATTTTCCCGACGAATGACCCGTCCGGGCAAAACAACTAATTGCGATTCAAACGGGGATCGAGCGCGTCGCGCATGCCATCGCCCAGCAGGTTGAAGCCCAGCACCGTAATCATGATCGCGATACCGGGGAAGAACACGAGATGTGGCGAAGTGAAAAGGTAATTGCGCGATTCGCTGAGGATCTGCCCCCATTCCGGCGTCGGCGGCTGGGCGCCCAGACCCAGGAAGGATAGCGCCGCCGCGTCAAGAATCGCCGTGCCCACGCCAAGCGTGCCCTGTACGATGATCGGCGTGATGGCGTTTGGCAGAATATGCGCCAAAACAATGCGTAGTGGACTCGCACCGAGCGCCTGTTCCGCGACTACGAATTCCTGCTCCTTGATCGACAGCACACTGGCGCGAGACAGCCGCGCGTACTGCGGGATGAAAGTAATCGTGATGCCGAGCAGGGCGTTGGTCAGTCCCGGTCCCAGAATGGTCACGATCGAGATCGCCAGCAGCAGGGCGGGGAAAGCCAGCACCACGTCCATCAGGCGCATGATGACATTATCGACCCGTCCGCCCATATAGCCCGCGGCGATTCCCAAGGCTGTGCCCACAAATATCGACAGGCTGATCGTGATAACGCCGACCGAGAGCGATGTGCGTGTGCCATAGATGACGCGGCTGTAAAGGTCACGCGCGTTCAGGTCGAGGCCGAGGATGTGCTGCGGCTCTTCGCAGCCCAAAATCGGGATACAGGGTGGTTTGCTGGGCAAACGGCCCGTTTCGCCCGGGACGCCAATCATCGTCTGAATCGGATCATGCGTGGCGAAGACCGGCGCGAAGATTGCGATGATCACCAGCGTGCCAATGACCGCCGATCCGAGCAGCGCCGAGGGGCTATGTCGTAGATTGCGCAGCGCCTCCAGCCACAGATTGGCCGATCGATAATTGTCTGAAAGTGCCAGGCTTGCCGGTGCGGAAGTCGCCATAAAATGCAGTCCCTGGTCGCCTGCTAATTGAAGCGAATGCGGGGATCGAGATAGCCGTAGAGGATATCAACCACCATGTTGATAAGCACAAAGCCGGCGGCGATCACCACAGTGAAGCCTTGCACCAGCGTATAATCACGCGAGGTGATGCTATCCACCAGCGTGCGCCCGACACCGGTTAAGCTGAAGATCGTTTCGGTCAGCACCGCGCCGCTGATGACCAGGCCGAAGTTCAAGCCGATGACGGTGATGACCGGTAGCATCGCGTTCTTCAGCGCGTGTTTGCCCACGACTACGCGCTCGCGCAATCCCTTGGCCCGCGCCGTCCGCACATAATCCTGGTTGAGCACTTCCAGCAGGCTCGAGCGGCTCATGCGCGCGATAATGGCCAGCGGAATCGTACCGACCGCGACCGCCGGCAAGATCAGGTGCCGCAGCGCGTCGACGAGCAGCTCACCGTTCAAAGTAAGCAAAGCGTTGAGAGTGTGGATGCGCGAAAGGAATCTGAGGATCTCGAGCGGTTCTTCGCCTTCGGCGTACCAGCCAGCAACCAGATAGAAAGGTTCCGGGTTGGCGCCCGGTGTCAAACGACCGGAAGGCGGCAGCGCGAAGGGACTGTCCTTGAGTAGCACAGCGAACAGATAGGCGAGCATCAAACCGAGCCAGAATACCGGCATGGAAACGCCGATATTGGCGCCGATCATAGTGCCGACATCGAGCGCCGATTTGTGGCGGTAGGCGCTCAAGACGCCAATCGGCACGCCGACGCTGATGGCGAATAGCAGCGCGAAGAAGCCGAGCTCTACAGTCGTGGGCAGCCGATCAACGAGCAGCTCCATCACCGGGCGATGAAAACGCAGTGAATCGCCAAGGTCGCCTTGGAGGAAATTGCGCATGTAGATGAGTAGCTGTACGGGCGCCGGTTGATCGAGACCATTGCGGCGGAAAAAGGCCTCACAGATATCTTCGGTGGCGCGTTCGCCGAGGACAGCCAAACAGGGGTCGCCGGGTATCGCGCGCGCCAACGTAAAGGTAACAAGCAGAATCCCGATCAGTACCGGTATGGAAAACGTCAGCCGTCTGATGACGAACTTGAGCATCTGATGATCCCGCCAGCAGTAGATGACCCTAGTATAGCGGAAATGCGACAGGTCGAAGGAACAGGCGGCTACTCCTGAGCCCAATGACGCGCGCGTTCGACCGCACGTTGCCAGCCGCTGTAAAGCGACTCTCGCTCATCGGCCGACATCGCTGGCTCGAAGGTTCGCTCCAGCTGCCACTGTCCCGCGATCTCGTCTAACGAAGGCCAGAAGCCAGTCGCCAGACCAGCCAGATAGGCGGCGCCCAGGGCTGTGGTTTCGGTGACTGCGGGGCGCTGCACCGGGACGCCCAATATGTCCGCCTGAAACTGCATGAGAAAATCGTTGACGACGGCGCCGCCGTCGACGCGCAGCGTATCCAGCGCGAGGCCAGAATCGGCGGTCATGGCTGCCACGACATCACGCGTTTGGTAGGCGATGGACTCCAGCGTGGCGCGGACGATCTGGGCGCGGCCGCTCCCGCGCGTCAAGCCGACGATCGTGCCGCGCGCGTATTGGTCCCAATAGGGCGCGCCCAAGCCAACGAAGGCCGGCACCATGTAAACGCCGTCTGTGCTTTCGATTTCTGCAGCGACCGCCTCGCTCTCGGCGGCGTCTTTGAGCAGCTTCATCTCATCACGCAGCCACTGCACAGCCGCGCCCGCCATGAAGATGCTGCCTTCCAGTGCATATTGCAGCGCCTCTTCCTCAACTTGCCAGGCGATGGTGGTGAGCAGGTTGTTGGCGGATGACATCGGCGCATCGCCGGTATTCATCAGCATGAAGCAGCCGGTGCCATAGGTGTTCTTCGCCATGCCGGCTTGGTAGGCGGCCTGGCCGAAGGTGGCCGCTTGCTGGTCGCCCGCCATACCGGCGATGGGAATCGCTGCGCCGAAGAGCGAGGCATCGCACTCGCCGTAGCGCTGGCTACAGGGGCGGACATCGGGCAGTAGCGCGCGCGGGATGTTCAGACGCTCGAGAATTGCCTCCGCCCAGTCGCCGCGATGAATATCGAAGAGCATGGTGCGCGCCGCGTTGCTGACATCGGTGATATGGAGTCTCCCCCCGCTGAGTTTCCAGACCAGGAAGCTGTCAATCGTGCCGAAAGCCAATTCGCCGGCTTCCGCTTTTTCGCGCGCGCCTTCCACGTTTTCCAGCAGCCAGGCGACTTTGGTGGCGGAAAAGTAGGCGTCCGTGACCAAGCCCGTGTGCCGAAGTATCGTTTGGTCGAAACCCTCCGCCTTAAGCTCGTCGCAGAAAGCTGAGGTTCGGCGGTCCTGCCAGACGATGGCCTTATGAATTGGCTCGCCAGTCTTGCGCTCCCAAATGACGGTGGTTTCGCGCTGGTTGCTGATACCAATGGCGGCGATGGCAGCGGGATCGTCGACGACCTCTTGCGCGACTTCCAACTGCGACGCCCAGATTTCGTCGGCGTCATGCTCGACCCAGCCGGGCTGCGGATAGTATTGCCTGAACTCCAGTTGAGCGCTGCGAATGATGCTGCCGTTTCGGTCGAAGAGGATCGCGCGCGATGAGGTCGTCCCCTGGTCAAGTGAAAGGATTTTATCCGCCATAGCTTGTCAAGCCTCCAGCAAGTATTGTGCGACCATTGTAGCGCGGTCTGATGCAATCGGCGCGTCAGCGGGAGCTGCGCCAATTCGACCCTAGCTTCAGCAAGAGGCCAAAGCCGAAGCCGGCCAGCCCACCTGCCAGCGCCCACATCGGCATTCTTTCCAACATCGCAAGCATCATGCCCGGCGGGTAGTCGGGAAAGACATGAGCGTGCCGCAAATCTTTGAAGAGCATCAGCAGGGGTGTTGTCACGCTGGCAAGAGTCCCGACCAGCGCGCCAGCCACAGTCGCTCGTTTAGGCAGGTCGTCGCTGGGAAATCTTGCGCGCAGGAAAGGCAACTTGAAGAGGGTCATGGTTGCCGCTATTGCTAGGAGCGCGCCCAGTATGGTCACAAGCATGGCGTCGTTGTCTTCCAAACTCGACCAAAGCAGCACGGCGATGCCCGTCACGATCATCAAGTCTCGGCTGTATGGAGCGTTTCCCGTCGATCGTCGTTTCATCGTTTCTCGAACTGGGCGAAGACTTGAGCCCTGCGCCACACTCCCTTTCGCTGCCCGACTGGATCAGCCTGCGTCTGGCTCGAAGCGGAAGATATGCGCGCCAAAGGGTGGCAGCTCCAATTGCAATCCGCACTCCAGCAGCGCATCGCCACTATAACGAGTAAAGGAATCGCTCAGGGCGTCGAACAGCAGCCACCGTTCGTCCGCCCCCCGATTGATCTGTACGGGAAGCTTAATCCGCCGTCCCTCAATCTGTCCTTGGTGGAGTAGCGTCGCGCCGGGCAGCGTGCAGATCAGCGTCGCGGCTGGCCGCTGCCGATCCTCGCCCAGCGCTTGCGCCGGGACCGACGCCAAGGTGATCGGGCGGTCAAACTCGCTGCTCAGTTGCGTCAGCCAGACCCAGGTGTTGATCTCATAAATGATTGGATTGGTATTCCAGCCGGTTCGCGCCGCCTTTTGGGCTGGGAGCGGGGATTCTTGCAGGAGTTTCATGAATTGTCGCTGAATGTCTGGTGAACAGGGCTGCCGTCAGTTTAGCAGCGAAGTTATGGCCTGCCAGACAGAATATGAAAAGGAGTGACGCGGGCTAATCGCCGGAAGCGGCGCGCAGGTGTTCCAGCGTCATATCGTAGAAGAGGTCGCGCCCCTCGTCATGTACGGCGTGCCCGCGATGGTCCGTTTCCGTCAGATCAGATTTTGCGCGCAGAATCTAATGCGAAGTTTGCCGCTCGGGTTCGGGCAAGGCGAATTCATCGATCAGGGCGACATCCAGCACCTCATCCAGATGCTCCACGAGGATGAAGTTCAGCTCGCCGCGCACATCCTCCGGCACATCGTCCAGGTCATTCTCATTCTTGCGCGGCAGAATCACCGTATCCGCGCCCAGACGATGCGCCGCCAGCACCTTGTCCTTGATGCCGCCGACCGGCAGCACCTGTCCGCTTAGCGTCAACTCGCCCGTCATGGCGATATTGCTCTTCGCAGTACGTCCCGTCAGCAGCGATGCCAGCGCCGTTGCCATGGTTACGCCGGCGCTCGGACCATCCTTGGGTACGGCGCCAGCCGGCACATGCAAGTGGATGTCATATTCGTCGTAGAATCCCGAATCGACCCCGAGCTCTTCCGCCCGCGAACGCGCGAAGCTATAGGCGATCTTGGCGCTTTCCTGCATGATTTCGCCGAGCTGTCCGGTGTATTGAAAGCCCTTGCCGCCTTTCATCTTGGTCGCCTCGATGAACAGGGCATCGCCGCCAGTTGGCGTCCAGGCGAGTCCCGTGGCGACGCCGGGGATCTCAGTCCGATCCTGCAATTCGCTGCGGTATCCGAGGCGCGCCTTGCCCAGCAACTCGACAACGTCGTCCTCGCTGACTGTGAGCGATTCGATCGTGCCTTCGGCGATCTGCGTAACCACTTTGCGGGCTGCTTTGCCGATCTCCCGCTCCAGGTGTCGCACGCCGGCTTCGCGCGTGTAATCGCGTATGATTTTGAGCAGCGCGTCGTCGGTGAATTCGAGCTCCTCGCTGCGCAGTCCGTTTTCCCGCCGTTGACGCGGCACCAGATACTGCGTGGCGATGGCGCCCTTTTCCAGCTCGGTGTAGCCGCTCAACTGGATGACTTCCATGCGATCACGCAGCGGAATAGGAATCGTATCCAGCGAATTGGCGGTGGTGATGAACATGACATCGCTCAGATCAAAGGCGACATCCAGGTAGTGATCGCGGAATTCGGCGTTTTGTTCTGGATCGAGCACTTCGAGCAGCGCCGAGCCGGGATCGCCCCGAAAGTCGCGACCGAGCTTGTCGATTTCATCAAGCATGATTAGTGGATTGCGTGACTTCGCCCGGCGGATCGCTTGGATGATTCGGCCGGGCATGGCGCCGATATAGGTGCGGCGGAAACCGCGAATCTCCGCTTCATCGCGAATGCCGCCCAAGCTCATGCGGATGAACTCGCGCCCCATCGCCCGCGCAATCGACGCGCCCAAGGAAGTTTTGCCGACGCCCGGCGGACCCACGAAAAGCAGGATTGCCCCGGATCGGTCCCGCCGCACCGGATCGAAACGGTCGCGCTCGGCGAAGTCGTCTTCGCGCTCAGCACGCAGCTTGCGCACCGCCAGAAACTCAAGGATGCGTTCCTTTACATCGGGCAAGGCGTAATGGTCCTCGTCCAGGATTTCGCGCGCATGGGCGATATCGAGCTTGTCCTCGGTGCGCAGATCCCAGGGCATGCTGCAAATCCAGTCGAGATAAGTGCGGATCACGCCATACTCGGCCGCCGCCACAGACAGCTTGGACAGCCGATTCAACTCGCGCTCGGCTTCCTTGCGCGCTTCCTCTGGCATGTTGGCGTCTTCAATGAGTTGACGAAACTTCTCGATCTCATGCTGATCTTCGTCTTCTTCCAGCTCGCGCTGAATCGCCTTCATCTGTTCGCGCAAGTAATAGTCGCGCTGCGATTTCTCCATCTCGTGCTGAGCGTCTTCCTGGATCTTGCGGCCCAAAGACAGCACCTCGAATTCTTTGGTGAGGAGCTTCAGCAGGTGGCGAATCTTGTCGCCGACATGATCCATTTCCAGCAGCGCCTGCGCGTCATCGAGTTCAATCCGCACATAGGTCGCGATAGAGTAGACCAGCTGCAATGGATCTTCGACGTTCAGCGCGTTGTTGACCAGTTCCTGGGGAATGCTCGGCACCAGCTCGGCGAGGGCGGTGAAGCGATCGACGATGCTGCGGACGAGCGCTTCCATCTCAATATCATCGGCGAAGACGACTTCATCTTCGGGAATGCGTGTCACGCGCGCCTTGAGGTAAGGCCTGGTCTCGACGAACTCGTCAATTTTTAGGCGCTGCAAGCCTTGAATCAGCAGGCGGATCGTGCCGTCGGGCGTGCGAAAAAGGCGGTGAATGGTGGCCAGCGTGCCGACAGTCTGCACTTGGTCGGGACCGGGGGTGGCCTGGCTTGGGTCTGTCGACGCCACCAAGCCCACCATGCGGTTGCCGGCAACGACGTCATCCACCAATTGAATGCTGCGTTCTTGACCCACCGTCAGCGGAATCGCCGTCTGTGGATAGACGACCATGCCGCGCAAGGGCAGGATCGGCAGCTCTTCAGGCAGGTCGATCGCCGTGCCTTCCTCTTCGAGGTCCTCGTTCAGCTCAATTTCAATCTGGGTCTGTGGCGTTTCAATTTTGCCCAACAGTGATTCCCAATACGCCATCCGTGTGATTCCTTGTCGATTAAGTTTGCCGCGCTAGATCTCGCATCGCCGCGATTCGCGTTTTGATTTTGCTTGTGTCCGCCGTGTTCGCCTTTTCCCAGGGCAAGAGCGGAGCTTCGTTCAGCAGCATGCCAAGCTTGCTGGCGTCACTTCCCGCGCGTCTATCGCTACACGGTACAAACAAAGCGCCAAATCACCCACCTTACTTTACCGAAAGTCTCATAATAAATGTATCAGAGTTCTGCTGCCGCAGGAATTTTGATGCTTTTCTAAGACTTGCATTTTCATAGCGGCATGGACGAGCCTCGATTGCCCACCCATCGGCTTTGCCTCTTCTAAGAGTTTGCATACAATAAATCCAGACTGATTCGTTGGTTTTGCAGGATATGGTTGGATGAACGTCGAATCTGGCAAGCCTGGCAGAAGAAAAGCCAAACGCGCCCGTGACCGCAATCTGGCGCGCCAGCAGCGTCGCTTGGCCATGATGGAAGGCAGATTGGCGGCGGGCAGCGAGCATACCTTCTTGCGTCGATATTTCCCTTCATACAATGAAGACAAGTTAACGCACCGCGCGCTGGCCTGGCTTTTCTCCAGCCGTTCGCCCGTGGCGAAGCTGACGGCTTTGGTCACTGTGGTGGTCTTGGCATTCTTCGTTTCGAACTTCTTGATGGCCGGGCGTATTTTCCCAAATGTCTACGCCATGGGGGTTGCCGTCGGTGAAATGACCCCGGAAGAAGCCGAGATAGCGATTCGCCAATATTGGGACTTCGATCTCCAAATTGACATAACCGTTGACGGCGAAATTTTGAAGAAGGTGCGGCCCGATGAGCTTGGCTTGTCTATCAACGTTTCGTCCATGGCGGATGGCGCCAGAGCCGCCGGGTTAGCGGGCATCCCCTTGGGCATCAATATCGCGCCCCAGTTGTCTGTTTCCCACAGCAAGGCGCAGTCGCTACTGCTCGACTTTACTGAAGCGGTTTATATGCAGCAGTATGAAGCTGGCTACAAGTGGTCGGGTGGACGGCTGATCACGGTGCCTGGTCGCCGCGGCCGCCATCTGGACATCACCGAGAGCTTGCGCTTGCTAAAGGAAAATGCTGCCGACGTTGTTACTTACCGGCGATTCGAATTGCCGACCATCCCTCTGAATCCTACCGTCTTGGACAGTTCACCTTTTCTGGATCAAGCAACTGTATTCCTGCAGGATGGCGTTCGCATGAAAGCTTATGACCCGTTTAAGGATCAAATGATATCCTTCGCCGTTGACCAGAAGCAGGCGGCGGAATGGTTAACGGCGGGGGAAAACGGATTGGCGGTGCGCGAGAATGCTTTTCGCCAGTTCGTAGACAGCGAGAATCTTAACCTGGTAAATGAGGGACGCTATATCGATGAATTGCAGGCAATCGACAAATTGCAGGAGGCGCTTACTAACGGTACGCCGGATGTCGTTCTGCGCCTGAATTACTTGCCGGAGCCGTATTCTGTGGTGCGAAAAGACACGGGATTCCGCATCGGGCGCAAGGAAGGCATACCTTACGAGTTGATTCGCGATGCGAACCCAACGGTGAATTGGAGCGCCTTGATCGTCGGGCAGGAGATTCAGATACCGTCGCGCGATGTCTTGCTGCCGCAGGATCCAGTACCGCACAAGCGCATCATCGTCGACTTGCAATCGCAGTGGCTCATCGCCTTCGAAAACAAAGATCTGCGATTCAGCTGGGGCATCTCATCAGGCCGTGAAGCGGCGCCGACGTATCCTGGCGTCTTCCAGATATTGACGCACAATCCCAAATCCTTCGGCAGCAGCTATGCGCTATGCAGTGATTTGGGGACCAACTGCAATCAGTGGGAGATGTTCTGGTTCATGGGCATCTATGAGGTAGTGCCGGGACTGATGAATGGATTTCATGGCGCCGTTAAGCTGCCCAATGGCAACCTGCTTGGCGGCGGATATACCTACGAGCCGACGACCTTTGGCTGCATCATGTCGCTGAACAGCAAGGCGAAAGAACTATACGATTGGGCGGAAACGGGTACCGTTGTCGAAATCGTATCCGATGAATTCGCGCCCGAAAGCGACTTGGGCCGCTATGCGTTGGAATACATCAGCACGCTAGACACGAACTACCGACCGAGCGAAGAAGCCTGACTCGCAGCAACGAACTCGCAGGGAAACCGCTTTAGCCATCGCCGTGACAGAGGCGCGGCCTGTGGCAAAATTACAGGCGGTTGATACAGTACCCTTATGTTTCATATAGTTGAATTTAGCCGCAAAGTGCCCGCTCAAGTGGGCATTTTGCGTTTGTATGGGGTCAGGTACAATCCATAGCCGCTGTCAGATCCACGCGAGGCGCATGATATGAGCAGACCTTATGGCACCTGGGACAGTCCCATCAGCGGGGCGTCGATCGCCAGCGGCGTCAGCCTTCGCGATGTGCAGTGGAATCGCGCGGGGGATACGCTTGTCTGGTGGGAGAACCGCGCCAAAACAGGTGTGCTGCAGGCGCAGACCGGCAACCAGGCGCCTCGCGATTTGACCGACGCGACGCTGAATGTTGCCGGTCGCGTCGGCTATGGCGGCGGCGCATTCACGCTCGGCGATGGCAAAGCCTTTTTCGTCGCCAACGGGCGGCTATATTGTCAGGCGCTCGCCGGTGGCGCCCCCCAAGCGATCACACCCAAATTCGGCAGCTACGTATCACCCGCAGTGTCGCCTGATGGCGAGTGGGTTGCCTTTGTACACAGTTACGAACATGTCGATGGCCTGGCAATTGTCGACATAGCGGGCGAAGATTTCCCACGAAAACTCGCCTACGGCACAGATTTTGCCATGCAGCCGACTTGGCATCCAGGCGGAAGACATATCGCCTTCATCGCCTGGAATCATCCGCAGATGCCTTGGAACGGCAGCGAATTGCGTCTGGTCTCGCTGGCCAGCGACGGCGGCGGAACGCCAAGTGCGCAGGATATTGTGACGGTGGCCGGGGACATCGACACGGCGATATTCCAGCCGGAGTTCTCGCCGGACGGCCGTTATCTGTCTTATGTCAGCGATGCCAGCGGATGGGGCCAGATCTATTTGTATGATCTAATGGAGCAGGCGCACAGGCGGCTCACATTTGATGAGGCGGAACATGGTACGCCGGCCTGGGCACAGGGGCTGCGTACCTACGGATGGGCGGGCGACAGTCGGTCGATTTTCTATCTAGAGAATCGTCACGGCTTTTTCAGTTTGCGGCGCTACGATCTTGATTCGTCGTCAAGCGAGGTGGTCGCCGGCCTGGAAGCGTATACGGATATGGAACAGATCAGTGTATCTCGAAACGGCGGCGCCATCGCCATGATCGCGTCCTCTGCCTTGATGCCGCCGCGCGTAATCTCCGTCGATTCGAATGGAGCTGTTACGGTTCACCGCCGGCGAGGCGCGGAGAATCTGCGCGAGGACCAGCTTTCGATGGGGCGCGCGATAAGCTGGAAGGGCGACGATGGCGGCGATGTGCACGGACTTTATTATCCGCCAGTGCTGCAAGACGACATGCCTGCGGGGCTGCCGCCGCTGATCGTCAACGTGCATGGCGGTCCTACCTCTCAGCGCAGCGCCGGCTACTACAGCGAAGTGCAGTTCTTCACCTCCCGCGGCTACGCTGTCCTGCTGGTCAATCACCGCGGCAGCACCGGTTACGGCAAAGCTTACATGAATATGCATCGCGGCAATTGGGGCGTCTATGACGTCATCGATTCAGTAGCCGGCGTGAAGCATCTGGCGCGCGAAGGGCTGATCGATGAGAACAAGGCCGTGATCATGGGCGGCAGTGCCGGCGGCTTCACCGTTCTACAGTCGCTAATCGAATATCCGGGCTTCTACAAGGCGGGCATCTGCTCCTATGGCGTCTCGAACCAATTCGGCTTGCTGATGGACACGCATAAATTTGAAGAGCGCTATACCTTCTGGCTGCTGGGCGAATTGCCTGAGGCAGCCGATCTCTATCGCGAGCGCTCACCGGTCTTCCACGCGGACAAGATTGTCGATCCCATCATCGTCTTCCAAGGCATGGATGATGTCGTCGTGCCGCAAGACCAATCGGATAGCATCGTCGCCTCTTTGAAGCGGCGAGGAATCCCGCACGAATACCATCTCTTTGCGGGTGAAGGGCATGGCTGGCGCAAGCCGGAGACCATCGAAACCTATTACAGCAGAATCGAGCGCTTCCTGCTGCAGCATGTCATTTACGCCTGATCGCGCCGAGCTTCCGCCACCATGCGATATTCGCGAAGAGGAAGATAGTCGATGCTCTACAATGCAGCTTTGCTGCTCGCCGGATTGATCGCCTTGTTCTATGGCGGCAACTGGCTGGTGCGCGGCGCGTCGAATCTGGCGATGTCCTTTGGCGTGTCCGTTCTCGTGATCGCGCTCACCTTTGTCTCCGTCGGCACTTCCATGCCTGAACTTCTCGTGAGCATTCAGGCGGCTTTGGTCGGCAAGAGCGACCTGGCGGTCGGCAATGTCATCGGTTCCAACATCGCCAATATTGGTCTGATACTTGGCGCTACCGGCTTAATCACGCCCTTGCGCGTCAAAGCCATTCTGCTGCGGCGCGAGATCCCGATCATGATTTTCTTCTCGATCGGCGCCTTTGCCCTCACCTTGGATGGCGGCATTGATCGGCTGGATGGTTCGGTCCTGCTGCTGGGCTTCCTTTGTTTTAATGCGATGTTGTATCGGCTGGCGAAGCGCGAGCAGGACGAACGGGATCGACTGCTGGCGGACTTGGACGAGGCGCCGCGCCGAAATCAGAATCGTGGACGAGAATTCATTTGGCTGCTGCTCGGGATTCTGGTGCTTGTATTCGGTTCGCGGATGATGGTGGAGGGCGCTGTCAATCTCGCGCGCATGGTCGGCGTCAGTGAACTGGTTATCGCCATCACCTTGGT
>JAAXID010000189.1 GCA_012270545.1 Anaerolineae bacterium | reverse complement strand
TGCGCGTGCCGCTGAATACCGGCGGCTACGAAGCGGGCAGCATCGTCGACGTTCAGCTTTTCTGAGCGGCGAAGAACCAATGGCGAAACGGCGCATTTACCTCGAAGACATCCCCCTGGACGAGGCGCGGGCGAAATTGCAAGCCGCCTTGGAAAGCGCCGGAAAAGCGTCGCCCTTGCCCGGCGAGTCCGTCCCGCTGGACGAGGCGCTGGGTCGCGTGACGGCGGAGCCCATACACGCACGCCTCTCCTCCCCTCATTTTCACTGCGCTGCCATGGATGGTTATGCTGTTTCAGCGGCCGCTACCGTCTCGGCGCGCGAGACGCGGGCTTTGGCATTGCGCCTGGGAGTCGAGGCATTCCCGGTCAACACGGGCGATCCCCTGCCGGAAGCTACCAACGCGGTCATCATGATCGAAAATGTCAATCAAGCCGACGAGTCGACCATTCTGATTTACGCCGCCGCCGCGCCTTGGCAGCATGTACGCCTCATGGGCGAAGACATGGTGGCGACCGAGACAGTCCTGCAGATCAACCATCAACTGCGGCCGGTGGATTTGGGCGCGCTGGCCGGCTGCGGCCACCAGCAGGTGACCGTGCGGCGCAAACCGCGCGTCGTGATCATCCCAACCGGCAGTGAGCTGGTGGCATTGCCCGAGCGGCCGAAGCGCGGACAACTGATCGAGTATAACAGCCTCATTCTCCGCGGCCAGATCCACGAAGCCGGCGGAGAGGCGAGCGCAACAGCCATCGTCGGCGATGATGAAACGGCGCTGCGCCAGGCGCTGACCGACGCGATCGCAGCAAAGCCCGACCTGATCCTGGTGCTTTCCGGCTCCTCAGCTGGCAGTCATGATTTCAGCGCAAACGCGATCAAGGCTTTGGGCGATGTGCTGGTGCATGGCATCGCCGTGCGCCCGGGTCACCCCGTGATCATCGGCATAGCCTCAGATATTCCTGTCATCGGCGTGCCCGGCTATCCGGTCAGCGCGGCGCTCACCGGCGAGCTTTTCATCGTCCCGCTAATCAGGCAGTGGCTGGGCTTGGCGCCACTGCAACGCGCCACAATTGAAGCCCTTTCGACGCAAAAGATCGCCTCGCCCATCGGCGATGATGATTTCCTGCGGGTGGCGTTGGCCGAGATCGATGGGCGGCTGCAAGCGACGCCTTTGCAGCGGGGCGCCGGCGTCATCACATCGCTGGCGCAGGCGGACGGGCTGGCGCATATCCCACGTTTCCACGAGGGCGTCGATCGTGGCGGAACGATTAAGGTTTCGCTGTATCGTCCGCTGTCCCTCATTAAGCAAACCCTGCTGATCATGGGAAGTCACGATCCGATGCTGGACCTGCTGGCGACGCATCTTCGCAAGCGTACATCGGATCAGCGTATTGCGTCGGTCAATGTCGGCTCGCTCGGGGGGCTGATTGCCTTGCGCCGCGGCGAAGCTCACCTGGCTGGCTGTCACCTTTTCCACCCGGAATCCGAGACCTACAACGTCCCTTACCTCCAACGCTATTTGCCGAATGAGCCCCTCGAACTGGTGACCTTCGCCCAGCGCGAGCAGGGCTTGATCTTGGCGGCCGGCAACCCCAAAGGCATTTCTTCAATCGCTGATCTGAGAGGCGCGCGCTACATCAATCGGCAGCGGGGCGCCGGCACGCGCCTGCTCGTCGATCATCTTTTGACGCAGCACGAGATATCAGCGGATGAGATCGCCGGCTACGAGCACGAAGAATATACGCATCTGGCGGTGGCGGCGGCGGTGGCCGATGGCATCGGCGATTGCGGTATGGGTTTGCGCAGCGCCGCCGAGGCGATGGGGCTGGATTTCATCGGGCTGACCTGGGAGCGTTTCGATCTAGCGATACCACGGCGGCACCTGGAAAACGCCGGTATTCGAGCACTGCTAGAAGTGCTGCGGGACGAAGCCTTCAAGCGTGACTTGGGCGCGCAGAAAGGCTACCGCAGCGACGAGACCGGGATCATTGTCGGGTCCTGACTCAGTGCGCCGGAACCGTCATCAAAAGTGGGCGACCCTCTATAGATACTGGCTGAAATCGTAAGTGTAATCCACCGATGGACTGCGCAGCTGCGCGTCCATGCCGCCATCAACGACGATGCGCGCGCCGGTGATATAGGCGGCGTCTTCGGAAGCGAGAAAGGCGACCGCGGCGGCAATATCAGCCGGCCTCCCTTGACGCGGCAGCGGGATGACAGCCGAAGGCGGGATCGGCGCGTCGCCGACGGCAGTGCCATGATCGACGCGAGTGCTGCCGGGCACAATGGCGTTAACGCGTATGTTCAGTTGCGCCAGATCGAGCGCCATCGACCTTGTGGCCGCCTCGATGCCGCCCTTGCTGGTGTCGTAGCCGAACATATGCCGATGGGCGCGCGAGGCGCCGCCGCTGCTCATATTGATGATGACGCCGCCCTGCCCCCGTTTCGCCATCAGGCGGGCGGCCGTCTGCGAACAATAGAACATACCAGTCAGATTCACATCGAGCGTTTTACGCCAGGATGCGTCGCCGTATTCGAGGAAGTTGGCGATGACGCCGGGCTTGTGCACAAAAGCGGCGTTGTTGACCAGAACATCGACAGCGCCGAATGCCGCGACTGCCGCGTCAAACAGCGCCTCGACCGACGCGCGCTGGGAGACGTCGGCGCGCCTATAGATGGCCCTTTCGCCCAATTCAGTCGCGAGGGCCTTCCCGGCAGCGTCGTCGATATCGGCGATGACGACGTTTGCGCCCTCATCCGCCAGGCGCCGGACGCAACCCGCGCCAATGCCGTTTCCGCCGCCGGTCACAATAGCGGTTTTGCCTTGGAGTCGCATGATGTTTCTCCTTTGTGCCATTGGTTCTGCGAGCGACTCACAGAGTCGCCCCTACATTTACAATCTGATGGGCGACACAAGAGTCGCCCCTACACGATCCTTATAGGGTGGCGGTCAAACGAGCGAGGTTAAAGGCTGCAATATCGAACTCGGTCTTCCCATCCAGCGCCAGTTGCGCCAGGGTCTCGCCGACCGCCGCTGAGTGCTTGAAACCGTGCCCGGAACAAGGCGAGGCGATCAGCACGCGCTCGGAATCCGGATGAAAGTCGATGACGAAATGCTCATCGGGCGTGACCGTATACAAGCAGACTTCCGCCCGTATTAGCTTGGCGCGCAAGCCGTCGATGCGCGGCTGGGTCAGGCGATAATACATATCATCGCGTTCTTCGGCGGTAACCGCGCGGCTGACCTCATCGGGGTGCGTTGAAGTATGGTACTGCTCGGTCACCAATTTGACCCCGCTCTCGCCATCGGACGGCGCTGGAAAAGTGCTCCAGAATTCCTCCAGCGTATCCCCGATCCAGATGACCCAGGGAAAGACCGCCGGATCAAAAGCGCGGATATCTTCCGCCGCGAACCAATAGATCACCTGGCGGCAGACGCGCAGGCCGGGGCGATAGGCTTGCGGCACCAGATCGGCCATCCAGGCGCCAGCGGACAGGATCAGCTTGTCAGCGCGATAGCTGCCGCGTTCGCTAGTCACCATCACGCCGTCGGCGCTCGCCTCATAACCCGTCACCTTTTCGCCGGTATGGATGATCGCGCCGGCTCGACGCGCCAGCTCGAGCTGCGTCGATATGCAGCGTTCCGGCCGCAGGACGCCGGCGCCCGGCTCGTAGTAAGCGCGGTCGTTAGCCCGTGGTTTGAGAAGCGAATGGCGGCGCTTGATTTCCTCAGCGTCAATGATCTCGTGCGCGATGCCGTGCTGCCCGGCCACGCGAGCGGAGGCTTCGACAAAGTCGCCTTCGCCATGGAACGTGGCGCTTGAGCTTGACGGCGCGATGATGAGGCCGCCGCTTCGGTGGAAGAGTCTAGTCCCGCCGCTCGATTCCAGTTCGCGCCAGATCTCGTCCGAACGCTGAACCAGCGGCAGGTAGCACTCGCCTTCGCCGATTGCCGCTCGCGTGATGCGCGTGTCCCCATGGCTGGAGCCCCATGTATGGGGCGGCTCATAGCGATCGATGCCGAGAGCGTTCGCACCGCGTACGCTCGCCTGATATAGCGCCGCTGAGCCCATCGCGCCCAAACCGACCACGATCACATCGTAGTGTCGCGCTGTCATGCCCCCCGCTCCTTTCGAAGCGCTGCTGTCGCCGCCTCGTCAATTGTCATGGTCGCCGGGTCGATCACGACGCCGTATTCGCCTTCCGCCGCCGCGACCGATACATAACCCCCACGCACATCGCTCAGAACGCGCTCAGGATCACGCTCCGCGGGTGAACCGAAGCCGCCGCCGCCCGGTAGCTCGAGGATCACACGTTGACCGGGCTGCAAGACGTAGTGGCTCTTAGGATGGGGACGCGCGCCATCGGATAGCTGAACCTGCCCGGCCGCCCCGGGCCTGCCGCCGAGCAAACCTGCCGCCGGATTACCCGTTCGATCGTACATGCAGGAGTGGTTCGCGGGCGCACCGGTGATGATCTCCAGCTCCATTACCTGCCCCAAGCCACCACGGAAGCGCCCCGCTCCCCCAGAATCGGGTCGCAATTCGCGGCGGTGCATCAACAAAGGAGCGGCCGTCTCAATCGCTTCGACCGGCACACCCATAATGCCGCTGGGAAAAGCGGTCGCCGACAGCCCGTCGCGATCGTGGGCGGCGCCCATGCCCCCAGCCGAGAAGAAAATATAGGCAAATTCGTCGCCTTTCTCGTCCATGCCATCCATCATCGTATTCCAGAGCCCGGCCGAGCCATTGGCGATCACTTGGCCCGGCACGATCTCCGCCAGCGCTGTCAGCAGCGGCTGGCTGACGAAATGGCCGATCAAGTGACGGGCGCTGACCGGCGCCGGTCGCGTGCAGTTTAAGATCGAGCCGGCCGGCGCGCGCAGGTCAATGGGACGGAAGGCGCCTTCATTATTGGGGATGCCCGGCGCCAAAGCGGCCATCAGCGTATAGGTCGTGTAGGCCTGGGTGTAGTTGAGCACAACATTGATGCCGCGGTCGACCTGTGGCGATGAGCCGTCATAATCGACGATCAGAGCATCGCCGGCCACGGTAATAGCGCAAGCGATGGTCAGCGGATCGTCAAAGCCGTCGATCCTTATCGTATTTCTGTAAACGCCATCGGGCAGGGCGCGGATGGCGGCGCGAACCGCCTGCTCAGTGCGGTCGAGGATAAGCGCCGAGACCACTTCGATATCGGGCAGGTCATATTCCTCCAGCATTTCAATCAGCTTGCGGGCGCCGACTTGATTGCCGACCTCCTGCGCGTAGATATCGCCGATGACCTGATCGGGCACGCGGACGTTGGCGCGAATGATATCGAAGAGTTCGGTGTTGGCTTCGCCGGCTTTGAAGAGCTTCATCAGCGGGATCGCTAGCCCTTCTTCATAGAGCGAGCGAGCATCGCCGCCCATAGTGGCGCCGCCGATATCGACCGCATGACAGGTGCTGGCGAAATAAGCGACGCCGCGTCCGCGATAAAACACCGGCGAGACGATGGTCAAATCAAAGAGATGACCCGATGCTTCCCAAGGATCATTGGTGATCAGCGTGTCGCCCGCTTCCAAACTGTCGATGGGATAATGCGGCGCCACATACTTGCGCACACAATTCGCCATCGTATTGATATGCCCCGGGGTGCCGGTGACCGATTGGGCGATCATATTGCCCTTACGATCGAAGACGCCGGCGGAGAGATCGCCCGCCTCGCGCACGACTGTGGTGAACGACGAGTGAATCAGCGCGGCCGCTTGCTCATCGACGACCGAAATCAGCCGGCGCCAGATCACCTCCAATGTAATCGGGTCGATCATGAGGCAGCCTCCCGCGTCAGCAGTAGGCAGCCGCCTTCAGCCACTTGCGCTCTCCAGCCGGGCAGGACGACGGTGGTCGAAGCAGCTTCCTCAATGATCAGCGGACCGGCCGCCGACCAGGCTATGCCAAGCTGCTCGCGGCGGTATACGGGAGTTTTCTGCGGCGCTTGATCGGGCGCAAAACGGACCGGGCGGAAGACGGGGGCCGCCTCGTCCCTCATTCCCGATACCGGCGGCGCTTCGAACTCGATATGAGGTTTGGGCCCGCTGATGAGCACGCGCCAGTTAACCGCTTCGATTGGCACGCCATCGGCCAATTGCCCGTAGAAGGCGCGATATTCCTCTTCGAAGGCGCTTTGCATTTGGCGAATATGCCCCTCGGTCAGCGTCTCCATCGGGAAGGGCACCCGCACTTCATAACCCTGCCCCACATAGCGCATATCGATATTGAGGCGCACATTGATATCGGATGCGGGCACGCCAGCTGCCTCGACAATACGCCGACCCTCGCGCTCCAATTCGGCAAGGATGCCGTTTAGTTCGCCTAAATTCAGCTCGCTCAGCTTGGCGACATAGCTGCGCGTGAAGTCAAAGGCGATGGGCGCCGTCAAGAAACCGAAGGCGGACCCGACGCCGGCCAGCGGCGGGACGATGATGCGGCTGATGCCCAGCCCACCCGCTACCCCGCAGGCATGCACGGGACCGGCGCCACCGGTGGCGACCAGGCAATAGCGGCGGATTTCCAGTCCGCGTTCGGCCGCGTGGACGCGCGCGGCGGCGGCCATGTTCTCATTAACCAATTGGTGCACGCCCCAAGCCATTCGCTCAAGCGAAAGGTCAAGAGCGCCCGCCAGTTCGCTGAAGGATTGGCGCGCCGCCTCGGTATCCAGCTTGATGCTGCCGCCCGCGAAGTAATCCGGATTCAGATAACCGAGCAGCAGGTCGGCATCGGTGACGGTGGGATCAGACCCGCCGATGCCATAGGAAGCGGGACCAGGCGCAGAGCCGGC
Source organism: Anaerolineae bacterium (assembly GCA_012270545.1). Taxonomy (GTDB): domain Bacteria; phylum Chloroflexota; class Anaerolineae; order Aggregatilineales; family Phototrophicaceae; genus UBA6055. The sequence goes on along the minus strand of JAAXID010000189.1, from coordinate 5,132 downwards.
GCTCTGTGGACCAACAGCGGGCAAGCCAAGCGGATTCAAATGGGCGATGCTGCCGCCGCCAGCGCCGATTTCGATCATCTCGATCATCGGTACCATGAGTGGCAAACCGCTGCCGCGTTTGAAGCGATGGACATGCGCCACTTCTGATTGATGACTGATCGCCAACTCGCCAGCGCGCGTCAACGCCGCTTTCGCCGTCGTGCCACCCATATCGAATGCCAGGACGTCCTTCTGCCCCAATAACTGCCCCCAGTAGAGGCCCGCCAGCGCGCCACCAGCGGGACCGCTCTCCACCAGCCGGACGGGGAAGGCGCGCGCCGCCGCCACCGTGGTTGTGCCGCCACTGCTCAACATGATGTTCAAAGGCGCCTCGATGCCGCTCGTCTTCAAGCCGCAATCGACGCGCTCCAGATAACGCTCGGTGATGGGCTGAACGTAGGCGTTGGCGATCGTCGTGGAAGCGCGCGGATATTCGCGCATGCCGGGCGCCACCTGATGCGACGCCGAAGTCGAAACGGTCGGCAACTCCTCGCGGACGATCTCAAGCGCCGCCAATTCATGCGCCGGATTGGTATAGGCATGCAAGAAACAAATGGCGACGGCTTCAATAGCTTCCGCGCGCAAAGCAGCGCAGACTTCGCGCAAGCAAGCCTCATCCAGGGAGCGCCAGACGCGGCCAGCGGCGAGCATGCGCTCGGGCACATCAAAGCGCAGTCGGCGCTCAGCCAGCGGCGGCGGTTTCTTCAGCGCCAGGTCATACATGTCGTAGCGCCCTTCGTTGCCGATTTCGACGGCGTCGCGAAAACCTGCGGTGGCCAGCAGCGCCGTTTTCGCCCCTCTGCGTTCGATTAAGGTATTGGTGATCAGCGTCGTCCCATGCACGACATAGCAGATGAACTCGGGCGCGAGGCAGGAGTTTTCCAGCAGGTTGGAGACGCCTGCCAGCACCGCCGCGGACGGATCGGGATAAGTCGTGAGCAGCTTTTCGACGGTGACGCGCCCGCTGGGCAAGTCGAGGGCGACGATGTCGGTGAAGGTGCCGCCGATATCGACTGCCAACAAGATGGGTGGCGCTGTCATATACGAAGGATCCTCGGGCTGAACGATGGACGAAACTGCGCACCATCATAAGAGTTGCGCCAGAAGCTGTCAAGCAAGCGCGCTCGCGGGAGTGGCGAGTTTGCAACCTTGTCTCAAGCCGTTACAATCCCCTGACACAAGGCCTTCGCGCGAAGATCTGGTTCGAGAGAGGTGAAACGGCATGGGAAGCGAGACTGTAAACGTCGGTGTAATCGGGGCGGGCGCCATAGGCAGCGTCCACGCCGACAATCTGACGCGGCGCACAAGGGGCGCCACAGTTACCGCCGTGACGGATATCGACGATGAAAAGGCAAATGCGGTCGCGGCGGCCTGCGAAGGCGCGCGCGTTTATACCGACGCCGGCGACCTGATCGCCGCCCCTGGGGTGGACGCCGTTTTAATTGCCTCAACCGACGCGACCCATGCTGACTTTACAATTAGCTGCCTGAAAGCGGGCAAACCCGTGCTCTGCGAAAAGCCGCTTGCGACCACCTTGGCCGATGCCGAGCGGGTCCTGCGCGCCGAGCTGGCAGCTGGTCGGCGCCTGGCGCAGGTCGGCTTCATGCGCCAGTATGACCAGGCTCATCGAGACTTATACAACCTGCTGAAAACTGGCGATATCGGCGCGGCGCTGAAGTTCCGCAGCGTACATATCAATCCCCTGTTCAGCCGCGTATTGACGATTGATTCGGTCATCACCAATTCATTGATCCACGATATTCATTCGGCGCGCTGGATTATGGGTGAAGAGATCAGCAGCGCCTACGTGCAATGGCTGCCAGTCGATCCCGCTCGACCGCGAGGGGCGCGTCTCGCCGATATTCAGGTGATCTTTGAGAGTGGCGCGCTCGGCAGCCTAGAATACAACGGCGACTCCGGCTACGGCTACGAAGTGACGGTTGAAGTGACAGGCGAAACTGGGAGCGTAAGGACAGCGAGCCACCCGAGCCCGTCGCTGCGCCAATCGGGGACGCTGTCCCGCGCGATTACGCCGAACTGGCCTGAGCGCTTCGCCCAAGCCTACATCGATGAAGTGCAAGATTGGATCAACGCAATTCGTAGAAACGAAGCGACCGGTCCTTCGGCCTGGGACGGTTATATGTCTCTGGTCGTCGCCGATGCCAGTATTCGCTCAGCGGAGACGGGAGGTCCACAGCCTATAAGCGCCAGCGCGCGGCCCTCGCTGTATTAATCTCCCGGGCTTAGAACGCTGCGGCGCCCGCGTACCAGTGATCGGGCAGGGCATCGCGCTCGGCGGCCAGCAGCTCGCGCAGGATGACGTCGGCATCGGCGATTGAATTAGTGAGCGGGTCGGTCATCAGCGCGCGCCGCAGCAAGCCGTAATCCGCTTTGACGATGGCTTCCGCCGTGAGTTCATGCGTATCGAGCACGACTTCCTGCATGCCTCGCAAGCCGCGCGGCATCTCGCCGACCGGCCGCGGCCGCGGTCCAGCCATATCGACATCGCAGAGCAGTTCGAGAAAAGCGTCCTCCGCCATATTCCCCACAGCGCCTCGGTTGTAGGTGTTGACGTAGAAGGCGCGATCCAGACCGCCAACCATGCTTTCGATGATATCGGTGGCGTGGTCGGGACCGAGCGCCGTTTTGAATTCGCTGATCGGCCTTGCCCCGCTGATGAAGTCATCGACCTGTTGCCACATGGCAGCATGGCGAGCGTAGCGCGTATCCATCTCCCAGATCAGCAGCGGGGGAATCTCGTCGAGCAACACGCCGTGCCCTTGATAGAAACGCACATATTCTTTGGTATGCGACACGCAAACGGGAACGTAGCCGAAGATCTCATACAGTTGATAGCCAATGGCGTCGTTATGGATTGCCTTTGCGCTCCGGTCGCCATCCATTGTCTCGCTCACAACGCCGCGGCGCAGGGTCTCGGCGATTCGCGCTGTGACATCGCGGTCTTGGTATTCCGCTTTCAGCATCCACGTGAAGTGATTGACGCCGGCAATGCGCAGGTCGAAGTCGGTGTCCAGATCATCGTTCCATTCACCCCCGTCTTCGATAATGCCCGCCCACTGCGCGTAATGCAGTTTGACATGAGGCATGTGCAGCGAATCGCAGAGGGCGAAGCTCTTAACACCTGGCGCGAAACGAGCGATCGCCATGCCATTGACCGCGCTGGGATTGATGTAATTGATGACCCAGGCAGCGGGGCAGAGGCGCTCGATATCGGCGATGCAGTCCATGATCAGGGGCAATTCACGCATGGCGCGGAAGATGCCGCCGGGACCGATCGTATCGCCGCTGCACATGCGAATGCCGTATTTTTCACTGATCGCGCAGTCCAGCCCGCGATAACGCACCGTATCGGCGGCGAAGCTGAGCACGACGAAATCAGCGCCGGGGAGCACGTCGCGCCAATCGGAGGCGGTCTCTATGCGCAAGGCGACGTCGGCTTCGGCGACAACCATCTCCGCCAGCCGCCCCATCTTCTCCAGGCGCGCCGGGTCCTTATCGACCAGGGCCAGCGTGCCACCGTTGAGATACGGCGAGTACGCCATCTGCCAGATGGCTTGCCGCCCGAAGAAAAGGCTGCCCGCGCCGATCACGACGACTTTCGGCTTCTGCCTGTCCCTCATGCGCTACTCCTCGCTATTCAAAGCCTGGGCTTCAGCTCAATCAAATGAGGCAATAAGGCTCAGCCATCATGTCGCCGCCGCGAGGGAAATGACCGATCCACCATCGCGCAGCCACGTCGACACCATCTTAGTCCAGCCCGATGATTTACGCGGTACGAGTTTGGTGACGTTCCCGTGAGCGCCGCGCCCGTCGTCGGCGGTTTCTCTCCGGCGGCTTGCTCGCAGGTGCGCTCCGCTTTGGCGCTTCAATCGCAGACATGTACGGATGCTCGGCAACCACCGGGATCGGTTGTCTGATCAGTTCTTCAATGCCATTGAGGTATTTACGCTCATCGATATCGCAGAAGGAGCAGGCGAAACCGGAGGCGCCCGCACGTGCCGTACGCCCGATGCGATGTACATAACTCTCCGGCAGGTTCGGCAGGTCGAAGTTTATGACATGCGTCACCGCATCGATATCCAAGCCGCGCGCGGCGATATCCGTCGCCACCAGCACTGATGTATGCCCGGACTTGAACCTGGACAAGGCGCGAGTCCGCGCGCCTTGCGTTTTGTTGCCGTGAATCGCTTCAGCCGGAATGCGCGCGCGGTTCAGCTGTTTGGCGAGGTTGTTGGCACGGTGTTTGGTGCGGGTAAACACCAATACTTTTTCCGAAGCATTGTCTCGCAAAATGTATTTGAGCAACGCCCTCTTTTCGCCGCGCTCGACAAAATAAAGCGACTGCGCAATCTTGTCGACGGTGGTCGATTGTGGATTCGCTTCCACTTTGACCGGATCATTCAGGATGCTATTGCTTAATTCTTGAACTGTCTGCGGCATTGTCGCCGAAAACAGCATCGTCTGGCGCACTTTTGGCAGGCCTTTGATGATCCGCTTGACATCATTGATAAAGCCCATATCCAACATGCGGTCGGCTTCATCCAGGACAAAGTAGTCAATCTGATTCAGGCGGACAAACTTCTGGTTCATAAGATCCAGCAAACGTCCCGGCGTCGCCACCAGAATATCGACGCCGCGCTTCAGGGCGGCAACTTGCGGCTGCTGACTGACGCCACCATAGATCGCCACGTGCCTAAGCGGACTGTTTCGGCTGAATTTGCCAAATTCTTCATCAATTTGCGCCGCCAGTTCGCGCGTTGGCGCCAGCACGAGTACGCGGATGCAGCGCTTGCCGCGATCCTCGCCGAGCAATTGAACGATGGGCAGAGCGAAGGCGGCAGTTTTGCCTGTGCCGGTCTGGGCGCAGCCTACGATATCTCGCCCATTCAGGATATGCGGTATGGTCCGCGTTTGGATCGGCGTCGGCTCGGTATAGCCAGCCCGCTTGACGACACGGAGCAAGGCGCTATTCAATTCTAGGTTGTGGAATGACATAGGGTTTAGTGTTTTCTCGATGGTTTACAAAATGGGAGAAGGCCTATTGTCGGACATAATCGTGAATAATACTAGGT
>JAAXID010000162.1 GCA_012270545.1 Anaerolineae bacterium | reverse complement strand
CCACGACTGAGCCTAGGCCCGCCGTATCCGCTGCCTGCGCGATCGTATTGCCATTGATATCGCTAATCAACAAGGCAAGTGACCCGCCACTTACGTTTTCAAGCGAGACGATAGCGGACGTATTCGCGCCCGCGTCAAATACATAGGTCGTGGCCGTGCTAGCGGGACCGAGCACGCCTGAGACCGGCCTGCCCGCTTCCAAAATGCCAATCGCGTTTTGCGCCAGCGCAGGCGACGCGGCGAGAACCAGACACAAGATCAAAAAGATTATCCGCGTTCTACGCCGTTTCAGCCCACTGAATTCTGATTGGGACATGCCGCCAGTCCTCCATCTCTGCGCGCAAAATTGGCGCTGCGAACCGAAGTGTAACGGATTCTCTATACGCTTACCAGACTAACACCCTGCGCGAACCCAGCGGTTTCGCCGATGCCATTGCCTTCTCGCAGCGCTTTGGTTTGACTATAGGCAACAAGAGCATCTCAGGCAGCGAAAGGAGGGTATCATGTCAAACACAACTGTAGCATATCACAAGGCAAAGCCGACCGCTTCAATTCTGAATAGCCCAAATCTCTTTCGCTACAGTAATCGGCAGCGCGTCAGTCTTGTTAGTCGCGCCGGATCGAGCGCGTCCGCGCGGTCAATAGCGATACGCCTGCTGCTTACGGCGCTGATTCTCGTCCTGGCCGGTGCCGCCCAAGCGCAGCGGCAGGCAGCGGCCACCCACATCGTCCGACCCGGAGAGACACTGGGGATAATCGCACAAAACTACGGCGTCGACATCTACACGCTGGCGTCGGCTAACGGCATCAGCAACGCCCATCTCATTTACACCTGGCAAGAGCTGACGATTCCTTCCGCTGCTGGTCAGCAAACGGCGGTCGCCGCTGCGCGTGGCACCCACATCGTCCGCTATGGCGAGACCTTAGACGGCATCGCCAAGTCTTACGGCATCGCCCTGAGCGACCTGATGGCGCTGAACAATGTATTTGCTTGGATCTACCCCGGCGATGAACTGAAGCTGCCCGCGCCTGGCCGTGCGGCCACGCCCATAAGCGCGAATCTTCCGACCACATCCAGCCGCAGGAACCTTAGCGCGCCAACCCCACTGCCCTCCACCCCTGCGAACCAGCCTGTGACCCATGTCGTGCAGCGAGGCGAAACCCTATTCCGGATTGCGCTGCGTTACGGGATTTCAGCGGATGCCCTATTGCGCGCGAATGACATAGAAGACCCGCGCTTCATCCACGCGGGAAATGTCCTTCGCATCAGCGGTTCGGGTGCGGTCGTATCCGATCAGCCCGTCCAACAGCCAGCCCCAACCGCCCCCAACCCAGTGCAGCGGGACTTGAAGCGCAAACAGTATCTGGTGCAAAGGGGCGACACCCTGTCAATGATCGGCGCGCGCCTGAATATGAGCTGGCAAGCGATCGCCCATGTCAACGGCATCTCCAACCCCAATGCTTTGTATGTCGGGGTGAATTTGCTGCTCCCCACCCCGGAAGAACTGGCAAAATATTCACCTGACAATTCCAATGCCAGAACCTTCTTCTCCGGCGTCTCCAGTCACCCCGGTCCGAGGGTCGGCGTCGGACGCGAAATCGTCGTCCAGCTCAGCACGCAAACCGCCTACGCCTACGAAAACGGCGTTCTGCAAAAGCGCGCGTTGATCTCGTCTGGTCTGCCAGAAACACCAACCGTCCAGGGCGATTTCAAGGTCACCCGCAAAGTGCGTTCACAAACGATGATTGGTCCCGACTATAATCTGGAAAATGTGGAGTGGGTGACGTACTTCTACTCAGAGTACGCCTTGCACGGCACCTACTGGCATTACAATTTCGGCGAACCTATGAGCCATGGCTGCGTCAACATGACCAACGCTGATGCAAAATGGTTTTATGACTTCGCGTCAATCGGCACGCCCGTGCAGGTCCGCTTCTATTAAGCCGCATTCCCGCCGTCGAGCCCCAGTTCGGCGGCGTGCTCCTGCATCGCCTTCAGCACGAGCGGCACGTGAAACTCCCAGAGGTCCACGCCCAGCGCTTCGCAGCCATCGATCACATCCTGCCGATTGACGCCGGCGGCGAAGGCTTTGTCTTTCCATTTTTTGCGGATACTTCTGACCTTGACATCGCGGATATCCTTGCTCGGCCGCACCAAAGCGACCGCCGTGATCAAGCCGGTCAGCTCATCAACCGCGTAGAGCGCCTTGTCGCGCAAGGTCACGCGGTCATCAGCGGCCAGCGGACCATGACTCAGAATCGTGCGAATGTCTTCCTCGCCCAGTCCGCGCTCGCGCAATATCGGCGCCCCATCCATCGGGTGCTGTTCCAGCGAAGGATGGATCTCCCAATCGAAATCATGCAGCAACCCGACCAGGCCCCAGGCCTCCGGTTCCTCGTCGTAGTGCTCGGCATAGGCGCGCATGGCGAATTCCACCGCCAGCATATGCTTGCGCAGCGAATCTGACCCAACGAATTCACAGACGATGTCGTATGCCTGCCCTCTGTTCAATTTCAGCGTCCTCCAGAATAACATTAACCATGCGTCGCCGAATTGTCCGCCATTCGGCGTCCCGCAACTCACAACAAGCTACAGAGAATACGCAGAAACCGGCGGTTTGGCAATGCTTTCCCGTTTCCCTTCCCAAGGGAACGATTCGAGCCAATCAAGGCGCAGTCAAGCCTTAGCCCTTCACTGCCCCAAAGGTTATGCCGCGAATCAAGTACTTCTGCGCGAAGAGAGCAAACACAATCATCGGGACGATCATGACCACGCTCATCGCCGCCATCGGTCCCCATTGAATGCCCTTGTCGCTGACGAAGCCCGCCACCGCAATCGACAGCACGCTCGCCTTGCGCCGGGCGACGCTCGACGCGATCAGGAACTCATTCCAGGACAAGAAGGCCGTCAATATAGCGGCGGCTGACACGCTAGGCATCACAATCGGCAAAACGACCCGCCAGAATCGCTGAGGGACGCTGGCGCCATCGACTACAGCCGCTTCTTCAATCTCACGCGGCAGATCCTGAAACACGACCAGCATCAGCCAGGTCACGAAGGGAATCGTGATGCCGAGCTGACCGATGATGATCGCCCAAACCGTATCCAACAGGTCGAGCTCGCGCATGACCAGAAAAAATGGAATGACAGTGGTGACGCGCGGATAAAAGCGAATGAAAAGGAAAATGAAGGTCACGCCGGCCAGGATCTTGGCCGCTAACCGCATCCGCGCCAACCCATAGGCAGCCAGCGTACCGCTGAGGATCGTGATGCCCGTCGTCCACAGCGTGACCGTCAAGCTGTTGCGGAAGTGACGAAAAGTCTTGCTGTCTTCGAAGAGATCACGGTAATGCTCAAACGTCACCGCCGACGGCAAGATCGTCGGCGGAACAGTCAAGAATTCGCGCGGCAGCTTGACGCTGTTGATGACCAGGTAGGCGAGCGGAACCAACACCACCAGACAGGCGATGAATAATAGGAAGCCATGCGCAAAGGCGAGCAGTCGCTGTTTTGGTGACTTTTGACGATTCATCTTCTTATTTCACCGGTTCACTCAGCATAGCTAGCAGATTTGATGTCCATTTTCGAGCAGCATCCGCCTCGTATTGGCGAGCGCTTCGGCGAGATGGTCACGATAGCGCGCTTTGATTTCCAACACGATATCGCCTTCATAATCAGCCAAACGGTCAAAGGCCTGCGCAAAGGGAATCGACCCCCAGCCCGGCGGCAGATGCAAGTCGGCTTCGCCATAGGTCAAACGGTCGCCTTCGGCATCGTGCCCCGCGTCCAGTCTGCCGAAGTTGTCGTTGATGTGCAGATGTCGCACCCAGGGCGCCGCCGTCGAAATCGCCTCCAGGTAATCGTCGTCCAGCGCGTGAGTCGCCAAATGCAAGTGCCCCAAATCCAGCGTCATCCCAATGTTGGGATGACTCACCGCCTCGACCTGCGCGACAACCGCCGATGCCCGCATCCGCGCATGATACTGCGCGAGATCCTCCGGCGCCTTGCCCGCCCGCATCAGAACGGCGTATTCCCACAGATGAGGATCGCCGTTTTCTACGCCGATAACGACGCCCAGATCGCTGGCAATTGGCGCCGATCTCATGAGTAAAGCGCAGGCATGCCGCCAGCATGCGGTATTCCATGTCCAGGTCTGGGCTGAAGGCCAGGTTGGTCCGCCCTGGCGCGTGCACCGAGTAACGCAGGTCAAAGGGGGCGCTGGGCTGTTGAATTTCCGCCACACGCTGAGGTATCAGCTCACCGTTCATGATGACGTTCAAACTGGAAATCGACAATTCCGCCAGCGGAAAGCCAAGGGCTTGGGCGCGCCTCAGCGTGTCAATCAGGACTTGTCGACGCCCGTCTATCCGCTTATCTGGAATGTCAACGCCAAGACCATGTACTTTCATCGACCGTTCTTCTAATCCGCGGCGGCTATCATGATACGCTCGCAAGACGGGAGTGCATCATGCGCATGCTTCTAATGACTTTGGACCTGATCACGTTCTAGACTCCTCCTACTGACAACACAGCATTCCCCACCGCCCCTACGCCGATCAAATTCGGATTCTGACGCGACTGCTTACCAATCCCGGCGCTGATACCAAAAGACCAGGCCGATCGACAGACTGGCGAATATCATAAAGAGCCACGAGGACGCCGCCGCCGCGCCGAAATTAAAGCTGCGGAGGCCCAGCGTGTAAATGTAATAGGTCAAGGTATAGGTACTGTATCCGGGTCCACCAAAGGTCAGCGAATAAATTGAATCCAGCGACAAGAGCGATTCCAGCATGCGGAATACGAGCGTCAATAGCAGCAGCGGCATCAGCAGCGGCAGCTCCACATAGAGGAAGGTCTTCCAGCGAGAGGCCCCGTCAATCGCCGCCACCTCCAGCAAATCATCAGGAATGCTCGCGATCGCCGCGCCCACCACCAGCAAGACAAATGGCGTCCACTGCCAGGTATCGAGCAGAATGACTGACACGATCGCCCAATCCGGCGACGCCAGCCATTCCGGTCCCTTGATGCCGATCATGCTCAGCAGATGATTGACCAGCCCGGCGCGCGAGTTAAGCAGGATCCGCCACAGGGTGCCGGCGGCAACCGGCGCGATCACCATAGGCAGAATGAGCAGCGTGCGGATTGCCCGCATGCGCCAACTCGATCCCATAGTCAAATAGGCCAGGCAAATGCCCAAGGTCATTTGCAGCATCAGCGCGCCGCCGGTGATATAGACGCTGTTGCGAACCGAACGCCGGAAAATCTCATCCGACAGTTCTTTGACGAAGTTTTCCAGCCCGACGAAACCCTTGGGCACTTGTGATTCGGTCAGCACCCAATCTTGCAGGGACAAAACGGCAGAGTAAGCAAGCGGGTAGAACTGCACCGCCACCACGATGATAAAGGCCGGGATTACAAAGACGACCAGCCAAGGCAAATCGTGCCGGCGATGCCAATCAGACTTCGCGCGTGGGGTCCTGGATGCAGAGGATGAACTCATCGATCCATGTTTTCAGTCGAGCTGCGCGGGCTTGATCCAGCCGAAAGCGATGACTCGCTCCGATACAAAGCAAAAGAGGCGGGAGCCGCAGCGCCCGCCTCACAACGCTCTAGCCTTCTTGCATCTGCCCTTGAGCCGCAGCCGACTGCACCAAACCTTCCGGCACCTCCAGCTCGGACCAATCAGCCAAGGTGTTTTCCAGCATCGTTTCGACATCGACCGCGCCGATGACAAATTCGCTCATGTGGCGGAAGAAGATCTCGAAGGCGGCGAAAATCCAGGGCACGGATTCCGCCCGATTCAAGTTCTCGACCATCGACGGGAAGTCGTGGCTGTATTTCTCGATCAGCTCAGCATCTTCATAGG
>JAAXID010000013.1 GCA_012270545.1 Anaerolineae bacterium | reverse complement strand
TTTGCACCAGATACTGTTTGCGCTTCGAGGCTGGCTGCGCTGGGTTGGGAGCTGGCTGTTGGACCGGCTGCTCGGATGCGACCGCGCCTGAACCGCTGATGCGAAGGACATTTCCCGCATGGATGAAGCGCGGATCTTCTATGCCGTTCGCGCGCAATAGGGCATCCGTTGAAATCCCGTAACGCAGCGCAATCCGAAATAGCGTTTCGCCTCGCTGCACGACGTGGGTCACAGGCTGGTTCGCAGGGCTGGCGGGCAATGGGGCTGGCGCGCTAGGGTTCGCGTGGCTGGTTGTGGTCGGAGGATTCGCGCTTATTGGCGCGGCAGCAGGCCCAGGCAGCGTTAGTTCATCGCCGGGGTAGATCCAACCAAAGACATTGTTCAGCGCGATCAGGTCGCTCAGGGCGATGCTGTATGACTTGGCGATGCTGTCCAGGGTCTCGCCACGGCGGACGATGTGGCTCCCCCGCGCAGCAGCGACCGCCGTTTGCTGACCGGCGGCGGAAGGAATCGTCAGCTCCTGCCAGGTGTGAATGAGATGGGCGTTGCTGATGCCGTTGGCCGACGCCAGGGTATAGATGTCGACGCCGTAGTTTTGCGCGATCAGCCCCAGCGTCTCTCCCGGCCGGACGATGTGGGTGGCCGCTACCGGACGCTGCGCCTGGGCGACGCCGGTCAGTACGAGAATCAGCGCCGTGATCAGCAGACGCAGCGCCATGGACCGCGCCGACGCGCTCGATCCGGCGCGACTAATAAGACCCACAGGCTGCCGATTGCTGTAGCGAAAGCGATAGGGGCTATTCAGAATTGAAGCGGTTGGTTTTACCTTGTAGTATGCTAAAGTTGTGTTTGACATGACATCCTCCTTTCGCTGCCTGAGATGCCTCGTTGCCCATAGTCAAACCAAAGCGCAGCCAGAAGGCAATGGCATCGGCGAAACCGCTGGGCTCGCGAAGGGTGTTAGTCTGGCAAGCGTATGGAGAATCCGTTACACTTCGGTTCGCAGCGCCGATTTAGCGCGCAGAGATGGAGGACTGGCGGCATGTCCCAATCAGAATTCAGTGGGCTGAAACGGCGTAGAGCGCAGATCATTCTCTCGATTTTGTGCCTGGTTCTTGCCCTGTCGCCTGCGCTGGCGCAAAACGCGATTAACATTTTGGAAGCGGGCTCGACGGTGTCAGGCGTGCTCGGTCCCGCCAGCACAGCCGCGACCTATGTATTTGACGCGGGTGCGAACGCGTCCGCTAGCGTCTCTCTTGAAAACGTCAGTGGCGGGTCACTCGCCCTGTTGATAAGCGACATCAATGGCAACACGATCGCGCAGGCATCGGATACGGCTGGCGTCGGATCCGTCGTGGCGGGCGACGTGCTGCTCACCAACGGCGGTCGCTACATTGTTTTTGTCTACTTCGCGCCCGGCAGTGGCGCTCCCGACACCAGCTTTGACATCCGGCTTGATCTAGCCACAGGCGACGGGGAGGGTGCGTCTGGGCAGGCTGCGCAAGTATCAGCGGCGGAACCACAACTTATATTGCTAGGCGCGGGCATCGAGGCTCAGCTGAATTGGAACGGCGCGGCCGATTTGAACCTGGAGGTGCGCGACCCCACCGGCCAGGCTTTGCACTGGAATTCGCGCACAACGGACAATGGCGGCGTATTCGGTTTCGATGCCAACGGCTTGTGCCAGGTGATCAGCGAAAGTCCGGAAGAGAGCGCTATTTGGCAGCCCGGTTTCCTCTCGACCGGCAGCTACGAAGTCATCGTCTATTATGAGCAGGCCTGCGATACGCGCACGGGCACAGTGCCATTCCAGCTTGAGGTCACTGTCGATGGCGCGTCGGCCGGCCAATTGGAGGCTTTGCTCTCTCCAGGTGGCGCGAGCGGAACGAACGTTTACGTCACTCGCTTTGAGGTGAACGCGGACGGCAGCGGCGCGCTGAGGACAGGCGGCGCGTATCCGGATGCGAGCTTGACCTTGCTGCCGGGCGGCTTCAATCTTGCCACGGCCGCGGCGACGCCGATCCTGCGCGATGTCCCGCTCCTGGGTGAGATCAGCAATGCGGAGCCTTTCCTCACATATTCCTTCGCTGGTATTGCCAACGAGTTGATCTCGGTAAATATGGGCGCCGTTGGTCCCAATCTGGATACACTGTTGCAGATTGTCGATCCCGCGGGGAAAGTGGTCAATGTTAACGATGATGCCTTCGGCGGAACTACGGATTCCGCGATTGTCAACGCGCGCCTGCTGAGCACCGGCACGTATACGATCATCGCCACGCGATATGCCAAGGAGATCGGCGGCACGGAAGGACAGTTCCAAATTGCGTTGAGCGGGCCGACCAGCGATGTCGCCGCTCAAGCAACGAGCCTGAATTTGCCGCAGGGCGATATTGAAGTCAGCCTTTTTTGGAGCACGAGCGCCGATCTGCAGCTGCTGGTGCGTGATCCCGCCGGCGAATCGGTATTCGATGACAGCCCGTTGAGCATAAGCGGCGGCGTCTTGCAGGAAGCCGGCAATGTGAATTGCATTCCGGCGGCCACGGGGACGCCGGTTTCCTATATATATTGGCCCGCAGGTACGATGCGCCCGGGTACTTACGAGGTGGAAGTCTGGTATCAGAATGCCTGTTCGGAGTTCCCGCCGGCGGTCGATTTCACCTTGCTGATCGAGGTTAATGGCACTGTGGTTGCCGATGCGCGCGAGTTCCCGCAAGTTGGGCAGCGATATGTCACGAATTTCACGGTAAGGCCTGTGGGCGAGGTGATCGTTGGCGAGGCCGGATATATCGACGCCGGCAGCGCAACGCTGGCTTATCAAGCGGAAGCATTCGACGCCCCGCTGATTGAAAGCGGGGAGCGTGTAACTGGCGTCATCAGCGCCGAGAATACCTTTGATGTTTATCGATTTGATGGCCTTGCCGGCGAGTCGGTGACGATTAGCATGTCGGCGGCTACGCAGACCTTGGACACGAATCTCTATTTGATCAGCCCGGGCGACCAGCAGATCGCGGCGAATGATGATGCCGATCCGGTACTGTTGGGCACGGCCGGCCAAAAGACAGATTCGCTAATCAGCGGATACGTGCTTAGGGAAAATGGTCCCTACACAATCATCGCGACGCG
>JAAXID010000258.1 GCA_012270545.1 Anaerolineae bacterium | reverse complement strand
CCCAAAGCATTGGAGAAGGGAGTTCTCTAGCGGGTTTGCGCTAGCGCCATCTTTGCTTCATCTCCTCGAAATTAGACACTCCCCTCGGCCGCGCAAGCGAAGAAAGCGCAGCGTCAACGCTCGGCGAGGCAGCGCCAATCCGGTGGACGCCGCGTCAGCCGCCAGCCCCAGCCGACTGGATAGCCGAGCATCTTCGCCACATCCCCCGTCAGGCCTATCAGCGGGATCATGACGATGCAGTAAAGCCAAACCATCCACGACCGGTCGGGCGCGCGCCGCATCACTGTCGGCAGGCGGCGGTAGGGCTGATAGAGGTAACCGGCGGCGCCAAGCAGGTACAGTAGCCAGAGCGCCGGATGCAAAAGCGCGCCCGCTACGAATATGCCCGGCGTCAAAGCGAAATAGGTCAGGTAGCGGATGAGGTGGCGCTTGAGCCAGAGATTCGCCTTGCCGTCGCCACGAGCGTACAGATAGTACTGCCGAAAGAATTGACGCAGGCTGCGCCGTGGCCGGAAGTAGACGAGCGCATCGGGCGCGAAGGTGAAGGGACTGCCCTGCCCGCGCAGACGCAAGTCGAAGACCAGATCTTCGCAGAAGTCGAGCCATTCGGGATAGCCGCCGACCTCTTGCGCCGCCGACCTGCGGAAGGCGATGCTGCGGCTGCTGGGCAGGAAGGTCGCGCTGTCGATTTCGCGCGCGAACGGCAGGGTGGTCGCGCCGAGCGCGGCTTCAAATGCGGTCTGAGGATCGGCCTGAAAGAATCCGCCGACGACCTCCCGCGCCGGGTCATTCAGCAGCGGCGTGGTGATCTTTTCCAGCCAGGACTCGCTCAGACGCAGGCCGGCGTCGGTGACAGCGATGATATCGCCCCTGGCTTCAGCGATGGCGCGGTTGCGTCCCTGACTGATGTTGCAACCGGGATCGATGAAGAGACGCAGCGGCAACGTTTCGGCATAGCCCTGCATGATCGCCAGCGTGTCGTCACTGCTGCCACCGTCGACGATGACGATCTCATCGGGGCGCCTCGTCTGACGCTCGATCGAATCGAAGAGGTGATGGATGTTGTCACCTTCGTTGAGGACGGTGGCGATCAGGCTGATCATCTGCTCCTCTAGAGGATCACTGGACCTGCGATAAAGTTTACAGCGGAAACGCCAGCGGGGCTTGCTCAACTGACATCGGGCATATTATGCGCCTCGAGCATGGTCTTGCGGAAAGCGTGCACATGATCTTCACCGCGCTCGGTCAAGATGGCGCCCCCTGATACAAATCTGATGTAGCCCAGCGCCCGCAGCCGCGCCAGAACACGCGTCATTTTGCGCCCCGTCCAGCGGAAGTGGACATGCAGTGTGTCGACGCGCAGTTCGGTCGCTGCCTGTGGACTGTGCTGGTGATTGTGGATATGCGCCAGCACCACTTGATCGGTGAAGAGGCGGCGGCTGTTGGCGCGGCGCAGCGCAGTAGTAATCAGCCCATAGCGCGGTGAGAAGACCCAGGCGAGCAGGAAGAAAATGAAGATCATTAGCACCATCGAGGCGCTGATGGAGGAATCCCATTCTTCGATGAGTTCCAATCCGAAAACCTGGTTGATGAAAGCGATGATCTTCGCGACAGGCAAAACGCCGAAGAGTTGGCCGCGCGCCAGGTCGTAGCCGAAAAAGGCGCCAGCCGCGCCGACGAGCGGACTCAGCAGAAGCATCAGCGCCAGGCGATCGGTCAGCAGGTAGGCGGCGGCCGGCGGGATGATGAAAAAGGCGATCACCAAGATCGAACCAACCGCGTCAAAAGCGCCGACTGCCACCAGGCTGACGAGCGCCATCAGCGTGTAGTTCATCAGGCCGGGGCGGAAACCGAGCGCTTTCGCCAGCGCCGCGTCAAAGGTGCTGAGCTTGAGTTCCTTGTAGAAGATCAGCACAAAAGCCAGCGTCAGCAGCGTCATCACCAGCGCCACCGAAATCGACTTGGGGAAGAAGACCAGCACTGGCTCCCGCTCCAGCAGACCCGCGCTCCAGGCTTGCGCCGGCCTATAGTGGCCGCAATTGCTGCAGACTTCGACGAACTCGGCGCGTTCATCGCGTGGGCTTATGCCCAGCTCGCGACAGTTCAGGCATTGACGCGTCAGCTTGGCGGCCGGATGGGCTTCGGTGACGGTCACGCTTTCGCAATTGTCGAAGCAGTGGCTGTTGGTATTCGCCCAGGCCAGGCCAATCTCCCCGACCAGCACCGCATCTTCATCGAGGTGGACATCATCGACGAAGCGCGAGACCAGGATCACGGCGATGGCGAAGAGCAGCGGAAAGGCCAAACCCAGCGCGGCGTCCTGTCGCACCAATCCTGAGCGGTAAAGCATCTCGGTCAGCAGCACCGTGCCGACGCCGGCCAAAGACGCGCCCAGAATCAGCCAAGGCGACGAGGTATCGCCCTCGACGCGAAAGACCTCGGTCATCAAGAGGAAGGCGACGACGATGCCCAACAGCACCGTATGACTGATGGCGTCGCTGGTCAGCGACATGCCGCGCAAGAGCAGGAAGGTTCCCAAGAGTGCGCCGCTGATGGCGATCAGACCACCAATGAGGGTCGCCGTGTGCTGTGGCGAACGCAGAAAGGCATTGAGTTCTTCGCGGGCCAGGAAATTGAGCAAGCATTCGATGAGGAAGCGCTCGAAGGGCATCATGCGTCGGCGCTCTCCGCCAACTTGGCCTCCAACCTGGCGACCGCGTCAGCCGGCAGCAACGCTGCGATGTCCCGCTCCCGATCTTCCGCCACGATCGGCAAGCCCAGCTCGTGGGCGTGAAGCCGGTAAGCCGACCAGAGCTGTTGATTGTGGAAGTTTTGCCGCGCCAATTTGACGCCGGTTTCGCTGAGCTGCCAGCCGGCGCTGCCGAGGGTCACATGCTTCTCGCTTTCCAGCTTGCGCAAGCCCAGTTCGGCGCTGCGGTCGCCGACGCCGCGGATGAAAGCATCGGGCACAGGCGAATCGGCGCCGCCGTGCGCCAGGGCGTAACGGTATAGATCGCGCAGGGTATTGCGCGCGGCAAAGGCTCGGCGATTGCTGTTCTGCCGCAGCCGGCTCCACAGCAGGCCGCGTCCGGGCGCCAAAGCCAGCGACATCAGCACCAGGACAAAGGCCACCACGATAATCATGGGACCGGTGGGGATATCGCTGTCGAGCGCGCTGATGATGGCGCCGAGGCCGCCGGCGAACGCGCCGAAGACCGCTGCCAGGATGACCATCTGGTCCAGCTTATGTGTCCACTGGCGGGCGGCGATGCCGGGCGCGATCAACATCCCGACCATCAAAATCACACCGGCCAGCTGCAATCCCAGCACGATCGTCACCACGATCAAGATCGAAAGCAAGGTGTTGATCAACCCGATGCGGAAGCCATTGGCGCCGGCGAATTCGGAATCAAATGTGACCAGCTTGAATTCTTTCCAGAAGAAGACCAGCACGAGCAAAACGACGAGACCGACGGCGCTCACCAGCATGACATCGCTTTCGATGATGGCGGCCGCCTGCCCAAAAATGAAATGATCGAGGCCCGCTTGACTGGCATCGGGGAGGGACTGGATGTAGGCCAGCAGGGCGATACCGGCGGCGAACCAGCTAGCCAAAACAATGCCGAGCGCGCTGTCCCGCTTGATGCGGGTCGTCGTCATCAGGGCGGAAGCAAAACGCAGCCCAAGCCAGCTAGCGATGCCGGCGCCGATCAGCAGGGGGCTCAGCTCACGTCCCGCTAGCAGAAAGGCGATAGCCACCCCGGGCAGCGCCGCATGCGACAGGGCGTCGCCCACCAGGCTCTCTTGCCTGAGCACGGCGAAACAGCCGAGCGCGCCGCTAAGGACGCCCAGGATTGAGCCGCCCAGGGCGACCACGCGCACCGTGTAGGTGAAGCGCAGACCGAATAAGACTTGGCTGAGCGGGATGAGGAGTAGGCCGCTCAGCACGATGGCGCCGATGATCAGCCAGACGCGCCGATCCTCCCGGCTGAGCGCCCGCCCGCGGTTCATGACGCGCTCGCCGCCAACAGCTGCCCGCCATGCAAGTAGGAGACGCGCCCGCCGTAGGTCTTCCGCAAGTTCTCCAGCACAAAGGTTTCAGCGGTGGGACCGGATGCGATCACCTCGACATTCAGCAGCGTCACCCAGTCGAAGTATTCGGCGACCGTCTGCAAATCGTGATGGACGACCAAGACGGTCTTGCCGCGCTGGTTCAGCTCGCGCAGGATATTGACGATGGCGTTTTCAGTGACGGCGTCGACGGCGGCGAAGGGCTCGTCCATAAAGTAGATCTGCGCGTCTTGCACCAGGGCGCGCGCGAGGAAAGTGCGCTGCTGCTGCCCGCCGGAGAGCTGGCTGATCTGCCGATCGGCGAAATCGACCAGGCCGACCTGCTCCAGCGCGTGAAGAGCCAGCTCGCGCTCGGCCTGACCCGGGCGGCGGAACCAGCCCAGCTTGCCGTAGAGGCCCATGGTGACGACATCGAGCACGGAGGTGGGGAAGTCCCAATCGACGCTGCCCCGCTGCGGCACGTAACCGACTAGCGAGCGCGCCCGTTCGTAGGGCTTCCCGTAGAAGGATACCGTGCCCGCCGCCCGCGGGATTAGATTCAGCACCGCCTTGATCAAGGTGCTCTTGCCGGCGCCGTTGGGTCCGACGATCGCCATCAGCGCGCCCGTCGGCACATC
>JAAXID010000116.1 GCA_012270545.1 Anaerolineae bacterium | reverse complement strand
GTTATAGAATAAGATGAGTTTGTATCTTGGCCTGATATGCTGAAATGATGCCATAATTGGTTGATCGTAGTCGGATATTGGTCGCACTTTACTCTATCACAGAATTCCTCCAAGTGGTAAGGCTCTTCTAACGATAGCCACTGGTCACGCGCCTCCTGTCATTCTCAGGCGGAAACGCGACCGCTGTTACAGGAATGCCATGCATGCAGGAACTGCAAAGGGCTATTGAGGATTTACGCCATCGCGCGCAAGGAACAACTGATGCCCAGACATTAACCGAGCTGGAGCAGGAAGCGCGCGACCTCTTGATGGAGGCGAAGAACACGCCACTGGAAAACACGGCGCAAGAGCTCTTCGCCGAGATTGCAGGCAGCCAAAGCACCAGCGGCGCCAGACCGAATTCCGCCGCCCTGCGTGGCTTGGTACGGCGCGCCAGAATCCGCATCGAAATCGCCGGCGATGACGATGACATCGACGAAGCGATCGATATTCTGGCGGACGCCCTGCGCATGGACAGTGGCAACAACGATGTCATCAGCCTTTTGCAGCAGGCCGGCTCCCACAGCGCTCAGGCAAAACAGCGCGTGCAGGAGCTCTTCGATCGCCACAACGTCAGCTCAGCGCCCTCTCAGACGAGTAGCACAGCGACGCAGAAACCGCAGCGGCCGCCCTCCACGTATGAGCCAACTGGCGAAGCGCCCGCTTCATACAGCGGACCCATCGACTACGACAGGCCGGACCGCAGCCAGGCCGAAGCGGCCGAGCCCACAGCAGAAGAGCGGCCAGTCCAGTCATCCTCTCCGCTAGATGAGTTGCTGACCCGTCTCACCGAGAGTTACTACTCCGGCGAATACCAGCAAACGATCGATGTCGCCAACCGAATCCTGGCGCTGCAAGCGAACAATCCCACCGCGCTCGAGTATCGCGAGAAATCCGAAGACAACTTGATTCGCGGCATCGTCCCCGATCATCGTATTCCCTTTGAAGCGCGCGTCGCCTATAACCTAGCCAATTCACTGGTTCGCGCCGGCAACTATGAACAGGCCTCCGGCTTGTACCGCGAGGCGCGAGAACTGGCGGAGCGCGACGGCATACTGACGTGGAAAGACGTTGAACAAGCGCTGCTCGATATTCAGGATCTGGCGCTGGCCCGCGAGCTGCTCACCGATGGCGACCGGCTGATGGCGAACGACAATTGGTCGGAGGCGCTGCGCAAATACGAGGGCGCCTTGCGCGTCGTGCCCAATGACCCGCAGGCGGAAGAGCGCCTGGAAATGATCCGGCGTATTCAGCGGGATTACGATCAGATCGCTGTCAACATGAACACCATCGGCGGCACCCTGGAAGAGCAAGTCGCCCAGGTCGCCAGCGTACGCAGCCTGCTCTCACACACCCGCCAACTGCTGCCGAACAGTCAGCGTCTGGCGCAGATGCAGCAGGAAGCCGACAACAAGCTCGCCAGCATTCGCAGCCAGGTCAACGATCAGGCGCAGATGTCGCTCAATCATGCCAACAACTCGACGACCCTGGACGAACGCCTTCTGCTGATGAATGCCGCCATAAAGCTGCTGGAGCTGGGCCTCGAGCTGGATCCTACCGACGGCACTTTTTCCGAAATGCTGATGCGGTCGCGCAATCTGCAAGCGGATATTTCGCGCGCTCAACAAGCGATAAGACGGGCGCAAGCGCTGGTCTCCCAGAACTTCGACGCTGAGCTGGCGCAAGCGCGTCAGATGCTGGCGGAGATGGCCGCCGACTATGCCCAGGATGAGCGTTTCCGCGCCACGGTTAACGATCTGTTCAGCCGCTACCACGAGCGGGCGGAAGAAGCGCTACAGGAAGGCAAGAACCGCGAGGCGCGCTCCTGGCTGGACGCCATGCGCGACGACCCCTTCCGCATTCTCGGGCGCCGCGCCGATATCTCGCGCATTGACAGCATACTTCGCCGCCGCCGCAACCGTGGTCGCGTGGTCATCCTTTTTGTTCTGATCATAATTGGTGGCGTGGGCGGCGCCGTCGGCTTCATGAATCGCGAGCCTATTCAAAACACGCTTGGGGCGATTTTCTTTCCGACTGCGACGCTTACCCCAACACCGACGCTGACGCCGACTACGACGTCTACGCCAACCATTACCTTCACGCCATCTGATACACCAACAGCTACCAGTACGTCAACCAATACGCCAACGGCTACCAGTACGTTTACCCCCACCGCGACCTTCACGCCTTCCGATACGCCGACCAGCACCAGCACGCCAACCCGTACAGCAACGCCATCGGACACTCCCACCGCCACAGGGCATCCAACGCCTACATCAACGCCGGTTGAATTGTGCCAGGTGGTCGTGCTCAACACCAATTCGATAAGGGTGCGTTCTCGGCCGACGAATCGAGCGGGGACGCCGATCGTAGGCTGGCTAGGCACGGGAACCGTGGCGCCTGTCTTGAAGTTGGAGCGGGAAGAGAGGAACCCTACGGGTCCTGTCTGGTACTTTATACGGGTCAACGTCGATGACGCCAATCTCGAAGGCTGGATTCGCAACGATATCGTCAGCAATGTAATAGGCAGCGAATGTCCAGGATTGCCTTAAGGGTTCGGAGCAAAACCGTTGCGAGCGCAAGCATGGACAGCACTCAGCGCAGGGCGGAAATCGCGGCAATCCATGAACGATATGATACCTGCCTGATGAGATTTCCCAATGTTGTGGGGACAGGAATCGGTTATCGGCGGCGCAATGGACAGTCCACAGACGAATTGTGCCTGGTTGTGATGGTCAGTCGAAAGCTTGAGCGGACGGCATTGCCGCCCGAGGCCATCCTGCCGCGTGAGCTGGATGGCGCGCCCATCGATGTGATTGAAACCGGCGCATTCGTTATCTAGCTCTACTTGCCCATCCAGCTACCAGGATGTATAACCGCCATCCACCACCAGGTTTGTTCCAGTCGTGAAGCTGGCGCCGGGCGACGCCAGATAGAAAATGGCTTGGGCGATCTCTTCCGGTACACCGATCCGGCCCTGTGGTGTCATCGCGAGCCAGGTGGGTCGCCAATCATCGTTGCTGAAGCCTTCCAATGTCATATCAGTGCCGATGTATCCGGGCGAGACGCAATTGACGCGCAGGCCCCGGCTTGCCCATTCACCCGCCAGCGACTTGGTCAGCAGGATGACGCCGGCTTTCGCCGCATTGTAATGCGCCTGCGGCTGGGGCGTGTTTGAAATCATGCCCGACATGGATGCCACATTGACGATGGCGCCGCTTCCGCGCTCCAGCATATGACGCCCGATGGCGCGGCAGCACCAGAACACGCCGTTAAGATTGACCGCTATCATGTTCAGCCAATCTTCATCGCTGCATTCTTCCGCCGGCACGCCCTGCGCGATGCCCGCGTT
>JAAXID010000257.1 GCA_012270545.1 Anaerolineae bacterium | reverse complement strand
GCCATCCGCGCCTCGGTATAACGCATGGCCGCGGCGCCGTCGCCATCAATGCTGCCGAAATTGCCCTGCCCGTCAATGAGCATATAGCGCATCGAGAAGTCCTGCGCCATCCGCACCATCGTGTCGTAGACGGCGCCGTCGCCATGAGGATGATACTTGCCCAACACTTCGCCAACGATTCGTGCGCTCTTCTTGTGTGCGCTGCTGGCCTGCATGCCCATATCGTGCATGGCGTACAGTATGCGCCGATGCACCGGCTTCAGCCCGTCGCGCGCATCCGGCAGCGCCCGCGACACAATCACGCTCATCGCGTAACTCAAATAGGCATCGCGCATTTCGCTTTCAATGTTGATTGGTTGGATCGAGCGATCAGCCATCAAAGGTCCTCGGTGTCATGTCAGAGTGGAAAACAGTTTACCGCTATGTCTGCGGCGATTCCGAAGGGCAGAAGCTGCCTTGTCGCGATCTCGCAAGGTATTTCTGCGACAGCCTAAACGCCCGCGCATCTCGATCCAGCAGGTTTAATCCAGAGGAACACCGTATAAGAATCGTCGGGCGCGAGACGCAAATCTGCCGTGCGGACTTCAATTTCCCATTGTAGAATGCATTTTTGGGGGGTGTCAATCAATTTGGCGCCTTCTCTATCACAAGAGTGTCTTGCACTGATTCACCAGCCTTCGAGCGAGAAAATACTGGGATTGGATCACGACCGTAGACGAACAGCCATGATGCGACGCTGCTACAAAAACTTCATCGCTGTCTCGCTCATCGCCTGTGTCAGCGCGCTTCTGGTCGCCTGTGCATCCGAATCGGCAGTCGATGTCGCTCCCGAAGTTGAGCTCGAACGCATCGCCTCCCCCGTGCCAACTATCCGGGCATTGGCAGCCCTGCCGACCGTTGAAGTCGCCCACTTGCCCACGCTGGATACGCCACCGCCGTCGCCAACCACCGGGGGCCAAGGCTTTGGTTCCATCATAGGGCGCGACTATGAGCAGCCGCCGACGGCCACCTCACGCCCAACTGCGATCCCGACCGTTACGCCGAACCTCATCCCGCCAACACAGCCAAGCAGCGCCTATACGACCGCCGTCCCCGTTGACCAAACGCAACTTGATGGCGCGGGAATGGGCATACAAGTGTACTACAACTTTGACGTGCCCGGCTGGGATCATATCCTGCGCCGGCTGGCCGGTTTGCGCGTCGGCTGGATCAAGCTGCAAGCCAGTTGGAAATGGCTGCAACCAAACTCTGCGGGCCAGTTCGACCAGAGTTTCCGCCTCTTCCAGCTGCACGTCCAGGAAGCTGACAAACGCGGCTTCAAAATCTTGATCAGCATCGCCAAAGCGCCTGACTGGACTCGCCACGTCGATCGCAGCGAAGACGGACCGCCGGACGACCTCAACCACCTTAGATGGTTCATCCACAGTCTGCTGGAAAAAGTTGGTCCCAATATTGACGCGATTGAAATTTGGAATGAGCCCAACCTCAAGCGGGAATGGACCGGAAGCCGCCCCATCAGTGGCGCCAGTTACATGGAGCTTTTCCGCGTCGGTTACGACGTCATACGCGCATATTCGCCAGCTATCGCGGTTGTCACTGCCGGTCCGGCGCCAACGGGGGATCATGGCGGCATCTCCGTTGATGATCGCGCCTTCCTGCGGCAGATGTATCAAGCCGGTCTGGCGCAGTACACCGATGTCAAAATCGGAGTCCATCCCTACAGCTGGGGCAACCCGCCCGACTTTCTCTGCTGCAACAACGTCGACGGCCAGGGCTGGGACGATCAGCCGCAATTTTTCTTCTTGCAGACTATACGCGACTACAGCAATATCATCGCCGCCAATAGTGACAATGCGCCAATGTGGGTGACCGAATTTGGCTGGGCGACCTGGGAAGATTATCCAACGGAAGCGCCCGAAGTTTGGATGGCTTACAACTCCGCCTTCGATCAACGCGATTATACACTGCGCGCCTTTGAAATCGGTCAGTCACGCGCCGATATCGAGCTTATGTTCCTTTGGAACCTCAACTACGCCAATGAACTGGCAGTGAGTCGGCGCAGCGAACTGGCCGCCTACAGCATTCTCTACCCGCGCTTTGATGGCAGCAGTCAGCAGCGTGAGCGTCCACTCTTCAATGCCTTGGCGACCCGCCCCTAGCGCCCGCCTCAAATGAAAACGCGGGACCCGTTAGGCATCCCGCGCGATATCTCAACAACGCCGGTCGATCTATAGCTCGCTCAGCATATTCTCGAAGTCGTCCTGGTCCCCAGCCTCATCCAGATCCAATGCGCCTTGCGCCTCGAGTGTAACCGCTGGCGCGACCGCTTCCCGATCCTGATAGGCTTCGAATCCCGTGCCGGCCGGAATCAGCTTGCCGATGATCACGTTCTCCTTCAAACCGTGCAGCGGATCCACCTGCCCTTCGATAGCGGCGCCCGCCAGCACCTTAATCGTATGCTGGAAGCTGGCCGCGGACAGGTAGCTCTCCGTGCTCAAAGCCGCCTTGGTGATGCCAAGCAGCACCGGCTGACCCGAACAGGGCTCCAAATCCTCGTTGATCAGCTGCTCGTTTATCTCCAGCAGCTTCAACTGATCAATCAGCTCGCCGGGCAGCAGATCGCTGTCGCCGCTCCGCGTAATCTGCACCTTGCACATCATCTTGCGGATGACGGTCTCGAAGTGCTTGTCGGCGATGTTCACACCTTGGCTACGATACACATCCTGAATCTCACCGAGCAGGTAGAGCTGTGTGGCTTTTGCGCCCTGAACGCGCAGAATCTGATGCGGATTCTTCGAGCCCTCGGTGAGCTGCTCACCGGGCTCGACGGTCATGCCATCGTGGATCGTCTTCCGCAGGCGCGCGTTGGCCGGGATCTCAAGTTCTTCTTCTTCGCGCAGTTCGTCACGAATGTAGACGACGTGGTCTTCAATATGCAGCCGGCCCGCCATCTCGGCACGAATCACGTCTTCAGCGCCGTTTTTCGCAATGACTGCCCCTTCCTTTACGTCTCTGCCATCCTCGGCCACGATTTCCCAATCGTCGGGCACGACCTGTCGCCGACTCAGCGCTTCGCTATAGGTAACAGTTGCGATACGCGCGCCATCTTCGCGCTCAGTCAAACGCAGAACGCCGCCGATAGACGTAATCACCGATTCGCCTTTGGGCTTGCGCCGCGCTTCGAAGAGCTCCTCGACGCGGGGCAAACCGCTGGTGATATCGCGCACTTCCGCCGTGCCGCCACTGTGGAATGTCCGCAGCGTCAACTGCGTGCCCGGCTCGCCAATCGACTGTGCCGCGATGATGCCAACCGCCGCGCCGATATTCACCATATCGCCCGTACCCAGGTCACGGCCATAGCAAAGCGCGCAGACGCCATGAATCAAGTCACAGGTCAAGGGGCTGCGCACCTCAACCTCCTCCAGGCTGGAGTTTTCGATCCGGGCCGCGATTTCTTCGTCGATCATTTCGTTGCGCGCCACGATCAACTCGCCGCTTTCGGGATCGACAATGTCTTGTGCCGAACAGCGCCCGACGATCCTTTCCTCCACGTTTTGGCCGGCGATATTATCATCTCGGCGGATCTTTAGCCCGCGGGTCGTATTGCAATCCCAGCGATTGACGATCATGTCTTGCGCCACATCCACCAGACGCCGCGTCAGATAGCCGGCGTCGGCTGTACGCAGCGCCGTATCCGCCAGGCCCTTGCGCGCGCCGTGCGTCGAAATGAAGTACTCAAGCGCGTTCAAGCCCTCGCGGAAGTGGCTGCGAATGGGCAAGTCGATGATGCGTCCCGATGGATCCGCCATCAAGCCGCGCATGCCGGAGAGCTGAGTGATGGGACCGAAGCCGCCTTTGGTCGCGCCTGAAATCGCCATGATGGCGATCGGTCCGTATGGATCCAGGGAATCCTGGATCTGGTCTTGCAAGACATCCTTGGCGCGATTCCATTCGTCAATCGTGACCTGGTAGCGCTCATCCTCCGTCATCAGGCCGCGCCGGAAGTCGCGTTCAGCCCGCGTTACCACATCCTCCGCCTGCCGAAGGATGTCGGCGCGCTCGTCCGGAACCGTCAAATCACTGACAGCGATGGTCGTGCCCGAAATCGTAGCGTAGTGGAAGCCGTAGTTCTTGATCGCGTCGACAACCTCGGTTGTCTTCTCGCCACCGATCACCTGATAGCACTTCGCCACCAACTGCTGCAAACCCTTCTTGCCCAAGGTCTCCTGCACGAAGCGCATTTCGTCCGGCAGAATCCGATTGAAAACAGCGCGCCCGACCGTACAGATTTCGGGTTCTTCCTGCGGTTCCTGCTCGTCATAGACATTGTCGTAGACATTGCCCAGCAAGATCGGACTGTGCAGATCGACCAGGCCCAGGCGATACAGGTACTCCACCTC
>JAAXID010000004.1 GCA_012270545.1 Anaerolineae bacterium | reverse complement strand
CCCTCTCGGCGAAAAGGAGGCAAAGGAAATCCTCGCCGATTTCGGTTTGACGCTGGCGACCGATACGCTGGCAACCAGTGCCGCGGAAGCAGCGGCGGCGGCCGAACGGGCCGGTGGCCCTGTGGCGATGAAGATCGCATCGCCGGACATTCTTCACAAGACCGACGTTGGCGGCGTCAAACTTGGCGTCAGCGGCGGCGATGACGTGAGGGCCGCATATGACGAGATCGTCGCCAACTCCAGGGCGGCCAGGCCCGATGCGAAAATCGATGGTGTTCTGATTTCAGCAATGGCCCCGGACGGTGTTGACTGCATTCTCGGCGCCAAAGTCGATCCGGTGTTCGGGCCGGTGGTGATGTTCGGTCTTGGTGGCGTCTTCACCGAAGTGCTGAAAGATGTCAGCTTCCGACGCGCGCCGGTGAGCCCGGAAACAGCGCGCGGCATGATCGATGAACTGAAAGGCGCTGCTCTCCTCAAAGGTGCCCGAGGCGCCGAGCCCTGCGATCTCGATGCGATCTGCGATGCAATTTCGAAGCTATCCGTGATTGCCGCAGCCCACAGCGAGGCCATAGAAAGCATTGAAATAAACCCACTTCGTGCATTGCCAAAAGAATGCATGGGCCTCGATGCCCTTATTGTCAAACGCACCTGAGAAAAAATGATCATGGCACTACCGCCCATTCTGCAGAACCTGCGCATCCCTGTTATCGGTGCGCCGATGTTCATCGTCTCCAATCCCGAACTTGTCATCGCCCAGTGCACGTCAGGGATTGTCGGTGGTTTTCCGGCGTTCAACGCGCGCGAAGAGGAAGGCGCGCCGATCGAGCTCGATCGGTGGATTACACGCATCAAGGAGGGGTGTGACCGGCACAATCAGGCACACCCGGAGCGCCCGGCAGCACCGTTCGCGACCAACCTGATCATGCATCGTTCGAATAAACGCCTCGAGCGCGACCTCGACATCTGCGCCAAACAAAAGGTGCCGATCATGATTACGTCGCTTGGCGCGCGCGAGGAAGTCTACGAAGCGGTGCGCTCCTATGGCGGCATCACGCTGCATGACGTCATCAATAACCGCTTCGCGAAGAAAGCGATCGAAAAGGGCGCCGACGGGCTGATTGCAGTGGCAGCCGGTGCCGGCGGGCATGCGGGAATAACGTCGCCGTTGGCCCTGGTGCAGGAAATCCGAGAATGGTTCGACGGCCCGCTGGTGCTGTCCGGCTGTATTACAAGGGGTGACTCGGTGTTGGCCGCAGAGGCCATGGGCGCTGACCTCAGCTATATCGGGTCAGGGTTTATCGCCACAGAGGAAGCCAACGCGGCAGATGACTATAAGGAAATGATCATCGAAAGCGCCGCAGACGACATCATCTATACCGACCTGTTGAGCGGTCTTCACGGCAGCTACCTCAAAGGATCCGTGCGCAATGCCGGGTTGGATCCCGACAATCTCGAGACTTCCATTGCCTCAGTCCTGAAAGCTGGCGAAGGCTCGTCGGCGGCAGCGAAGTGGAAAGAAGACTCGTCGCGACCGAAGGCGTGGAAAGACATCTGGAGCGCCGGACAAGGTGTCGGTGCGATCAAGGACGTGCCGGCGGCAGCAGAACTTGTCGACCGCCTGGAACGCGAATATCTGGCCGCACGCGAGCGCCTGGGCCTGAGTCCGGCCACCCCAGTCGCAGCAGCGGGATAGTACTCTGGGGGAAAGCCTGGCAGCGGCCTGTCGTGGCCTAAGACCAGCTGAAGTCGCGGCGCAGGCGGCCCAATTTGCCATAGAACGCGTCATAATTTCTGTCGTCAGCGGCCTTACTAGGATAAAGCAGGGTAACAACGGGGATCACAATCATGGGCAGCAGCAGCGAAGCGAATGAGGGATCACGCCATTCTCCCAGACAGGTAATCAGTTCATACCACCACTGAGCGAATCCGCCGGCCGTCGCGTTTTCTACACCGTCAAACAAGGTATTAAACAGCCACATAATCAGTGCGCCGGCGAAACCTGCCGCCATCCCCCAGTACGCGGCCTGTTCCGACGTACGCCGCCAGTAAATAACAAAGGTCACCGCAACGGCCGGGGGTACGATCAGAGCGAAAGCAAGCAACAAGAGTTGCAGCACCGAACCGATGTATCCGAGGCTCGCAATGATTGCGCCAACCGAGCCATAGATAACGGCGACGATCTTGTAAGCCCGTAGCTGTTGATCGCTGTTAAAGCTCTTGGCGCCGGGTACCCAGTCATTGACTAACATCGTTGCGCTCGCCAATAGTATCGGCGCAGCGGATGAGATTACCGCGGCCAATAAGGCTGCCAGGGCGATGCCAGCCAGAACGGGCCCAGTGTCGATCGCCAACTGCGCAATATTCAGGTAACCACGCAGCCCGCTCTCGGGGCCATAAGCTGCCATAGTCAATACGCCGATGTATCCTGCAACCAGTGGCATGAGTGCGGCAATGATCCCGGCGAAGAAATACGCTTTAACCAGATAGTCTTCTCTTGCCGCCGAATTCGCGAAGTTTGCGTGTACGGAGACCGCCGGTGTGTGAATAGTTGCCGCTATAAACAGAGCGATAAGAGGAGCCAGACCGATGCCGGTAAAACTCCACCAGCTAGTTTCATCCTGGCCAACCTCTGCAAGCTTTGCGGTCGACTGGGTGACGACGGCGTCCCAGCCGCCCATATTCTGCATTGCCACGATGCCGACAAGAAGAAGCCCGAAAATGATGACGGAACAATGTATGACGTTTGCGACCGCCGTGCCTTTCAATCCACCGGTTACCGTAAATGAAACGATAAGCAAGCCGCCGATCGCAACACTCACGACAAAAGGCAAACCTGTAGCACCGGAAATTATCGTGCCGATCACATAGGGCTCGATGACGTTGACTATGAAATAGGTGGCCTGCACACAAAGACTGGTCAGCCACTGGCAGCGATAAGAACCGAATCGATGATCGAATACCTGACCGACAGTGACGACTTTCAAGCGTCGATAAGGGATTAAGTAGAA
>JAAXID010000259.1 GCA_012270545.1 Anaerolineae bacterium | reverse complement strand
TCGATACCTGGTGGCAGACGGAGACCGGCGGCTTCATGATCACGCCACTGCCGTCCGTTGGTTTGAAACCGGGCAGCGCCACCCGTCCCTTCCCCGGCATCGAAGTCGATATCGTCGATGACGATGGCGCGCCGGTCGGCACAAACGAAGATGGGAACCTCGTCATCACCAGCCCTTGGCCGAGCATGATCCGCACCGTTTACGGCGATGACGACCGCTTCATCAGCCAATACTGGGAGAAGTATCGCGCTCAGGGTTGGTATCTGGCCGGCGATACGGCGCGGCGCGATGAAGATGGCTACCTCTGGGTGATCGGCCGCAATGACGATGTCCTGAAAGTGAGTGGCTATCGGCTGGGCACGGCGGAAGTCGAGTCGGGTCTGGTCAGCCACAGCGCTGTGGCCGAGTCGGCTGTGATCGGCGTTCCGGACGAATTGCGCGGCAACAAGATATTCGCTTACTGCATTCTGGTCGAAGGCGTCGATGGCTCGGATGCGCTTGAGGCGGAACTCAAGGCGCATGTCCGGCATGAGGTCGGTCCTATTGCCGTGCCGGCGCAGATCGAGTTTGTGGACAACTTGCCCAAGACACGCAGCGGCAAGATCATGCGGCGGGTGCTGAAAGCCAAGGCTCTGGGTCAGCCGCTGGGGGATTTGAGCACGCTGGAGGATTAAGGGCGGCGAGGGAGCGAAATCTGGCATAACTTATGTCGCATCTCACCGGTGAGAAAGCGCGGCCCGTTTTGTTTTAGTGAGGATGAACTGAGCTATAATCTTTGACATTCGCATCCGCGTGAATCCATGCCGAAAGGCCCATCCATGTCCGTAGCCCCGCCCGTGCTTGAAGTTCGGGGCATCAGCAAGCGCTTCCCCGGCGTGTTGGCAAACGACAACATCAACCTGACGCTGCACAAGGGCCAGGTCCTCGGCTTGCTGGGCGAAAACGGCGCCGGCAAGAGTACCTTGATGAATATGATCTACGGCTTGTACACACCGGACGAAGGCGAAATCCTGGTGAATGGCGAGCCTGTTCAGATCGCCGGACCCAAAGACGCCATCGAACTCGGCATCGGCATGGTGCATCAGCACTTTCAATTGGTGGACGTCTTGACCGTGACCGAGAATGTCATACTCGGCAACGAGACCGTCAGCGGACCCTTTCTGCGGCGGGACATGGCGCGGCGCGAGATTCAGGCGCTGTCGCGCGAATACGGACTCGATGTCGATCCTGATGCCCTGATTTCGGATCTGCCGGTCGGGGTGCAGCAGCGGGTGGAGATCATCAAGGCGCTTTATCGTCATGCCGATATCCTCATCCTCGATGAGCCGACGGCGGTGCTCACGCCACAGGAGACGCGCGGGCTTTTCAAGATCATGCGTACGCTGCTGGACAAGAGCGTCAGCATCATCTTCATCAGCCACAAACTGAAAGAGGTGTTGGAGATCTGCGACGATGTGGTTGTGCTGCGGCGCGGGGCGGTCGCGGGGCGCGCCGATCCAAAAGAATCGACTGAGCAGTCACTGGCATCGCTGATGGTCGGCCGCGATGTCATCCTCGAAGTTGACAAGGCGGAGGCCAGCCCCGGCGACGAAATCCTCAATGTCGTCAACCTGCACGCGCATGACGATCGTGGCTTGCCGGCGGTGGAAGGCGTCAGCTTCGGCTTGCAGCGTGGCGAGATTCTGGGCATCGCCGGCGTGCAGGGCAATGGTCAAACGGAGCTGGTCGAGGCGCTCACCGGGATGCGCGCGGTCGAAGCGGGTCGCTTCTTCATCAAGGGCGAGGACATGACGAATGCCTCGCCGCGTAAGGTCACGGAGCGCGGCGTCGGGCATGTGCCGGAAGATCGGCAGCGCGACGGCTTGGTCGCGGGCTTCACTGTGATGCACAATCTGGTGCTCTGCACTTATTATCAGGCTGCTTTTTCCAAAGCCATCGTGGTGGATGACCGCGCCATCGCCGAGAACGCGCGCCAGCTGGTCGAGCAATATGATGTGCGGCCGCCGATCATCAATAACATCGCCAGTGGTTTGTCGGGTGGCAATCAGCAGAAGGTGATTGTGGCGCGTGAGTTCTCGCGCGATGTCGACCTGCTGATCGCCTCGCAGCCGACCCGCGGCCTGGATGTCGGTTCCATTGAATTCATCCATCGTCAGATCGTGCGTATGCGCGACGCGGGCGCCGGCATTCTGCTCGTGTCATCGGAGTTGGACGAAGTGCTCAGTTTGGCCGATCGCGTGGCGGTCATGTTCGAAGGCGAGATCATCGACATTCTATCCATTGAAGAAGCGGATCGCGATACGGTCGGCTTGCGCATGGCTGGCGTGCGTGATGAGAGTCAGATGGTCGCTGAACCATGACCGCTCCCGCAGAAAACAGACGGCGCGACGGCGTCATCGGCTTATGGGCGGGCGTATCCCCAAGTCTGGTACCGTTGCTGGCCGTGATCACAGCCTTCCTGGCCGGCATCCCGCTGATCACGATCACCGTCAGCGACAACGCCCTTCAGCCAGATATAGCCGAAGGGTTGCGCGTTTCGTCGACGGCCTATGTCGCGCTGGTTGAATCGATCACTGGATTGACGATAAACGACGTGGCGGGCGTCGACGATTTTGGCGAAATGCGCGCTTATGCCGCCAGCCACGAAATCACTACGCGGCGCAGTCTGTCGCGGCAGGCGCGGCCCTTCGAGCGCATTCTCGAAGTCGGCATGGAGGAGACGCGGGCTTATGGGGAGTTCTTCGCGCGCTTCGATATAAGTGAAGAGGCAGCGACCGCCATCACCGAACGCATCCCGTCGATTGTCGAAGTCGGTGAAGTGCACCTGCGCGAGCTCAAACCGCTGCTTGACGACCTGGGCGAGCTCAAGCGATCCGATGCGCGCGCCCTGGCCGAGTTGGCCGCTGGCGCAGCCGAGCCAAGCGGGGACGCGCTTCGCGAAGCCATTGCGATCTTCCCGGCTTTGGCTGATATGTCGGAAACGGAGTTGGACCGCGCCTGGGCGGGTTTGAGGACGATCGACGAATACGGGCAGGTTACGCTGCTGCGGAGTCACGGCGCTTTGACTCAGCTGGACGCGTTAGGCATTGACGCCGCCAGTCCCGAAGCCGAGACCATCCAAGCGATCGTGGCGGCCGACTACGAAGATGTACGCGAAGCGATTGAAACGCTGGCTTCACTAGATGCGCTGGGCATTGAAGATCCGGCGGCGCTGGGCGCGCAATTCCGCATCGTCGGGCGGATGTATGAGTCCGAGTATTTGTCGGGCGCATCAGTGAATGCAGCGCTGGACGAGCAGTTGGACGCGGCGCTGGAGCAGCATCTGGTGATCCGGCGGCCCGGCAATCGCGTGCTGAACGCC
This sequence comes from Anaerolineae bacterium, assembly GCA_012270545.1. GTDB lineage: Bacteria > Chloroflexota > Anaerolineae > Aggregatilineales > Phototrophicaceae > UBA6055. The sequence goes on along the minus strand of JAAXID010000259.1, from coordinate 13,625 downwards.
GATGATCTCGGCGGCCTCACCTTCGGCATCCTCAAAAACGATCAGGATCTGGAGGTGCTTTTCCTGCGTCTGGGCGATCAGGTGCTGCTCTTCATCCCCTCGAACTTGGAGAAGACGATCGTCCGCGCGATTCCCTTCATCATCGCCGGCTTGGCGGTGGGGCTGGGCTTCAAAGCGGGCCTCTTCAACATCGGCGCAGAGGGGCAGCTATACGCTGGGGCGATCGCTGTCGCCGCTTTAGGCGCGTTCTCGCCGCCGGCATCGTCGCCGCTATTTCTGTTGCCGGCGGTGATATTCTTCGGCATCTTGGGCGGCTTTCTCTGGGGCGCTATACCCGGCACGCTGAAAGCATATACCGGCGCTCACGAAGTCATCACGACGATCATGTTGAACTTCATCGCCATCTTGATCGTCGACTGGCTGATCAAGTCAGTCGATCCGGTCATCCTGGCTGATGTGAACGCGAGCGTGCCCAAGACGCCCGTGATTCTGCCGGCGGCGATGCTGCCGACGATGGACAGGATCAGTTCTCCCATTGCGCTGCTCTTTTTGATAGCGGCTGTCGCCATCGTCGCTTTTCTGCTCAACTATTTGCCCGCCTGGCGCGACAATCCGCGGGCGGCGCTGCGCAGTGGCCTCATCTGGGCGGGGATCATGAGCGCGCTGCAGCTTTTCCTGGTGCTGATCGCAGTCGGCGACCAATCCAAGCTGCATTTCGGCTTCTGGCTGATGATTGCGGCGGTCTGGCTGACGGATTGGTTCCTGACGCGCACGACGCTAGGCTTTGAGCTGCGCACGGTTGGCGCCAATCAGAACGCGGCGAAATACGCCGGAATGAGCGTGCCGCGCAACGTCGTGCTGGCGATGGCGCTTAGCGGCATGTTAGCTGGCTTGGCGGGCGCGATCGAGATCAGCGGCGTCGAGCACGAGATGCTGCCACGTTTCTTCGCCGGCGTCGGCTTTGACGCCATCGCTGTGGCACTGCTGGCGCGCAACAATCCCAAAGGCATGGTTTGGGCCGGTCTGCTTTGGGGCGGGCTGTTGAGCGGCGCCGCCTTGATGCAGATTCGCGCTGATATCTCCATCGACTTGGTGAAGATCGTACAGGCGCTGATCATCATGTTTGTGGCGGCCGATCAGATCATCCGCTTCTTGTGGCGCGTACCAAAACGCAGCGCCGAAGAAGAGGGCGAATTGGTCTTCTCGACCGGCTGGGGTAGTTAAGCATGTCCGCCGCGGGCAAGACGAAAGCGGGCCGCCGCCTCGGCTTCAAGCTGACCCGGAAGCGCATTATCGCGGTCGTGCTGCTGGTTCTAGGCGCGTTCATCTTTTTCGAGTCGGGGGGGCTCGATAGCGAACTCATCACCACCCTGACCTTCGAATCGAGCTCGACTGGCGAGGCGCCCTCTGTCGCCGATATCCCTGTGCCGACATCGGCTTATCTTCTGGTCATCGGCGCCCTCTTCATCGTGAGTGGCGCGCTCAATCTCTATGAGTTTGCGGTCGCGCGCTGGCGAAGGATCAGCCTGGCGCTGATGGCGCTTTGCGGCGCTCTCTTCATCCCGACGGTGATCATCGCGGCGGCGGCCGGCAACGACACGAATCTCACTACGATTGTCGCCGAGAGCCTGCGCCTGGCCACGCCGCTGGCGATAGGCGCCTTCGCCGGCATTTGGTGCGAGCGCGCCGGCGTCGTCAATATCGCTATCGAAGGCATGATGCTTTTCGCCGCCTGCTTCGGCTTCACAACCCTTTTCTTCCTGCGTGGCACAGCATTGCCGCTGGAAACGGCTCAGCTGCTGGCGGTGATTATCGGCGTGCTCGCCGGCGGATTGATCGCGCTGCTGCACGGCTGGCTCTCGATCACATTCCGCACCGATCAGATCGTCAGCGGCACGGTCATCAATATTCTGGCTGTCGGCGTGACGAGCTTCGTGCGCCGCGAGTACCTGCTTTCGACCGAGGCGGGCGCGGCCAAGCTGGGCAACTTCGCCATCCCGATTCTCAGCGACTTGCCCGTGGTCGGCGAGGCGATTTTCACCAACCAGCCGATCTTCTTCATGATGTTCGTCATGCTCGCTTTCACCCATATTGTCATGTTCTATACGCGCTGGGGCTTGCGGACGCGGGCGGTGGGCGAGCATCCGCACGCTGCCGATACGCTGGGCATCAACGTCAATCGCACACGCTGGATCAACGTCTTCATCAGCGGCATGATCGCGGGCCTGGCGGGCGTCTGGTTCTCGCTGGAGGCGACCGGCAGCTTTAACGATGGCATGACGCGCGGCGCTGGCTTCATCGCGCTGGCGGCGATGATCTTCGGCAAGTGGACACCCATCGGCGCATTCGGCGCGGCGCTGCTATTCGGCTTCTCCGATTCGCTGGGCATCCGCTTGCAAATGGTCGGCGTTGGCTTCCCGGTCCAGTTCTTGCAGATGGTGCCCTACGCGGTGACGCTGGTCGTGCTGGCTGGCTTCATCGGGCGCGCCTCGCCGCCGAAAGCCGTCGGCCAGCCCTATGTGAAGGAGTGACACACATTGAAAAACCAGTTTGAGGCTAGTAAAGTAAGCCGTGTCAATGAACTTTCGCTTGAATGCAAATAAGGAGAAATCAAATGAGAAAACTCATAGTATTGCTCAGTCTCGTCACGCTGATGCTGGGATCGTTTCCACTCGCCGCGGCGCAGGGCGGCGTGGAAACGCTGTGTCTAGTAACCGACATCGGTCGCGTGAATGATGGCACCTTTAACCAGTCCGCCCATGAGGGCGCGCTGGAGGCGGCCGACGTATACGACCTGGAATACAAGTTCATCGAAACGCAGGCCGAGACCGACTACGACGCCAACATCCAGACCTGCATCGATGAAGGTTTTGAAATCATCGTCACCGTGGGTTTCCTAATCGCGGATGCCACGCGGGCGGCGGCCGAAGCCAATCCGGATGTCCATTTCTTGGGAGTCGACCAGTTTGTCGTGGACGGTCCTACCAACTATGTCGGGATTCAATTCCGCGATGATCAATCGGGTTTCCTGGCTGGCGTCTTGGCGGCGCAAGTCGCCGATTCGATCGGATCCGACACGATCGCCGGCGTCTATGGCATCGATATCCCACCGGTCAAGAAACTCCGCAACGGCTTTGAGCAAGGCGCGCGCTACATCAATGCCGATCTGAACCTGCTCGGCGTCTACATCGACAGCTTCATCGCCCCCGACCGCGGCGCGTCGGTAGCCATGCAATTCATCGGCGAAGGCGCTTCGGTCATCTTCGGCGCTGGCGGACCAACCGGCACCGGCGGCATCCTGGCGGCGGCGCAGGAAGGCGTTTACGTCATCGGCGTCGATCAGGATGAATGGGTTACGAGCTTCGGCGCGGGCGAGACCGATGGCTCCGAATACATCATCTCGAGCGCGGTCAAGCGCGTCGATCAAGGCGTCTTTGATATGGTGGCGGCGCTGGCTGAAGGCATGATGGACGATTTCCCTGGCGGCGGCATCTACCTGTTAGATGTGGCGCTGAACGGAGTCGGACTGGCCGACAAGCATGAGGCCGATATTGACGATGCCTTCTTCGATGTAGCCGCGGGCGTCGCTGAGATGATGATCGCTGGCAGCGTCAGCACGGGCATCGACCCGATCTCGGGCGATCTGATGGAAATGGACATGATGGACGACCAGGCGCCCGAGCTGATGGGAATCGAGACCGTCTGCCTGGTCACCGATTTGGGGCGCGTCAATGACGGCACCTTTAACCAATCGGCGCATGAAGGCGCGGTCGCGGCCGCCGACGAGTACGACCTGGAGTATGATTTCATCGAAACGCAGGCGGAAACCGACTATGAAGCCAATATTCAGACCTGCGTCGACGAGGGCTACGAAGCGATTGTCACTGTTGGTTTCCTCATCGCCGATGCTACCTATACTGCGGCCGAAGCCAACCCTGATGTTTACTTTCTGGGCGTCGACCAATTCCTGGTCGATGGACCGACGAACTATGTCGGCATACAATTCCGCGAGGATCAATCCGGCTTCATGACCGGTGTGCTGGCCGCTTATGTCGCTGAATGGCAAGGCTCGGATACCATTGCCGGCGTCTACGGCATCGATATCCCGCCGGTCAAGCGTTTCCGCAACGGCTATGAGCAGGGCGCCAAATACGTCAATCCCGATTTGAACATCCTCGGCGTCTACATTGACAGCTTCATCGCCCCCGATCGCGGCGGCTCGGCCGCGCTGCAATTTATCGGCGAAGGCGCGACCGTGCTCTTCGGCGGCGGCGGACCGACCGGCACCGGCGCGATCTTGGCCGGCGCGCAAGAAGGCGTTTACGTCATCGGCGTCGACAAAGACGAGTATCTGACCAGCTTCGGCGCCGGCGAGACCGATGGCTCCGAATACATCATCTCATCGGCGATGAAGCGCGTCGACGTCGGTGTACATGACATGGTCGCCATGCTGGCGGAAGGGGATATGAGCGACTTTCCCGGCGGTGGCGTCTTCCTGATGGACGCAGCGATGAATGGCGTCGGCTTGGCGCCACCGCATGAAGCCGACATACCGGACTCAGTATGGGAGAAGGTGAACGCGGTCAATGCGGAGTTGATCGCCGGCGATATCGAGACTGGTGTGAACCTGATCACGGGCGATCTGCTCGAATAACTGGACTAAGCCGAGACGCGTTAGAAGAAACAGCCTCATCAGATTGTGGGGCTGTTTTCTTTTACATTAGACGGCCCCATCCGTATACACATCATCCACCAGACGCATAATCCCCAGCGGATTGGCGTCTTTCAGTGGATCGGGCAACAGGGCGTCGGGGACATTCTGGAAAGCGATCGGACGCATGAAGCGGTATATCGCGTTCATGCCGACCGAGGTAGTGCCGGGCGCGGTGGTGGCGGGGTAGGGTCCGCCATGCTGCATGGCGTGCACGACGGCGACGCCGGTGGGGAAGCCGTTCCAGATCACCCGTCCCGCTTTTTCGCGCAACTGATGCAGCAGGTCGCTGATATTCTCCAGCTCGTTCGCTTCGGCGTGGATCGTGCTGGTCAAATTGCCTTCGAGCGCGTCGACGGTCGTGCGCAGATCATCGGCGTCTTCGCAAACGACGAAGAGCGTGACCGGCCCGAAGTGCTCGACTTGCAGGCGGTCATCGGCGCGAATGGCGGCCGCGGACGTCCGCATGACCGTGTTGCTGAAGCAGAAAAAGTCGCTATCGGCGACGGCTTCGCCACCTGTCAGCACGCTGATATCTGGGCTGGCTGTCGTCTGCCCAACCGCGCTTTCCAAGCCAGCCGCGATCGTTTGGTTGAGCAATACGCCAGCGGGCGCCGCGCTCATCTTCTCGGTCACGGCGGCGATGAAGTCTTGCGCTGCCGGGCTGTCTTGCAGCAGGACTAGCCCGGGATTGGTGCAGAACTGTCCCGTGCCCATCGTGATTGAAGCAACCAAACCATCGGCGATGTCTTCGGCGCGTTCGGCGAGGGCCGCTTGCGTGATGACTACCGGATTGACGCTGCCCATCTCGGCGTATACGGGGACGGGTCGCGGGCGGCGAGCGGCGGCATCGTATATGGCGCGTCCACCGCGCAGGGAGCCGGTGAAGCCAACGGCTTCAATACCATCATTCGCGACCAGCCACTGACCAACATCAATGCCGTCGCCTTGCAGCATGGAGAAGGTCCCGGCGGGAAAGCCCTTCGCCGCGGCGGCTGCTGAAAGCGCCTGCGCGAACATCTCCGATGTGGCGGGATGGCCCGGATGCGCCTTCACGACCACCGGGCAGCCGGCTGCGAGGGCGGAGGCGGTGTCGCCACCGGCGACGGCGAAGGCGAAGGGAAAATTGCTCGCGGCGAAGATGGCGACCGGTCCAACCGGGAACTGCATCTGACGAATCGAAGGCTGTTCTGGCTGTTCGGAATTGATGATGGGGCGCAGATAGGCGCCATCGCGCAGCAAGGTTGCGAAGGCGCGGAATTGCCCGGTCGTGCGGACCCGTTCGCCAGTCAAGCGCGGCAGACCAAGCCCGGTCTCGCGGTCGGCCGAGTGCAGCAAGTCATCGCCGAGCGCTTCGATTTGATCCGCGATTTCGTCGAGGAAATTGGCGATCTGCTCCGAGGAATAGTTGCGAATCTCAGCGAATGCGGCGCCGGCTGCCGCCACGGCGCGATCGACCTCAGCGGCGGTCGCGCTGTGAAAGGGCAGGTCGGCCGTCTCCTTGTTGCGCGGATCGACGCTGAAGAAGGTTTCGGCGCCCTCGGCGGAGGCGACGCCGGCGATATAGTTATGACCAGTGAGTTGCATGGACCACCTCTCAATTGTGAATGGCGACTCTCAAATCCAATTCATCAACTATAGCAAAGAAGTCGGGCAAATCACATTGGCTGAACTGGACCGTCGGCCGCCGCACATAAGCGCTTCGGATTGAGCCCCGGCGTTTCATCAGGTGCTTGCGCATGTGCAGCGAATACTCGTGGCCCCGGCCGGAGACGGCTTTTGTTAAGGGAGCGCCTTTCATGATGATCGCCTCGGCGGCTTCTGTATCGCCGCTCTTCCACTTGTCCCAAGCCGCCAGAAATATCTCGTTGAAGCCGACGCCGGGGATGAGTCCAGCCGCGCCGTTGCGCAGTTCTTCGAGCACGGTGATTCCGCCGCCCCCGCCGAACATCTTGCGATCATCGGGCAGCAGCGGTTTGAGTTCGCGCATTTTTGCCGCGGATCCCGGTCCCTCCAATTTGTAGTACAAGACCTTTGGTGAGCGGTCGGCGATTTCGGCCAGCGCTTCCGCCGGCAGTTCGGTGTGACGGTATTGTGGGATGTGTGGCGCTTGCTGCAGGATGATCGGCACGTCAGCAGCATTGCCGAGCTCGATGTAGAATTCCACAAGCGCCCCCGCGCCATTGTCCATCGTTGGCGGCGGCAAGGTCATCAGCGCCGCTGGCTGATAGGAGGCGAATTGACGCGCCTGCCGTATTGCGGCTTCAGTGCTGTTTGGCGCGATGCCGATGATCAGCGGCAGGGCGCCCGCCAGCTCACTGGCTACGATATCGACAGTCTGGCGGCGTTCGTCATCCGTCATTTTGTAGGCTTCGCTGGCGAACCCGTTGATGCCGATGGCGTGGACGCCGCCGTCGACTTCAAAGCGTACGATGCTGCGCAAACTGTCCGCGTCGATGTCGCCGTATTCATCAAAGGGCGTGAATAGAATAGGGGCGATGCCTTCAAGCATATGCTTCTCCACAACTGGTTAACACCTAACAAGCGTAACCTAACGCATGCGCTGGCGTTCTGCCACTCTGTCGAATGCGCCGACGGCTTATCCGAGGACGATCTGGTGGGCCGCCCACCATCTTTCTGCCCGCTGTGCGCTCCGTGGAAATAGGTCGCCGGTCAGCTCGCGGGATGAAACTGCGGAATCTCGATGCGCGCGCCACCCTTCATCGCTGACTCATGGGCGCAGATGCCAGCGGCGGTCCAAGTGGCTGTCGTCACTGCATCGGGAAAAGGCTGGCGCTCGTCAATGATGCTGCTGACGAATTCATGCACCAGATGCGGGTGCGAGCCGCCATGACCGCCACCTTGCAAAAAGGACAGGTGCGCCTGAGTCTCGTCGTAGACGCCGCGTTTGGTGAAGCGCGCGATTTCCTTCGGCAGCAAGTCTTGGCGGTCCGGCACGTCCAGGCGCTCAGCCGTGATGTCGTTGCCGCGTCCCCAGTGAGTGACTACTGGCTTCATGCGAAAGACGACCGGCGGCTCTTCTTCGATCTGCTCCCACTCGAAGGTAGCTTTCTCGCCGTAGACGTTGAAGCTCTCAGAGTAGCCGCGCGCGGTATGGAAGAGGCTGCGCGTGATCTCGGCGGCGAGCGGCGGATCGTCACTAAGCTCGTAGATGGCGGTTTCAACAGGGAATGGGTTGCCATATTGCTTGTGCAGCTCGGCTCGCATGACGCCGGAGCCGAAACAGTGTACGGCCTTCGCCTGCGTTTGCGCCAGCGCGAGGACGGGCGAGACCGCGTGCGTCGCGTAGTGCATTGGCGGCAAGCCCATCCAATAGGGGGGCCAGTATTCCATATCCTGGTAATGAGCGCCGCGCAGAAACTGGATGCGCCCGATCTCGCCACGTGTGATCATTTCCTGCACGTGTAAAAAGCGCCGCGTGTAGACGGCTGTCTCCATGCCCATGTAAACTACCCCGCTCTCCCGCTGCGCCACCACAATCGCGTTGAGGTCGTCGATGCTGGTCGCCATCGGCACGGTGCAGGCGCAGTGCTTGCCGGCGTTTAATACCGCGACCGTCTGCTCGGCATGGACAGGAATAGGCGTGACCAGGTGAACGGCGTCAATAGCGTCATCATTGAGTACCTCGTCCAAGTCTAACACGCGCTTTTCAATCTCGAAGCGGTCGCCTATTTTACCCAGCACTTCCGGATCCGAATCGCAGATGGTCAAGCTCTCGACATTCGGGTGGTGCAGAAAGATCGGCACGAATTCCGCGCCGAAGCTCAATCCAGCCAGGGCGATGTTGATCTTTTTCTGTGCGGCCATAGTCTATTTTCTCCGCGACTAATCAAACGATTGCGGACGATTCAAGGACAGGTAACTTTTATTATGGAAAATGTAGGGGCGACTCTGTGAGTAGCCCGATAGTATTTCACAACCAGCACGAGCCCTATCCCTGGACGGCGCCGAAGGTGATGCCTTCCACCAGCTGTCGTTGCGTGAGCATCAGCAGCGGCACGAGCGGCAACAAGACGTACATGCCGGCGGTCGCTACAAGATCGAGATTGCTTGAGTTGTAATCGGCTTCGCGTGGCGGAATTGTATACAGTTTCGTGGTGAGCACTTGGGTATCCGGCGATGTCGACAAGGTGAAGACGAAGAGGAATTCGTTCCAGCCGCCGATGAAGAGCAGCAGAAAACTGACGAAGACGCCCGGCATGGCGATGGGCATGATGATGCGGAACAGGGTCATGAAACGCCCGGCGCCATCAATGGCGGCCGCATCGTCCAGCTCGCGCGGGATGGCGTTGAAATAAGCGAATTGCAGCAGCGTCGCCAGTGGCATGCCGCCCGCGGTGAAGACGAGTATCAGGCCGATATGGGTGTCCAGCAGGTTAAGCTGCAAATAGGCGATGAAGATAGGCCCCAGCGTGACCATGGCCGGAACCGCCATGCTGGCGACCAGCAGGGCGTACATCAGTGTTCGGCCGCGGAAGCTGCCGCGGCTGAATGCGTAAGCCGCCATCGCGCCCAGCACCGTCGCCGCCAAGCCCGAGCCGCCCGCCAACATAACCGTGTTGCGCAGGGTCAGCCAGAAATCCCAAGCCCGCGCCATGAAGGGGTAGTTCTCCAAGGTCGGGTAGCGCGGAATTATCGTCGCCGGGATGCGGTTGACCTCGGCGACTGACTTGAATGAGGTAAAAGCCATAAATAGCACAGGAAAAACCAAGCCCACCAAGACAATTGCCAACAGGGTGTATAGCAGGGCGTTTCGCAGGCGTCGGCGTTGGTGAATCATCAGATCTCCCGCGAACGATACAAGAGCCAGGCGAAAATGGCGCCGATGGCGATGGTCAGCAAAAGCAGCACCATATTGACCGCCGAGCCATAGCCGTAGCGCAGCTGCTGGAAGAAGCGCTCGAAGGCATAGAGCGCCAGGGTCTTGGTGGCGCTGCCCGGTCCGCCGCGCGTCAAGCCATAAATCTGCTCGAAGGTCTGCACCTCCGCCATGGCGCGCAGCAGCAGCACCAGGTAAATCGCTGGCTTGAGCAAGGGAAGCGTCACATACCAGAAACGCTGCAGGGTATTGGCGCCATCGACTGCGGCCGCTTCCAGCACCTCTTTCGACAACGAGCCGATCGCCGCCATGAAAATTAGCGCGACCCAGGAGACGTTTTTCCACACCGTCATGGCGATGACGGAGAAGCGCGCCGTTTCGGCATCGCTGAGCCAGCGCACGGCGGCGTTGCCAAAGCCCAGCTCTTGCAGAATCGCGTTCAGGATGCCTCCGTCTTCGAAGTAGAGAATCCGAAAGGCGACCGCCGCCAGCATGGGCGCGACCACCCAAGGCAGCAGCATGATGAAATTGCTCAGCCAGCGCAAGCGCAGGTTCTGCATCAGGAGCACGGCGATGCCCAAGCCGATGGCGGTTTCGGCCACCGCGGCCGTGCCAGTGTAGAGCAGGGTCCAGCCCAGGCTGCCGATTAGCGTGGCGTCTCGCGTGAGACTCTCGTAGTTGCGCAAGCCGATGTATTTCCCGCCCATGATGGTGCGATTGGTGAAGCTGATCAAGACCGTCTGAATGATGGGGATGACGGTATAGATCATGCGCAGCAGAAATGCCGGCAGCACCAGCACGTAGAAGACGGCGTATCTGCTGGCGAATATGTCTTGCAGACGGCTGGTTTGCATGCGATTCAATCAGAAACAGCCCCCACCCCAAACCCCTCCCCCATAAAGAGGGAGGGGCTTTATCCCCTAATCCGCAATTGCTAGCTCCCCTTCCCTCCTTGTGGGTGAGCGTAGACACTGCACTACGGGAAGGGGCCGGGGGATGGGGGGAAGCTAATCGCCCTATTCCGCTTGCCTGATGATCGTGTGTTCTTCTTGCAGCCACTGGAAGGCTTGGTCTACATTGCGTTCGCCAGAGAGGATCGACTCCCCGAGCTGGTCAAACATCGACCAGAGCTGCGCCACTTGCCGATTGTTCACAATCGGGTAGCGGAATTGCGCGCCCTGAGTGATCTCGCCCCAAGACGGATTCTGCAAGCCTAGAATCGGGATCTGGGCGACGACCTCTTCGTCTTCAAAGAGCGACTTCAAGCCAGGCATGGTATTGGCCAGCGCGATTTGTCTCAGTTGGTCGTAATGACCCAGGAACTCAAGCACTTCTCTGGCTTGCTCACGCTTTTTCGAGGCGGTGGGAATCGAATAGCCCCAGCCATGGATCAGCAGGCTATCGTTGGCGGGACCCATCGGGAAACGCCCCCAACTGAGATTGTCCTCGGTCACGGCGGTGTCAACCGTACTGGTGATATTGTTGTACATGCCCTCGTAGCCCCAAACCATGCCCGCTTTGCCGCCGGCCATCAGCCCGATGACCTCGTTCCAGCCTTCGTTGATGGTGGATGGCGGTGTGATTTCATAGTCGTTGACCCAGTCGTACAGCCACTGAAGCGCGGCTCTGGTGGCGTCGTCATCGAGCGCTTGCAGATCGGCGCCCGTATGGTGCAGCGCCAACAGCACGGTATTGAAGGCGTGGCCCCCGCCGCCCAACGGACGCCAGCCCCAGACGCCGGCTTCCTGGTCGGTGGCCGCCAACCCGGCGGAGATGAAGTCATCCCAGGTCGCTGGGTGCTCCGGCACCAGGTCGGTGTTGTAGAAGAAGGGCGTCGCGCCCATGAAGAAGAAGATGCGGAAGACGCCGCCCATTGCATTGTCCAAGACGTTTACACTATCGGTGAGGTCATCGGCGTTGTCGGTATAGGCATTCAGGTCGCTCAGATCGAGCGCCCAGCCGTTCATGCCATACATGCCGGCCAGCAGGTCATCGGTGTACATGATATCGTAGTGGGAATAACCCGTTTGACCCCAGAGCGTGAACTTCTGCATCACATCGCTCCAGCTCCCCGTCGGCAAACCCTCCTGAATGATCGTAATCCCGGTCGCTTCCGTAGCCTGTTTAGAAAGCGACTCCCAGGTTTCCCCGCCCCAGCCGACGAGGTTGATCTCATGGTTGTCGGCGCGGACGATGTTGGGGAAGTGCGGCAGCAACGAGCTGGCCGCGACCGCGCCCGCCCCTTTCAAAAACGTGCGGCGCGAAATATCTTTAACTTTACTCATTTCTAGCTCCTTTTATCATCTGAAATAGAAGCGATATATTACCTTCAGGAGATTCTACCCCCCCTTGACGAAAAAGCAAAATTCTTACGTTGAGGCCGGCGCCATTTCTTAGCCTGGTGAGCGCATTACATACCGCGCCCCTTTGACAGCCCATCGCATAGCTATTATGCTTGGCTTCCACACAGACATGATCGACCAGCACCAAAGCTGGACGGAGAAAGCGACACCATGAAAGCACTGACACTGACGGCGGAATGGGCGCCCAAGCCCGGCTACGACATCACCGAGCGCGAAGAGGCGCTGCGCCGTCCGCGCAACGGCAACATGACCTGGAAATCGCCCGCGCTCACAATGGGTGATGTGCCCGACCCGAGTTTGAAGCCCGATCAAGCGCTGCTGGAAGTCGCGGCGGTGGGCATCTGCGGCTCTGATATGCACATGTATGAAGCCGGCGCTGACGGCTACATGGTGTATCCCGGCCTGGTGCATACGCCCAATATCCTCGGTCACGAATTCGCCGGCCGCATTGTCGAGGCCGGCGCGGACGTGAAGGACTTGCAGGTGGGCGATCTGGTCGCCGTCGAGGAAATTCAGTGGTGCGGCGAGTGCATCGCTTGCCGGCGCGGCTTCGTCAATCACTGCCTGGATATCGAAGAGCTCGGCTTCACCATCCCCGGCGCGATGGCGCAGTATCTGCCGGTGCGCGCCAAATACTGCTGGAAGCTGGATGAGGTGGCGGAGCGCTTCGGCGAAGAAGAGGCGCTGGTCATGGGCGCCATGGTCGAGCCGACCGGCGTGTCCTATCAGGGATTGTTCAATCGCTTGCACAATTGGCAGCCGGGCAATAACGTTGTGATCTTCGGCGCGGGACCGATCGGGCTGGCGGCCGAAGCGCTGGTCATCGCGGCCGGCGCCGGGCAGGTCATCATGTTCGACCCCTCTGCGAGCCGGCGACAAATCGCCCTGAACATGGGCGCGTCCGCTGCGCTGGATCCGGTCGGCATCGACCTCGACGAGGCGATCATGGAGCATACCTTCGGGAGCGGCGTCGATTATGTGGTGGAATGCGCCGGTTTCGCCGACAAGACCATTGAGCCGCTCGACCGCTGCTTGGCGGTTAACGCTTCAATCATCGATATTGGCATGGGTGGCGACAAACCAACTTTGCCGATTGTGGCATACAAACGCATGGGCGTGCAGCTGGCCGGTTCGCTCGGTCACGCCGGCGGTCCCTTTATGCATGTGATTCGCTTGATGGCGGCGGGCAGGATTGATATGCGGGTGATGGTCAGCGCCCGCCTGCCGCTGGCTGACGCGCTGGCGGCCTTCAAGCGCCTGGAAAGCCGCGAAGACGCCAAGATTATCCTGCAGCCGAATTAGCGCGAAACCGGAAATGGGAGACGGCATCCTGATCCTGGGCGGGGTCGCCTTCTGGATACTCGCGGGACTCTGCTATTTCCGGCGCGATCTGGTCTGGCGGCTCTATTCGCTGGAGCCGCGCTGACGGGAAAACCCGGAAAGCTTTGCCAAAAACCCGTACCATCCATCTCACTACAGGACTATGCACCTAGGGACATGGGTACAAGAATTGAACAGATTTTGAATGATTCCGGTTTCCTAGACAGCTGATCGTTCTCTTTGACGTAAGATTCCGTATAGCGTATTCAGCTTTTAGGTCGCAACGAATTGTGCATTTGTTAATTATTTCTACATCCGATTCCCATAAGCCTGCCCCACCGCGCTCGCCTGTGAACTGACCACGCGAATCAGCTCCTCCTCGTGGTCGCGC
>JAAXID010000046.1 GCA_012270545.1 Anaerolineae bacterium | reverse complement strand
AGGCGCAGATCCTCGATCTCATGCGCGATCTGCAAGAAGAATACGACATGTCGATCATGCTGATCACGCATAATCTGGGCGTCGTCGCCGAAATGTGTGACCGGGTGCTGGTAATGTATTTGGGAAAGGTCGTAGAAGAAGGAAGTGCCGTTGATATCTTCTACAATCCGCGGCATCCGTATACGCGTGGGTTGCTCGCCTCGATTCCTCAGATTGGCTTGCGCGCACGCCTGGTCCCGATCGAGGGCGCGGTGCCCATGATGCAGGATATTCCGCAGGGATGCAGCTTCGCGCCACGCTGTCCGCAGGCGATGCCGATCTGCCAGACCGACCCACCCATGTTTTATCCGACGGATACGCAGCGAGCTAAATGCTGGCTGTATTCGGATGAGGCGATTAGCCAGCATGTCCAGTGAAACCGTCCTCCAGGTCAGCGGGCTCAAGAAGTATTTCCCGATCAGAAAAGGCATTCTTAAACGCACGGTCGGCTGGGTTCGAGCGGTTGATGATGTCAGCTTCGTGGTGTCGAAGGGGCAAACCTTGGGTCTGGTCGGCGAAAGCGGCTGCGGCAAAACCACCACCGGGCGCTGCATCTTGCGGCTGCACGAACCGACCGCCGGCGCAATTCGCTATCGCCTAGATGACCGGCTACACGATATTGTCGGATTCAATCAGGCCGAGATGAAACGCGTCCGGCAGAAGATGCAAATCATCTTCCAAGATCCATTTTCATCGCTTGATCCGCGAATGACCGTGCACGACATCATCGCCGAGCCCTTGCGAATCAACCGCATCGGAACGCGGGAAGAGCAATCGGCGCGCGTGGAAGCGCTTTTGGACATGGTGGGGCTCAACGTAGCGCAGATGAATCGCTATCCCCATGAGTTCAGCGGGGGACAGCGACAGCGCATCGGCATCGCGCGCGCATTGGCGCTGAATCCGGAGGTCATCGTCTGTGACGAGCCGGTATCAGCGCTTGATGTTTCGGTACAGGCGCAGGTGCTGAACCTGCTGATGGATCTGCAGGAGCAGCTTAATCTCACCTATCTCTTCATCGCCCATGACTTGAGCGTCGTTGAATATGTCAGCCAGCGCGTCGTCGTCATGTACCTGGGAAAGATTGTTGAGATCGCTGATGCGACGGACCTGTATGAATCCCCGCGCCACCCCTACACAGAAGCGCTCTTAGGCGCTATCCCGATACCGGATCCGCTGGCCAAACGCACGCGGAAACCGCTGACGGGGAGCGTGCCCAGCGCCGCTAACCCGCCGAGCGGCTGCAATTTCCGCACGCGCTGTCCTTATGTACAAAATGTCTGCGCGAGCGAGGAGCCGCCACTTACAGCCTTACCGGGTGATCGTTACGTCGCCTGCCATTTCGCTGATGAACTCGACTTGGCCGGCTTCTCCCGCGGCGGGAGGCGAGGCCTTCCCCTCCATTCCGCGCTTCCGAACAAGGATAGCGGGTTCACGTTGGAAAGCGCCACGGAGTGAGCAATCCCAATAGCAATCAGCGGCTGACGGTAAAAGCTGCCACCCGGGCGGCGCAGCGCATTTTCGAAGCAGCCGGGCTGCCTCCCGAAGCTGCCGCCGTCGTGACAGATAATCTGATACAAGCGGATCTGCGCGGACATAGCTCGCATGGCATCGCCCGCGTTCGCGTCTACTGCGATCGCATTCGTGCTGGTTTTGTTGCCGCCAGGCCGACAATTAAAGTGGAAAACGAGACAGCAGCCACTATTCACCTCGATGGCGGGCACGGCATGGGGGCCGTGGTCGCCCGCCAAGCCATGCTTATGTGTATCGAAAAGGCGAAAGACAGCGGCGTTGCTGTCTGCTCGGTGCGGGCGGGCAATCACTTCGGCATCGCGTCCTATTACACCATGCTGGCCTCGGCCGCAGACATGATCGGCTATGCCTGCTCGAACGCGCCGGCGACGATGGCGCCATGGGGCGGCGTTTCGCCGATGCTGGGTACCAACCCCTTCAGTATGGCCGTTCCCGCTGACCGGCATCATCCGATTGTGCTGGACAGTTCCAGCAGTATAGTCGCGCGGGGAAAGATCAATCTGGCGGAGATTGAAGATCGGCCGATCCCACTCGGTTGGGCCATCGACAAGGCCGGGCAGCCCACGACTGATGCGACAGAAGCGCTTCAAGGCTCTGTGCTGCCCTTCGGCGAGCACAAGGGTTACGGCATCGCCTTGATGATTGACATACTGTCCGGGGTTCTCAGCGGCGCCAGCCATGGTCCGCATCTCGGTCCGTTATGGGACAATTCGGATACGCAGCAGAATCTGGGCTTTTTCCTGCTGGCGATCGACATCGCGTCATTTTGCGACCCGCGCGATTTCAAGCGGCGAACTGACCAGATTATTGACGAGATTAAGATGAGCGAAAAGGCGCCGGGCATCGATGAGATTCTTGTTCCGGGAGAGATTGAGTTCCGCAGCGAGCAATACAATCGCGAACACGGCATCATGGTTGGCCCAGGTGTGCTGCGCGATCTGGACGACCTTCTGTGTCAATACGACCTGGACTTGAATCTGGCTGACGACTTACGCCCCATTTAACAACTGTATTCATCTGGCGATGAGATCGGGAAAACTATGCGCATTATTCCGTCCAATCGTATGATGGCGCTGCTGAGCGCGGGCAAGGCGGTAGCGGGCACAATGCTGATTGAGTTTCGCCAGCCCGCCGTGATGCAAGCGCTGAAGAACGCTGGTTATGATTTCGCCACCATCGACATGGAGCATGGTGTCTTCGATTATGAATCCGTTGCCAATCTGAGTCGGTACGGACGTCATATCGGCATCACGCCGCTGGTGCGCGTGCCGGACAAGCATTATCCGTATATTGCGCGCGCGCTTGACGTCGGCGCGCAAGGGATTATGGCGCCGCGTTTACGATCCGCCGCCGATGTCCGCGAAGTGGTCGACATCATGAAGTATCCGCCGCTGGGCAGGCGTGGCTGTTCCTTTGGACGAGGGCATACCGATTTTCAGGCCGGACCACTGACGGAGAATATGCGGGCGGCAAACGAGGAGACTTTGCTCATCGTCCAGGTGGAGACGCGCGGCGCCATCCATGAGATCGATGAGATTGCTTCACTGCCCGGTGTTGATGTCCTGCTGATTGGGCCGACGGATTTGTCGATTGAGCTGGGGGTGGCGGGTCAACTGGATTCACCGCGGCTGATCGACGCGATCGAAACGACAATTGTCGCCTGCCAGCGGTATGGCGTCGTCCCGGGTATCCAGATCACGAATCTGGATTGCTTGGTGCACTGGGCGGAAAAGGGTATGCGCGTGCTGAGCTCGTTCTCGGAGGTCGCCTTGCTACAGCGTGGCGGCGCGACCGTCACTAAGGCTTTGGCGCGCTTTCGCTAAGGCAGCGTCATCCGGAACGCGCTTGTGCAAGAGCTTACAGGAGTCGAAACTGGCTCAACAACATCGAGCCGGTTGTTTCGGGCTGGAAGTTTTGGCTTCTAGCAGCTATAGATCCTCAATCGTTGCCGCCTTGCGCAGATGCCAATCGTGCTCACGCTCGTAAGCGTAGGCAATCCTATAAACCATCGCCTCGTCAAAAGCGCGTCCTGTCAACTGGAAGCCGAAGGGCAATCCTCCGCTGGTGATTCCGCAGGGCACGCTCAGCGCCGGCAGACCCGCCAGATTTGCATTGAAGGTGTGGTGACACATCGAGCCCACAGGTGTATCAGGATAGCCGTCCGCCCGCGGCGCATACAGCTGATCGAGCGGCGCGGTCGCAATTGGCATCGTCGGCCAGAGCATGGCATCAAGACGCTGCTCGCGGAAGGCGCTATTGATAGCGTTGCGATACAGGGAACGGGCTTGCTGCGCCGCCAGATAATGGGTTGCCGGTACCAGTTCGCCCAGTTGCACGATGGCGCGCGTGGCCGGGTCATATTTGTCGCCCTGTTCGCGGATCAGCTTGCGATGATAGGTGCTGCACTCCGAGAGCACGATGGTGAAGAGCGCGTCCTGTGTGATTGCCAGTTCCGGCAGACTGATCTCTATGACCTCCGCGCCGAGCTGCTGATACTCGGCAATGACCGCCTCAACCGAGCCCTGTATCTCATCCAGAAGGCCCTCATAGAAGAAGTAGTCACGCTCGACGCCGATGCGCAAACCAGCGACTCCCGCTTCAAGATCGGCGCAGAAATCTGGCACAGGCTGTTTCGCGCTTGTTGGATCCTTGGGATCATAACCCGCCATGCCGGCGAGCAGCAGCGCATTGTCTTTCACCTTGCGCGTCATCGGGCCAACGTGATCGAGCGACCAGGCAACAGGTACGACGCCGTATATACTGACGCGCCCGAAGCTCGCCTTCATGCCGACCAGATTGTTGATCGATGACGGCACGCGGATGGAGCCACCGGTATCGGTGCCCAAAGCGCCGAAGGACGAGCGGCTCGTTACGGCTGCGCCGGAGCCGATGCTTGACCCGCCCGGATAGCAGTCCAGATTCCAGGGACTTCGAGTGGGCGGCACATTTGAACCGAGGGCAAATTCGTGGCAGTGCAGCTTGCCGATTATGACTGCGCCTGCCTGCTTGAGATTGCCCACGCAGGTCGCGTCATGATCCGGCCGGAAATCCGCCATGACCTGAGAGCCGGATTCGGTAACGATGCCCTTGGTATAGATATTGTCTTTGATGCCGATTGGCAGGCCATGCAGCGGACCGCGCCGATCGCCCGCCGCTATCTCGGCATCCGCGCGTTTTGCCGCCGCCCGCGCTTCGTCGGCGAGGATGTTGGCGTAGGCATGGACGACAGGTTCCGTTTTTTCGATCGTGCGCAGATTCGCTTCCACCAACTCAATGGAAGAAATCTCGCCCGCGCCGAGCATGTCGCTTACTTCACTTAGTGACAGGTCAGTCAACTCAGTCATCGCCTGCACCTTCCAGCCGAAAGATCGTCGCCGGCACGATATCCTGCAAATCAAAGGCGTCGAAGGAGTCGAAGGCCGCGAGTTGATTCATCAGCAGCGCCGTCAACGTTTCGGCTTCTTCCTTCGAGATTGACAGCCCCATCTTCTTCGCCAGTGCCAGGATAATGTCCGGCTCCAGAACCTCATCTGAACTTGCTCTGCCATAACTCATTTCAATTCTCCTTGTCACGACAACTCTTTGATAACCGCACCTCAGTCGCCCGTTCCAGCATCTGCAGGATGCCCTCGTAGCCGAAGTCCTGCTGCGGTTCCGCTGGCGTCTGATAGTGAAGGGCATCTTCGAAAGCACGAACCATCTCCTGAAGCAATTGTTTTCGCGGGTCATGCGTCAAATTACCATCTGATAGGAGTGCCTCCGCCCGCTCCAGCGCGTTGTGGATCCGCCGGGTAAGATCGGCGAAATCCGCTAGGCCCCGGACAATTGAATCCACTGCCGATCTTAAAACGCCCTTCGCGCGCTGTCTTGCCCAGCGGACCTCCGCGCCTTCGCGCAGCAGAAAGTTGATCAAGCGGCAAGCGCGCTGCCAATTGCCTTCGTGTTGATCAACGACAATCAATTCCGCATCGTACTCCTCTCCTCACGCACGCGGGGGCTCCACGTCACTCTCGTATAAGAGGCAGGCAACGCGGCGACCGGGCGCGGTCGTTTGCAGGCTCGGCACAATGGACGAACAAGCCGCCAGGACTTGAGGACAGCGCGGATGAAAATGGCAGCCGGAGGGTGGATCAAGTGGCGAAGGCGGCTCCCCCTTCGGCGGCTCCCAATTGACCCGCCGAGATGGATCGGGTTTGGGAATCGCCGAGAACAGAACTTGTGTGTAGGGGTGCTGCGGCGCGGCGAAGAGTGTTTCAGTCGGCGCTTCTTCTACGATTTTCCCGAGATACATCACCGCCACCCTGTCGCTGAAATGCTGCACGACGCCCAAATCGTGCGTGATGAATACATACGTCAGATTGAAGTCACGCTGCAATTCGGATAGGAGATTTAGCGTTTGCGCTTGTACCGAAACATCCAGCGACGAGGTCGGTTCATCGGCGATGACAATCTGTGGCGAAAGCGCCAATGCCGCCGCGATGCAGACCCGCTGCCGCTGCCCACCGCTCAACTCGGCCGGATAGGCTCGGGCCTGCACACTCGTCAAGCCGACTCTTTCCAGCAGCGCGTGCACGCGTTTCTCGCGTTCTGCCTTGCTGCCTTCGCGGTAAATGTCGAGGGGCTCGCGGATAATGCGTCCGACACGCATACGAGGATTGAGCGAGGCGTAAGGGTCTTGCAGGATGATCTGCGCCTGCCGCCGAAATGCCTGCAGTCGCGCCCGATTCATGGTGAAGATATTCTCGCCTTTATACTGCACATGACCAGCGCTCGGCAGCATCAGCCGCAGCAGTAGACGTCCCAGCGTGCTCTTGCCCGATCCGGACTCGCCGACGATGGCCAGCGTCTGCCCGGCGTATACATCCAGCGACACGGATTCTACCGCTTTGACCGCCGCCCGCGCCCCGCGCAAGCTCGCAAGCAAGCCGGACTCAAGCGGAAAATACTTGCTGAGACCAGTCGCGCGCAGCAGTGGTGCAGTCTCGTCATTCATAAAGGACACAAGCCACTTCTTGACCATCGGTGGCGCTCCGCAAATGGGGCGTCTCTTCGCGGCATATCGCGCGCGCATGGTTGCAGCGCGGATGAAAGTGACAGCCAGTCGGCCGATCCGCCAGGCTCGGCACGCGCCCTTGAATATTTTCCAGCGCGCCGCGAGCGACGCCTTGGCTCGGCAGCGAATTAAACAGCGCTTGCGTATAAGGATGCAGCGGGTTGTTGAAGATCGAGCCGACATCGCCGAACTCGACGATTTTGCCAGCGTACATGACGGCAACGCGGTCGCAAACTTGTGCCACTACACCCAAGTCGTGCGTGATTAAAAGTACGCCGCTACCTTGCTCCTCGACCAGCAAGCGGCGGATCAAATGCAGAATCTGCGCTTGAATCGTCACATCCAGCGCTGTGGTCGGCTCATCGGCGATCAGCACCTGTGGATGGCAGGATATCGCAATGGCCAGGGCGATCCGTTGCGACATGCCGCCGCTGAATTGATAAGGATAGGCGTTTAAGCGCTCTTCCGCAGCCGGGATTCCCACTTGCCGCAGCAATGCCAATGCACGTTCCTGCGCCTCTGTCATGTTGAGACTGAGGTGTTCTTGCAGCGTCTCAATTACCTGATGCCCAACTGTGAACAGCGAATCGAGCGCCGTCATCGGATCCTGGAATATCATCGAGAGGCGGCTGCCGCGTAAATCCTGCAGCGTATCTTCATCGGCTTCTGTCAGATTGACATCCTCCAGCCAGACCTCGCCCGCGCTGATGCGAGCATTGCCCGCCAACAGACGCATGACACTGTAGGCGATGGTGGATTTACCGCAACCAGATTCGCCGACCAAGCCCAGTATTTCGCCCCGCTGCAAATCAAAGCTGACATCGGATACCGCCTCCAGCCAGCGCCCGCCACTCAAGAATTCAGTTGTCAGATTTCGCACCGAAAGCAGACTCATCGTCCCTTCCTCGCGGGGTTTAGCAGATCTTGCAAGCCATTGCCTAGCAGGTTGAATCCGAGCACCGCAAGCGAAATCGCCAATCCGGGCACCATCACCATCCAGGGCGCCTGCTGCATGAAAGAGCGCCCTTCGGAGAGCATCAGTCCCAGAGATGGATCGGGAGGCTGTGTGCCCAAGCCGATGAAGCTCAAGGCCGATTCCAGCAGGATGGCGATGCCCATCAGGATCGAAGCCTGTATCAAAACCGGCGCGATGGCATTGGGCAAGATATGGTGCAGCATTAGGCGGAGATGCGATGCGCCGCGCGCCCTCGCGCCCTCGACGTAGAGTTCACTGACCACTTCCAGTGTTGAGCCGCGCATGACCCGTGCGAAAATCGGCACGTAGACGACGGCCACCGCCAGGATCATCACCGAAATTTCACGTCCGACGAAGCCGGTCAAGGCCACCACCAGCACGATCGCCGGAAAAGCCATCAGCACGTCCATGGGCCGCATGATGACGTTGTCCAGCACGCCGCCGAAATAACCGGCGAGCAGACCCAGCGTCACGCCGACCGCCAAACCAAAGCCGACCGAGCCCAAAGCCACCGCCAAGGAAATCTGATAACCATAGAGAACGCGCGTCAGGATATCCCGACCGAAATTGTCTGTGCCCAGCAGGTGCGCAGCCGTCGGCGCGCTCAGCGGCGCCATGAAATCCATCGCGTCCGGTTTGTAAGGCGAATAGAGCGAAACAGTAGCGGTCATGATGACGAGCACGATAATAATCGCCCCGCCGATAAAAGCTGATCGACTGATGGTGTACCAGTCTCGCAGTCGGTCAACCAGCTTTCCAGCGAGACCAGCCCGCGCGCTCATGTTCCCGCCCCGCGGATCTTGGGATTCAACAAGGCGTAGATGACGTCCGTGGCCAGATTTACCACAATAAAGAGGAATGCGACCACCAGCATGCCCGCCTGCACGACAGGATAATTGCGTTCCAGTGTGTAGCTGACGATGAGACGGCCGACTCCAGGCAAGCTGAAGACTTCCTCCACGATCACGGCGCCGCCGAGCAGATAGCCGAATTGCAAACCGATCACCGTCACAATCGGTATGCTGGCGTTGCGCAGTACATGCTGATAAATGACGAGTTGTTCACGCAGTCCTTTGGCGCGCAGGAATTTGACGAAGTCCAGCTCGAGCACTTCCAGCATCGCCGAACGCGTGACGCGCACCAGCACTGCCGAGAGCCCAACCGCCAAGGTCAGCGCCGGTAGGAAAAAGGCGCGCAGATTCCCCAGCAGGTCATCGTCCAGTCTGACGTAACCGGAGGAAGGAAACATGCGCAGCCCCAGTGAGAAGAGGAGGATCAACATGATGCCGAGCCAGAAGTCTGGGATGGAAATGCCGAATAAGCCGAGCAGCATCGAGAGACGATCGGCAATGCCGCCCGGCTTGATGGCCGCCCGTATACCCAATGGCACGGCAATCAAGACTGCCATCGTCAGCGACATTAGGGTGAGTTGAATCGTCACGGGTAAGCGGACGCTGAGCAGTGCGATAACGGCTTCGTTGCTGCGGAAGTCTTTTCCCAGATCACCCTGAAGGACCTTGCCCAGCCACTGCCCATATTGTAGATGAACCGGCAAATCCAGCCCCAATTCTTGCCGCACGATCGCCAGCCGCTCCGGTGTCGCTCGCAAGCCCAGAATAACCTGTGCTGGATCTCCCGGAATCAGACGCAGCAGCAGGAATATCACAACCGATGTACCGAAGAGGACCGGCAGCAGAAGCAATAGGCGGCCCGCAGTGTAGCGCAACAATCGCATGGGTACATCACCGGTTGCTGGGCATGTGTTGATTTCGGAAAGGACGCTGTCGGCGTCCCTCGCAAACACAAGGAATCAGGCGTCGATCCAAACGTCTTCCATGCGCAGCTCCAGCGTCGGCAGCGTCTGCGCGCCGTGAACATTCGGCTGCGTCCAGTAAGTACGTCTAAAGTTGACCTGGAACACTTGCGGCGAATGTTCCTGATGCAGTCTAACGACATTGGCAAAGGCGTTTTGCCGCGCTTCCGGATCGAGTGTGAAGCGGAACTCTTCCAGCGCCCCGTCAAGTTCGGGCGAGTCTCTGAAAGCCGAGAAGTTCCAAGGCGACGCGGAATGGGACAGTGGATAGAGGCAATGCTCGCCCGGATCGGCTGTCGCGCTCCAGTACGTGCCGGTGATCTCGTAGTTCAGTGTGAAGAGCTCCTCGAACCAGCGAGCCGATTCGAATGATTCGACCTCAACGCGGAAGCCGGCCGGGGCAAGCTGCTGTTCCAGAAGCTGGCCTACCAGGGGCTGCGTCGGCACCTGTGGCTGGGCGGCATAGCGAATGGTCAGCCCATCCTCATAACCGGCTTGCGCCAACAGCGCTTTGGCTTTGTCGATATTGGGCCCACCTTCGAAGACGTTCACACCGGAATACCAGGGATTTGATGGCGATACTGGCTCCGCCGATGGTACTGCCTGACCAAACCAAACCAGGTTGGCGATAGATTCGCGGTGTAGCGCCCATTGAAGCGCCTGACGTACTTCTACTTTGTCAAAAGGCGGCTTGGAGCAGTTGATCAAGAACATATCGGGGAAGAACTCTCCATCCGGATTCGCTTTGACTTCAGCGCTGGCACGGAGCTCGTCGGCCCGATGCAATGGCACCTGCTCGATCCAGTTGAGTTCACCGGTCTGCAAGCCGGTCAGGCGCACAGTATCATCCGAGATAGCGCGGAAGATTACCTTGTCCAGATAGGGTTGATTGGGCTTGAAGTATTTGTCCCAGCGCTCAAGCTCAATGAAGTCGTCTTTGACCCACTGTACAAACTTGAATGGACCAGTGCCGATAGGTAGCAGCCTAGGATCGTTTTCTTCGATACCTCTCTGGTTGACCACTTCGACAACAGCGCCCAAGGCTTCCAGCAAGCCACCCCAGTTCGGTTGAGTGATGATACGGAAGGTGTAATCATCGACCACCTCGACGCTCTCGATAGGGGTTAAGAAGACGGAATTCGGCGCGCCAAGATCGGGGTCAAAGAGACGATCGAAAGTGTATTTCACATCGTTGGCGGTGCAGTGTTCGTCATTGTGGAAGTAGGCGTTGTCAGCGATTTGGAATTCCCAAGTCGAATCATCGAGCTGCTGCCAAGAATGCGCCAAACCGGGTATCACGTTGTTGTTGCGATCGAGGTACACCAGCTTGGAGAAAACATTCTGATACACTTGCATCGACGAATAGAGCTCGGCAAAGGCAGGATCCATATTGACTGGCTTGTCGATGGTGGCGGCGGCGAGGGTACCGCCTCGCGCTGGCGTACCCTGCGCAAACGTAGTTGCCAAGCGGAAACTTGGCATCATGGATTGCGCTACCGCGACGCCGCCGACGGTCGTCACCGCCTGCAAAAACTGCCGTCGCGAGATGCGTCCTTCATTGTACTTCTTAATGAAGTCATGAACTTGCTCTTTTTGCAAACTCATCTTTAAGTCTCCTGTTCAAAGCTTGTTTACAGTCACGCCACAAAACGCTTCACGCTCTCCATAGACTAACGGACTTGCATTTGGCTGTCAAAATCATTTGCAATATCGGTGATGAATATGCCTCGGGCAGTCTTCGGTTGCGATTAATCTCTGTACTGTCTACATGATTGGCGCCTGGAGAAAGCGCACGATGAATCATATCGATATGCACCCAGTTTGTAAGAAGCAGATAATCGCTGCGTTCCCAAAAGTCCATAATGCGCCAACGCCGCGTATTGCCAGTGGCTGGTACGCCTAGCAACTTGCGCATAGCATGCACCTCAATATAGTTGGGATTTCACTCTGCGTGCGATACAAAAAGGCGCGCTTGTAGCAAGCGATCACCACCTTTTGCGGAACCTTAGACCATTGCAGCGGCCCGTCGGATGTCTCCATTTTGTTGGTTTCCTGCTGATATGTTATCATAGGCCACTGCTGAAGCATTGTAGTAGCGAGTTAGAGCAGACAGAGTCAAAGTTGGGAGAAAGGTGAATATGGTCGAATAGATCCACAGTTTTAGCTCGAAACGTTCAAATAATCATCTGAGGAGATTTCTGATGTACAAGAAATATCGCAGGCCCCTGCTTTCAATCGTTGTATTGTTGGCTGTCGTATTCTTCGCCAGCGCGCTTGTCTCGGCACAGGAACAGACCGAAGTCGGTACGCCACGGGCAACGACCTTGATTGTAGATCAGTTGGATGGCCGCATCGACAATCCCACGCAGACAAATCCCTACCAGGCGGGCACCCGTTTCAATCAAGGGCTGCACCAGTTGGCTTACTCCAATATGTGGGAGATCAACACGGCAACGGGCGAGCAATTCCCCGGCCTGGCGGCTGAAATGCCCGAGGCACTTAACGACGATTACACCAGCTTCCGCATTACGCTGCGCGACAACTTGCGCTGGAGCGACGGTGAGCCAATTACAACTGCTGATATGGCATTCACCATCGATATGGTTTTGGGCACGCCGGAATTCCCCTATAGTGGTTTCCTCTCGCAAGTCGTGGACAGCTACGAGGTGGTCGACGAGCTGACCATGATTCTCAACACGAAACGGTCGGAACCTCGTCTAGGCTATACGCTCGGCGTACATATTTGGGGCGATGCCTTCCGTCTGGTGCCCAAACACATCTGGGAAAACGAAGACCCGGCCACTTTCCAGAACTATCCGCCGGTCGTCAGCGGACCTTACACCCTGGCGGATGTCGATCCCAATGGTAATTGGTTCCTCTATGACAAGCGCGAAGACTGGGAGCATACGGACGTGGGCCAGATCTTCGGCGAACCGGGACCGGAGCACGTCCTCTTCCGCTTCTATGGCACGGAAGAGCGCCGCATCATCGCCGGCATCCAAAACCAACTCGATATTTTCACTGATATCTCCCCCGAAGCCTGGGACATCTTGCGCGATGCCAACCCGAATGCTCGCGCCTGGCACGAAGACTTCCCTTGGGCCAACTTCGATGACCCCTGCGAGCGCGGCATCGTCTTTTCCAACACGCAAGAACCCTGGGACAACCAGAATGTCCGCTGGGCGATGGCGCTGGCCACCGACATCAAGAGCGTCGGCTTGGCCACATTCGCCGGCATCCTGCGCGTATCGCCGCTGGCCGTGCCGCCGGTGCAAGTCATTCACGACGCCTTCCATAAGCCCATGCGCGAATGGATGACCGAGTTTGCCTTCGAAGACGGCTACCAACCTTTCGACCCGAACTACGCCGTGGATATCGCCGCCATCCTCGCGGACCAAGGCGTCGAAGGCTTGCCCGAAAGTGAAGAGGCGTTGGTGGATCTCTTCGGCGTCGGCTGGTGGAAGCATGATCCAGACAAAGCTACCGAGATGCTGCAAGCCGAGGGCTTCGCGCTCGAAAATGGCGCCTGGCACAAGCCCGATGGCTCGCCTTGGCAGATCACCATCAACTCGCCTTCGAACTTTGAGGTGCAGTCACAACGTCTGGCTTTCGCCGTCGCCGACAACTGGCGCGCATTTGGCATTGACGCCACCGTGCAGCAGATGGACTCCGGCACCTTCTGGAGCAATTACGGCCGCGGCGAGTTTGACGCTGGTTCCTACTGGCCAGGCTGTGGCGCCCTGCCGGATAGTTGGGATCTGCTGGATGCATTCTGGCACAAGCGCCACATCGTGCCCATCGGCCAGCCGGCGCCCGGCAACGCCATGCGCTTCGACAGCGACGCTCTCAGCGGCATTCTCGATCAGATCGCGCCACTACCGAGCGATCATCCGGACACGATTCCGCTGCTGACCGAATTTGAGAAGCAGTTTATTGTGGAGCGTCCCTGGCTGCCGATGTTTGGCACATCGAAATTCGTGCCAGTCATTACGACTTACTGGGATGGCTTGCCCACCGCGGACTACTTCTATGAAGGACCCTGGTGGTGGTGGTCGCTGTTCAAGTACCACATGCCGTTCATCCAGCCAAAGAGTGACGGCTAGGCTGAACCGGTAATCCCCTAGATTGGGTGTGCTCTGCTGGGCGCACCCAATTTAACTTGCCCGAGGTTGCGAGATGCAATTTGCCAAGTTCGTGGTCACACGGATCATCGCCTATCTTCTGGTGATCTGGATCGGCATCACCGTTGTATTCTTTGTGCCACGCTTTATGCCTTCGGATCCCGTCGAGGCGATGCTCGGACGCATCATGACCCGCGGCGCCTACATGGAAGCGGAACAGGTGGAGGCGATGCGCGCCACATTGACGCAGGCTTTTGGCCTGGAAGGCTCGTTGGCGGAGCAGTATTTCGGCTTCTTCCACCGCACCTTTTTGACGCGCGATTTCGGTCCCTCGCTGTCGATGTTTCCGACGCCGGTGAACGAATTGATCGGGCGCGCGCTCCCCTGGACGCTTGGTCTTTTGCTGACGTCGACCATCATTGCCTGGATCCTGGGCAATGCCATTGGCCTGTTGGCGGGTTACAGGAGCCGCTGGATCTCCTCGCGCGCGCTGGAAGTCATCGCCATCTTTGTCTACCCAATTCCTTACTACATCACCGCGCTTATCTTGATCATCTTGTTCATCCACATCAATCCGATTTTCCCACTCTTCTTCTCCATCCGCGGCGATCCGCCTTCGCTGGAATTCATTTCTAGCGTGATATACAACTCAATTCTTCCGGCCCTGTCCATCGTCATCGTCGGCTTCGGCTGGTGGGTGCTGAGCATGAAAGCGCTTTCGTCGAGCATCTCGGAAGAAGACTTCGTCTATTTCGCCAAGCTGAAAGGGGCGGGCGAGGGCCGCATCATGACGGCCTATGTCATGCGCAACGCGATATTGCCACAAGTCACCGTACTGGCGCTGCAAATCGGCACCATCTTCAATGGCGCGCTGATTACCGAGATTCTCTTCGGGTATCCCGGCTTGGGAACGATCACATATAACGCGGTTTTGCAAGCCGATTACAACCTGCTGATGGGCACGATTTCGATTTCCATAATCGCGGTCGCCTCATCGACCCTGATCATCGACCTGTTGTATCCCTTCTTTGATCCACGGATCAGGCAGAGGTAGCGATGCGCAGAACGAGCCCGCGCCTGACCGTCGGCCTGATAATCTTCGCCGCCTTCATCATTCTTGGCGGCATCTTGCCCTTCTTTTCGCCGGAAGACCCGCGCTCCTGGATCAAGCATCCGCGCAACCTGCCGCCGAGCGTCGAACATCTGCTGGGCACGACCAATTTGGGGCAAGATACCTTCTGGCTGCTCTCCTATGCGACGCAGAATTCACTCTTCATCGGCTTGTTTGTTGCCTTCTTCGCCACCCTTATTGGTGTCTTTGCCGGGTTGGCGGCTGGCTTTCTCGGTGGTATTCCGGATCGCGTCATCACCCTCTTGGCCGATGTCTTCATCGTCGTTCCGTCCTTGCCAATTCTCATCCTGATGTCTTCGCTGTTGCAGGGACGCGCCTCGCTGGTTCTGATCAGCATCATCCTTATACTCTTCAACTGGCCTTGGCCCGCGCGTCAAATGCGCTCGATCGCGCTGAGCATGCGTGAACGCCAGTTCGTGAATACGGCGCGCTTCTCTGGCTCGAGCACGATTCATATATTGGCGGAAGAAATCGTGCCCCATATCTTCAGTTGGTCGATGGCGAATTTCGTCAACACAGTCTTGGTCGCCATCGCCACCGAGTCCGGCCTGGCTGTGATCGGCTTGTCCAGCCTGGAAGAAGCCACGCTTGGCACCACGATCTATTGGGCGCTCCAGCACCAGGCATTGCTTGGCCGACGTTGGTGGTGGATCGGTTCGCCCGTTGTCGCCATCATCTTGCTATTTATCGCCTTATTCCTGATTTCGACCGGTATTTCCAGCCTGTCGGCGGAGCGGCGGGGGCACGGCGATGCTTAGGCTACGAGAGCTGAAATGCTACTACGATACACCGCGCGGCGTCGTGCAGGCGGTGGATGGCGTCTCCTTTGATATCCGACCGAATGAGGTGCTGGGCATCGCCGGCGAATCGGGCTGCGGCAAATCGACTCTGCTGAAGGTCCTCTACGATTATGTGCAGCCTCCGTTGCAAATTGTCTCCGGCAGCTACGAAGCCGATTTTCCCGCTGGCAACGGCGCTGTCAAAACCATTGGGCCGGGGGCTATCCGCGACCATTGGTGGGAATTCATCTCATACATCCCCCAAGGCTCAATGAGTGTACTCAATCCAGTCATCCGCATCGAGAATCAATTCTTTGATGCCGTGCCGAAGGGCCATCCCCTCAAAGCAAAGGGCAAGAAGACGATACGCGAACGGGTGGCGGCGTATCTAAAAGAGCTGGAGCTGCCGGTCGAGGTCTTGAAGTCCTACCCGCATCAGCTCAGCGGTGGCATGAAGCAGCGCGTGCTGGTGGCGCTTGGCACCTTTCTGCACCCGCAGATTGTCCTGGCGGACGAACCAACCACGGCGCTGGATGTGGTGGTGCAAAAGGGTATCCTGCTGATGCTGATCGAATTGCAGCAGCAGATGAAAAACACGCTGGTGGTGGTCTCGCATGATATGGGCGTGCATTATCAGATCAGCGACCGGCTGGCAATCATGTACGCCGGCAAGCTGGTGGAATACGGTCCGACCGGCGCCATCTTCAACAATCCCTTGCACCCCTATACGCAGATGCTGATTCAATCTTTGCCGCGCGTTGGTGACCGCACGCAGCGGGTGGGCATCTCCGGCCGACCGCCGAGTTTGGTGCACCCGCCGGCGGGCTGTCGTTTTGCCGCCCGCTGCCCCAAAGTGATGGACCACTGCGCCAATCTAGAGCCTGCCCTGATTCAGATTGAGCCGGAGCATTTCGTATCTTGTCATCTTTACGGAGAGCGCGCGTCTTGAGCGAGAACCTTCTCGAACTGCGCAATGTGAGCAAGGTCTTCCGCATCGGTGGTCTGGTCTTCGGCACGCGCTTGGTGGCAGTCGACGATGTCAGCCTGAGCTTGCCGGCGGCCGAGCCATCGATTCTGAGCATCGTTGGCGAATCCGGCAGTGGCAAGACCACGCTGGCGCGGATCATCTTGGAATTGGAACATCCGACAGCCGGCGATGTGTTGATTGACGGACATCCGCTATTTGAAAAGGGCGGCGCGGGACTGAAGGGGAGAGACTACTACCGCGCCGTGCAGCCGATCTTTCAGAATCCCTTCGAAGCCTTCAGCGCGCGCAAAAAGGTAGACAAGTATCTCTTTAATGCGGCGCTGCGGCTGAAGATCGCGAGGAACCGCAAGGAGGCGCGCGAGATCGTCGCGGAAGTGTTGGAATCGGTGGGCCTCGATTTGTCCCGCGTCGAAGGCAAATATGCCAATCAATTCTCCGGCGGCGAGCTGCAGCGGATCTCTGTCGCCCGCAGCCTCATTTCCCGTCCTAAACTCATCGTCGCCGATGAGCCGGTCAGCATGATCGACGCCTCGCTGCGCATGAACATCGTCAACCTATTCCTCGAACTTAAGGAACGGTACAAGGTCAGTTTTGTTTACATCACGCATGATCTCTCGACCGCCTACTACGTCAGCGATTACATCGGGATCATGTATCGAGGCAGCGTGGTGGAGTATGGCCCATCGGAGCAGATACTTACCGACTCTGTCCATCCCTACACCGAGCTGTTGCTTGATTCAGTGCCGACGGTTGACTACAAGTGGGAACGGCATGTCGCGCTGCCGGATATCGAGATCAAAGAATTTCAGGCGCAAGCTTGCAAGTTCGCCAAGCGCTGCAACTATGTCGAGGCGATCTGTGAGCGCACTGTACCGCCGATGGTGCAGATATCGCCAGAGCGCCAAGCGCTCTGCTACAAGCCTGTCGGCTTCGATCCCTATGTTAAGGTTCCGCAGCCGCAGAGCTCGGCAGCGTCGCCTGCAGAAAGCTGAATCCAGTAAAAGATTAGCGATGAATGATTAGGTGATAAAGTGGATTACTTCAACGGTTTGCATTTGAATATGGGCAATATCTCGCGCTTGTCCAGGGCGAAGACGCGCTCGATAAGCGCGGAGAACTTCAAAGGTGAGAAGGGCCGTGGCGGCATGTCCACTGATGGTGTTTCCTGGTCAGCCGCGCAGGATTTGGGGCAGGGCTGGAAGGTGTCTCCTTGTATCAATCTGGCCGCGAATAGCGTCACGACCTTGGCGGAGATCGAAGGTCCCGGCGCCATTCAACATATCTGGATCACTACATTTCCGCAGTTTTGGCGCTCATTGATCCTGCGCTTCTACTGGGATGACGAAGAGTCGCCTTCCATTGAAGTTCCCTTTGGCGACTTCTTCTGCAACGGCTGGACCGAATATTGCCCAGTAAACTCGCTACCGATTTCGGTCAATTCGCAAAGCGCATTCAACAGTTATTGGGAGATGCCTTTCCGTAAGCGCGCGCGCGTCACTATTGAGAACCTCCTGGACAAAGAGGTGCGCCCGCTGTTCTACCAATTCACTTATACGTTGACCGATGTTCCAGAGGACGTTGGTTACCTGCATGCGCAGTGGCGCCGGAACAATCCGCTGCCCTATAAGGAAGTGCATACCATTCTCGACAATGTAAAAGGCATGGGACATTACGTTGGCACGTACATGGCCTGGGGCAGCAATAATCGTGGTTGGTGGGGCGAAGGCGAAATTAAGTTTTATATGGATGGTGACAGCGACTTCCCTACGATATGCGGCACCGGCACTGAGGACTACTTTGGCGGCGCCTGGTGTTTCGGCAATTTTGATGGTGAATATAGCGCCTATTCCACGCCTTATTTAGGCCTGCCGCAGGTGATC
The DNA here is from genome assembly GCA_012270545.1 of Anaerolineae bacterium. Lineage (GTDB taxonomy): Bacteria > Chloroflexota > Anaerolineae > Aggregatilineales > Phototrophicaceae > UBA6055. The sequence goes on along the minus strand of JAAXID010000046.1, from coordinate 2,629 downwards.
AAGCCGGATGGGTTCTACCAAAGTCAGCAGCGCTTTGGTATGTATCGCTGGCATATTCCAGACCCGATCCGCTTTGAAGAAGATTTGCGCGTGACCATTCAGGCACTTGGCTGGCGCTCGATGTCCTTGGGCGATGCACCCCATGAAGAGTGGCGTTATTTGCCGCTGCAAGATGATATCGCATCGACAGCATTCTGGTATCAGGCTGAGCCCCACGCGCCTTTCCCAGAACTACCGCATCGGGATTACCTCGAGGTGATTTAGCTGAATCACGCGTATACTCGCTCAACTATGTGCCCAGCTTTTCAGGACCACTACAAACCCCACCCCCGATCCCTCCCCAAAGCATCCGAAGTGGAGGAGAGTTACACCGCGAATTTCTACATCCAGGCAGGTGTTCTTAATCCACGTCTATCGACACTCCCATGCCGCCCGAGATTTGACATGCCACCACATCACGACTAGAATCCCACTGTCATGGAGTCCACGGTTGTAATTTTGCAGTCTTGTCTCGCGAAATTGAGCAAGTGAATCATTCATCCACCACTTAATCCTTGTTTCAAACTAGATCACACAGATAGAGACAATGAAGAAATACATCCTGCGCCGAGTGATCTTGATGATTCCGCTCGTGTTTGGCGTGACGACGGCCACCTTCGCGCTTATTCAGCTCATCCCCGGCGACCCCGTCGAATTGATGATGAGCAACGCGCGCCAGCTGACTTCGGAAGAGATAGACCGCATCCGTGACAAGCTGGGGCTGAACGACCCGCTGCCTGCCCAGTACCTTCGCTATGTGACAAACCTGCTCAAAGGAGATATGGGCATATCGGTCAGGTCGCGTTCTCCGGTCAGTTATGAGATCGCGCAAAGATTGCCCGATACCATTATACTCACCGTGACATCGATCGTCCTTGTGCTCATCTTCGCCTTACCTATCGGTATCCTGTCCGCCTTGAAACGAGGTACCTGGATCGATACGGCGGCAATGACCTTCGCCTTGTTCGGCGTATCCATACCGGCCTTCTGGTTCGGCATCATGCTGATGCTGATTTTCGGACTTCACCTCGATTGGCTGCCCACGGTGGGACAGGGCAAAACCCCGATCGAATTCGCCCGCTCGTTGGTGCTGCCGTCGGTGACACTGAGCCTGATTCTACTGGGTCTGGTAACGCGGGTGGCGCGCTCAAGCATGTTGGAAGTGCTGAGCCTTGATTACGTTCGCACAGCGCGGGCAAAGGGTTTGGGCATTCGCCGCGTCAATTTTCGGCATGCGCTTCCAAATGCGCTAATCCCAATCCTCACAGTAATATCTGGATACTTCGCCAGCTTGCTTGGCGGCGCCGTCGTCATCGAGAAAGTCTTCGGCTGGCCCGGCATCGGCAGGCTGGCGGTCGACGCTATCTTCGCCCGCGACTACCTGGTCGTCACCAACACGGTGCTGGTGTTCTCGATCATGGTTATACTCGTCAATCTCGCCAATGACATCCTTTATTCATACATTGATCCCCGAATTCGGCTGCATTGAGGCGACCAATGGCTGAGCATATTGTCGAACTGGCGGCGGACACAGCATTCATTGAGCTAAATGAGCCCAGGTCCTTTCTTTATAAGGCTTTCCGGCAGATCTTAAGGAATAAGCAAGCAATCCTGGGTTTCGCCGTTTTGCTCGTGCTCGTGCTATCAGCGGTTTTCGCTGAGCAAATTGCGCCCTACGATCCTTACAAGACCAATTATTCCAACGTCAAACAGCCACCGAGCGCGGAACACTTTATCGGTACGGACGAATTGGGGCGCGACGGCTTCAGCCGGCTGATATACGGGGCGCGCATCTCTTTGATGGTTGGCATTATCGTCTCAGGCATATCAACTACAATTGGCGTCGCCCTAGGCGCGGTCGCTGGCTACTTTGGCGGCATTGCGGACATGATTATCATGCGCGTCGTCGATCTGATGATAGCCTTTCCTTTTCTCGTCCTCGCCATCGCTCTCGTCGCCGTCGCCGGTCCCAGTCTATTCAATATGATGGTAGCGCTGATCGTGGTGTACTGGATATGGTTTGCGCGGGTTGTGCGCGGAATGGTGTTGACTCTGCGCGAGACCGAATTCATCGTCGGCGCCAAAGCAGCAGGTGCCTCCGATATCTCAATTATCTTCCGCCATATTCTGCCCAATGTTCTCCCGGTGGTGATTGTGCAAGGATCTTTCAGCGTCGCCGAAGCGATCCTCATTGCCGCCACGCTGAGCTACCTCGGCCTGGGCGCGCAGCCACCGACCGCCGAATGGGGATCAATGCTCAGCAACGCCAAAGAATTAATGCGCATCTTGCCCGTGATGTCCATCGCGCCGGGCGTCGCCATCATGATCACGGTGCTCGCCATCAACTTCATCGGCGACGCCTTGCGTGATGCGCTCGATCCAACTTTGAGACAATAGTTTGCATTTTCGGCGAAATCTGCGCTAACATCTACGCTACGCGTCTCTTCACCAATCCCCGAATTGCTACAAGCCGAGAGACGATAGCAGTGGGCAAGTGTCCGGTTACGGCATTCTGTCCCGTTCGAGCAAACGATACTCACCGACAAAATAAGGAGGCGATTATTGGAATACTTGTGAGCAAGAAAACTGT